>NZ_JBINJF010000046.1:0-20380 GCF_043951865.1 Halalkalibaculum sp. DA3122
GGCCGCGCAGACGTACGTTGGTACGTTGAGCAGGTGATTTGTCCTTCAACGCAGCTGAAAGGCCCATTTCGCAGCCTGTTACAGACTGTAATGATGATTTGGCAATAAAAAATGGAATAAGTTATGGTCATCCATGAAGTTACATGATTTTATCCAACATACTCGTGAGAAATCCGGGCTAGAGACTGATAAGCACCTCGCAGGGAGTATCGGACGGCAGCTGCTCGCGTCCCCTCAGTGCCTGCAGCTCTATGATGAAGGAGTATCCGATTACGTCACCCCCCAGTTTTTCCACCAGCTGTGTAGCCGCGCGGGCCGATCCCCCCGTAGCAATCAGGTCATCGTGGATAATTACCTTGTCTCCATTTTTGAATGCATCTGCGTGCATCTCCACCTGGTCTTCCCCATATTCAAGGGCGTAGGTTTCAGAAACGGTGTCGGCGGGTAGTTTGCCCGGCTTTCGAACCGGAATAAATCCTGCATGGAGATCCTGGGCCAGGTTGGTTCCGAAGAGAAATCCCCTTGACTCAATACCGATCACATAATCGACCTGGGAATACCGGAACGGGCGGGCCAGCATCCGGGAGGTCAACTCGAGGGTATCGGGGTTTTTGAGAAGGGGAGTAATGTCTTTAAAGGCGATACCCGGCCTGGGAAAGTCGGGGATATTGCGGATTTCAGACTCAAGCAGCTGCAGAATACTTCTGTTTACAGATTCCATTCGGCTATTTTTTTACTATTATTGGAGCTCTGATTATAGCTAATAACCGGAATGGGAAGCAAATTTTTGCTTGATATTTCCACTGCAAGTCCGTGCTGAACAGGATCCCCGTCCTGCTTCTTAAATCAAATTAACTGGGACCTTTGCAAAACCCTCTATTTTGTTGGGAGGTTGTTGTACCACCGACCGTATTAACCTATTATCATTTTAATCAGGAGTACAGCTCTCAGAATAAGGATTTACGAGTTTGTAAAATTTTCTAACAAATACATTAATTCAAAACCTGCTTATGCCGCAAAACAACAGCACCCCGACCATCAGACAGCATCAAAAATTTATGCTCCAGGCTTTTAAACTCGCCGAGCAGGCGTACGAAGAGGATGAAATTCCCGTTGGGGCAATCGTTGTGCAGGAGGACCGCATCATCGGGAAGGGATACAATCAAACCGAGCGCCTCAACGATGCTACGGCCCATGCTGAAATGCTGGCCATCTCTGCAGCTTGTTCTACAATCGAAAGCAAATATTTAACCGATTGCACGTTGTATGTGACGCTGGAGCCCTGCCCGATGTGTGCCGGCGCCCTTGTCTGGTCCAGGATCGAACGCGTTGTATTTGGCACACTGGATGCCCGGGCGGGCGCCTGTGGCAGCTTGTTCAACATCGCTGACAACGAAAAGCTGAATCACCGGGTTGAGGTCATCCAGGGCGTTATGGAGGAAGACTGCAAATGGATACTACAGCATTTTTTTGAAAATAAACGCTCCAAATCCGGACTTTAATCTTGATTATTCACGCACACCTTCGATCCACTGCCCAGTTGGTGGTGAGCCAGCAGCAAGCGAAAGTTGCCAATGCAATAAAATATACCCTCAACTTAACTTTGAATTTTCTGGCATATGCATATTTTAGGATAGGAATTTTTCAAAGGGTTTTTTCATTCATTGTTACACTAAATTTCAATCAAAAACGGGATACATTATGTCAAGACCAGTAACACTATTCACCGGCCAGTGGGCCGACCTGACATTAGAAACGATTGCCGAAAAAGCGGCTTCGTGGGGATATGACGGACTCGAGCTGGCTTGCTGGGGAGATCACTTTGATGTCCACCGTGCACTGGAGGAAGATGATTATTGCGAGCAGCAAAAAGAGCTGCTTGCCAAGTACGACCTTCAGGTATGGTCGATCAGCAACCACCTGGTGGGTCAGGGCGTGTGCGATCTGATCGATGAACGCCATAAAGAGATCCTTCCCAAACATGTTTGGGGCGACGGGGATCCTGAAGGGGTCCGGCAACGCGCGGCCGATGAGATGAAAGCCACCGCCCGTGCCGCAGCAAAACTGGGCGTACCGGTGGTCAACGGATTTACGGGGAGCTCTATCTGGTCAAAACTGTACTCCTTCCCCCCCAACCTGCCCGATACGGTAGACGAGGGATTTCAGGATTTTGCCGACCGCTGGAACCCGATCCTGGATGTATTTGATGAAGTGGGGATCAAGTTCGGTCTTGAGGTCCACCCCACCGAAATCGCGTTTGACATCGCCTCTGCCGAGCGTGCCATCGAGGCACTGGATGGACGCGAAACCTTTGGCTTCAACTACGACCCCAGCCACCTCGGCTACCAGGGAGTGGATTATGTTGGATTTATCGATACTTTCTCCGACCGTATTTATCATGTACACATGAAGGATGTGTGGTGGTCAGACAAGCCGACCAAGGCGGGTGTGTTCGGGGGACATACCGAATTCGGAAATAAAGACCGCTATTGGGACTTTGTGTCGGTAGGACGCGGCAAAATCGATTTTGACCGGATCATTCGTGCACTCAACCGCATTGAGTACGCCGGACCGCTTTCCGTCGAATGGGAAGACAGCGGCATGGACCGCGAAGTGGGAGCCAGCGAATCCGCAGATTACTGCAAAAAAATCGACTTCTCCGCTCCCGGCGCCGCATTTGACTCTGCCTTCTCAGATAGCGATGAAGAATAAACTGAAAATCGAATACTGATCGCCGGCAGCGATCCCCCCCGGGCATACAAATGGCGTCCGGGGGGGACCTGCCGGCGATGCTTGTTGTACCGGCAGAACTGCACCGGTCAACACAAGGTCAATATAACCTCAGAAGAATTATTTTACATGTATTTACTAGGATATGACGTAGGGAGTTCAAGCATAAAAGCCAGCCTTATCGAGGCTGACGGTGGTACGCTGGTAAGTGCGGCCACCTCCCCCGATAAAGAGCTGGAGATGTCGGCTCCCGAGCCCGGATGGGCCGAACAGGATCCCGAGAACTGGTGGAGCCACGTCGTGAAGGCCACCCGTCAAATCGTTTCGGAAGCCGATATCGACACGAACGACATTAAGGCGATCGGCATCTCCTACCAGATGCACGGGCTCGTCCTGGTCGACGGAGACCAGCAGCCGTTGCGTCCCTCCATCATCTGGTGCGACGGGCGGGCCGTGGATATCGGGCAAAAAGCGTTTGAAGAGCTGGGCGAAGAGTACTGCCTGGACCACTTCCTGAATTCGCCTGGGAACTTTACCGCCTCTAAACTGAAGTGGGTTAAAGAAAATGAACCGGATCTTTACAACCGGGCGGTTAAATTTATGCTGCCCGGCGATTACATCGCCATGAAGATGACCGGTAATATATCGACCACTACATCCGGACTTTCCGAAGGCATCTTCTGGGATTTCAAGTCGAACGGAATCGCAACTCCACTGCTGGATCACTACGGCATCTCAGAAGATCTGATCCCGGAGGTTCATCCAAACATGGGGGACCACGGCAAACTTTCTGCCTCGGCAGCGGAAGAGCTGGGGCTTTCAAAAGGGATCAACATCGCCTACCGGGCGGGCGATCAGCCGAATAACGCACTTTCGTTAAACGTGCTGAACCCGGGAGAGGTCGCTTCCACGGCGGGAACCTCCGGTGTAATTTACGGGGTTACGGATGAACCGCTCTATGACCGCCAGTCGCGCGTCAACACGTTTGTGCATGTAAACCACGGCAAAGATCATCCGCGTTATGGCGTGCTGCTCTGTGTCAACGGTACCGGCATCCAGTACAGCTGGCTGCGCAATACACTTCTTGACGGCAGATCCTACAGTTACGACGAGATGAATGAAATGGCCGGCAGCGTACCGATTGGAGCTGAAGGAATTTCTGTACTACCGTTTGGCAACGGCCCCGAACGCCCGCTTGCGAATAAAAACCTGGGAGGCCGGATTAATGGAATTCAATTCAACCGTCATAAAATCGGTCATGTGATCCGGGCCGCGCAAGAGGGTATCGCATTTGCTCTGAACTACGGGCTGCAGATAATGAAAGAGATGGGAATGGATATAGAGACGGTGCGCGTGGGCCATACCAACATGTTCCTGAGTCCCGTTTTTGCCGAAGCCTTTACCAATGTTACAGGCAAGATCGTTGAGATGTACAATACCGACGGTTCGGTGGGTGCAGCCATTGGCGCGGGCCTCGGCGCCGGCGTCTACAAAAAACGATCAGAAGCATTTGCCGGGTTAAAAAAGGTGAAAACCCAGGAGCCGGAAAACGAGCTCGTCAAATCATATTCTGCCGCATACGGGCGCTGGCATGAGGAGTTGGAGCGTGCGATGTGAATCGCCTGCGGCCAGTACCATTCAGATGACTTAAACTACAACTCAGAAAATTCAAGTAATAACGATAATTCTATGAAGATAACTACTGGTGAAAAAGAGTATTTCCCCGAAATAGACAAGATCGAATTTGAGGGAAGGGATTCCGACAATCCCCTCGCATTCAAATACTATGATGAAAACAAGAAGGTTGCCGGAGAATCGATGAAAGACTTTTTCCGGTTTGCAATCGCCTACTGGCACACCTTTACCGGTACCGGCGGTGACCCTTTTGGCGTAGGCACTCGTCAATTTCCCTGGCTGACATCCGCCGACCCCATTCAGCGGGCCAAGGATAAAATGGATGCGGCTTTCGAGTTTATCACCAAGCTGGGAGTTCCCTTTTATTGCTTTCACGACTACGACCTGGTGGATGAGGCCGATACCATCGCGGAATCCGAAAAAAGGCTGAAAACGATTGTGGAATACGCCAAAAAGAAGCAGGAGGAATCGGGCGTACAACTGCTCTGGGGAACGGCCAACCTGTTTACCAACCCCCGCTATATGAACGGGGCAGCTACCAACCCCGACTTTTCAGTAGTTTCGCACGCCGCCGTCCAGGTCAAAAATGCACTTGACGCCACCATCGAGCTCGGCGGCGATAATTATGTGTTCTGGGGCGGACGAGAAGGCTACATGTCACTCCTCAATACCGATATGAAACGCGAGCAGGAACACCTGGCAACGTTTCTCAAAAAGGCGCGTGACTATGGCCGCGAAAACGGATTTGAGGGCACCTACCTGATTGAACCGAAGCCGATGGAGCCGATGAAGCACCAGTACGACTTTGACACGGCGACCGTCATCGGGTTTCTGCGTGAACACGGGCTTGATGAGGATTTCAAGGTCAACATCGAGGTCAACCACGCGATCCTCTCGCAGCACACCTTCCAGCATGAGCTCGAAGTGGCGGCCTCCAACGGGCTTCTCGGCAGCATCGATGCCAACCGCGGCGACTATCAAAACGGCTGGGATACCGACCAGTTTCCGGTCAACATTTACGAATTGACCCAGGCGATGCTGGTACTGCTGGAACATGGTGGACTGGGTACAGGAGGTTTCAACTTTGATGCCAAGCTCCGCAGAAATTCAACCGATCTCGAGGACCTGTTCTATGCACATATCGGCGGAATGGACATGATGGCCCGGGCGCTGGAGACCGCCGCCGCGATCCTGGAAGATTCCGAATACAACGAGCTGCGCAAGCAAAGATACAGCTCATTCGACAGTGGCAAGGGAGCCCAGTTTGAAAAAGGCAACCTCAGCCTGGAAGAGCTCAGAGCGTATGCGATCGAACACGGAGAACCCGATCAGATAAGCGGGCGACAGGAATACTACGAAAATCTTATCAACCAGTATATCTAGCCTGCATTTTCACCGGTGCGGCGTACTTATGAAGTACGTCGCACTTTTTTTATGATTCGGCATACAGCCCCCCCTTCCTGATTTCAGACCATCAATCGGCAGCTTATCATCTCCGGTATGGGGCCACTCCAGTTTCAACGTAAATCTCAATTTCCCTCCTGCAGCCCGTTAATCCACCGTATCCATATAGTCAGTCAACCGGTGGTCGGACGAATCTTTCTGCTGCCACTTTTGGAGAATATACTGAACCGCCTGATGAGTGGTCATGTGGAAATGCGAGCCACCGAGTCGTCGTGCCAGCCCGGACCGCAGCATGATATCCCGAATCGGTCCCTTAAGTCCGGCAAAGTGCAGATCTATATTAAGCTCCTGCAAACTTTCAACCACATTCTGCAGGGCTTCTATGGCCGTCGTATCCAGGTCATTTATACTGCGCCCCTCGATTATGACCGCCTCAATCGTTCGATTCTCTTCTTCACTCTTTGTTATAATATATTCCTTGAAATACTCTGCATTGTTAAAAGAGAAGGAAGCGTCAACCCGCAGAACCAGCAATCCGCGTATGCGGTCGGCCTCCGGATACCGCTTGATATCACGAAAGAAATGAGAACCGGAAATATGGCCCAGTTCAGCCACATTCGGGCGACTTGCGCGAATAAGGACACCCACCAGGGATGCCCCCACCCCCAACAGAATCCCTTCCTGTATTCCTATAACCAGTATTGTAATAAACGTAAATAGAGCGATGTATCCATCCCGTTCTTTGGTTCTGAACAGGTAACGGATCTGCTTTATTTCTATGAGGCCAAGCGAGGCAACAATAATTATGGCGGAAAGGGCCGGCATCGGCACATAATAAAAAAGCGGGGTCAAAAACAGCAGTGTCAGTCCTATTAAAATTCCTGCAAAAACATTGGTCAAGGGAGTCTTACCCCCTGCCTGCTCGTTAACAGCCGACCTCGAAAAACTGCCTGAAATAGGAATACTTCTGAAAAATCCGCCAACCAAGTTCGCGGTACCGATAGCCCAAAGCTCGCGATTGGGACTGATGGTATAGTTGTATTTGGAGGCGAACGTCCGCCCGAGGGTCACCACATTCATAAATTGAACCAGCGACAGGGTTAAGACGGTGGGCACCAACCGCCGCAACTGTTCAAAGCTGAATGCAGGGATAGTCGGGGCGGGGAGTCCCCCGTCAATAGATCCCACCACTTCCACTCCGCGTTGATCCAGTCCCATTCCCCAAACCGCGGCTGAGCTCAGGATGACCAGTATTAACGCATCCGGCGCTGCCGGCAAAAACCTGTTGAAGGCGAAAAGAACCAGGATTCCGGAAACTCCGATGATAAAGGTAACCAGGTGCAGTTCGCTCCATACCCCGGCGAGCTCAGTAATAATATCGTATATATACTGCGTCTGCTGCAGGTTTATGCCCGTTAAATTGCCAAGCTGGCTAAACGAGATGATCAGGGGCGCGGCTGTTGTAAATCCGATAATAACAGGCTTGGACAACAGGTTTACAATAAAACCCAGCCGGGCCACCGACATGGCGATCTGCGTGATCCCGACAAATATGCCGAGCAAAATAACCAGGGAGATATACTGGTCGCTGCCCGGTTCAGCAATGAGCCCGACCCCCGCCGCTACAATAAGCATGTCGATGGCTACAATACCGACTGAAAGATGCCGTGAGGTAGCAAAAAGCGGGTAGATGAGCAGCGGCACCAACGATGCATACAGCCCGTAGATGGCAGGCAAACCGGCCAGTACAGCATACGCCATTCCCTGCGGAATAAGCATTACACCAACCGTTACACCGGCAGACAGGTCGTTACGAAGCGTTTCAGACGAATAGTCGGAAAGCCACTTGAAAATCGTGAGTTTGGAAAGAAACCATTCATATTGTTCTCTCAAACCCATACGAACATGAAACTGGTTGTATATGATTTTAAGTGCCGAATAACCGTTCAGTTTATGTTAAAGATTTTTTGATAAAGATGTTGTTCGATTTTGAATTGATTTGCCCGTTCTTTATTTACCTTAGATTAGTGACAGATCCTTAAAAAAATTATAGAGATAAATTTTGCAATATTTTATCCCCAATGACATCTTAATTTTTTCAATTTTATTTCACCCAATATTTTTTTAAACTGGTAAACATTAATATTTTTTAATGTTTACCAGCTCAAGGGCATCTAAAGTATCAAGTCGGTTAGGTAATATCATCCATTTAATTATATTCGTATGGCTATGAAGTCTAAAATTCTTGTGTTCCTTTCTTTATCCTGTTTTGTTTTACTAGTTCAGGCTTGTGGGACGGCTGACTCAGATCTAGAGTCTGTAAGTATTTCTGGAGAGGTAAGTAACCAAAATACTGGAAATCCAATTGAAGATGCTATTGTCGAAATAATCAATCCTGCACCCTTGAGACAAACCATCACTACCGATTCATTAGGCCAGTTTGCATTTACGATAGAGGCCGACAGCTCATTTTCTGTAACGATAGAAGCTTCCAGACAGGGTTTTAATTCTAAATCGACAACCTTTAAGGTCGCACCTGAAACCGACGTAACAGACCTGATTATTGAGTTACTATCTGAGACAGATCCGGGTGATGAAGGTGGTGATGATGAACAAGTTGGTGGTGAACCGGAAGGAGCCGCAGCCATTGTTTTAACCGGTATCTCGAATCAAGCAATAAATATTGCTGAAACAGGCGACCAGGTAAGCAGTGCTTTTACCTTTGAAGTTCAGGATTCCGCCGGACGTTCTTTGAACAGGGAAAAAGCGGTAGATGTACAATTTAGTATAATATCTGGGCCAGGTGGCGGTGAGGAATTAATTCCACAAGTGGCGAAAACCAATGCCCAGGGTCGCGTTACAAGCTCTCTTTTCAGTGGAAATACTGCGGGTCCCGTAAAAATACAGGCTCTTGTAGACCGACCTGAAGTCGGTTTAACAATCCGTTCAAAGCCCGTGTTGATTGCAATCCACGGGGGATTTCCAGATGAAGATCACTTCAGTATTGCACCCAATAAATTCAATTTTGAAGGGTATGATATCAATGGAGTTCGGAATACAGTTACCGTGATTGTTGGAGATAAGTTTTCCAATCCTGTAAAACCTGGGACTGTCGTTTACTTTAGCACTACGGGAGGAGTTATACAGGGCTCTGGAGAGACAGATGAAGATGGTATTGTAACTGCAGATCTGATATCCGGTGAACCCAGACCGACTGATGACATTAGCGGTAGTGCAGGAAGGCCAGGCTATTCAACCGTTACTGCTACCACAGTAGACGAGAATGACAACCGCATTTCGAAACAAATCAATGTTGTCTTCTCAACAAGAGGGGCGTTAATTGATGCAAGTCCTACTACATTTGATCTTTCTCCCAATGGGGGGGAAAGTTTCTCATATACCGTAACCGATCTGAATGGCAACCCAATGGCAGCCGGCACCGAAATTAGTGTCGAAGCCGGAGAGGGAATCGAGGTTACCGGTGATTCAGATTTCACCTTGGGCAACCACCTTTTCCCAGGGCCCGGGGCCACAGAATTTAACTTCTCAATCCGGGACACTGATGAAGAATCCAATGATCCGGCTTCGTTGACAATTAAAATTTCTGTAACTACCCCATCGGGTAATACAACAACATACACTGAAATTTCTGGAACAAGACGTAAGTCTCAATAAATTAATCCAATCATTGGACCATTAATCCCACCCAAAATATCGGGCGGATTTTATTCAGCAACGATGCTAACAGCATACAAACAAGTCATTTAATAATTTCCATCCTTTGCATTATATTCGGGAGGGTTTTAAAATCAGGAATTTTGTCGGAGTTCAAGACCCGATAAAATGATAAGTTTGGGCGACAAAACAACGGTTTACAAAACCTATTCGATTGATTTTTTTGGAATTAGTATAGACTTAAATATCAGACATGAAGTCACTACCAGAACTTTTTGAAAATAACCGAACGTGGGCTGAAAGGGTAGAACAGGAACATCCCGGTTTTTTCAGCGAGCTGGCTAAAGGCCAGAATCCCCAGATTTTGTGGATCGGGTGCTCCGACAGCCGGGTGCCGGCCAACCAGGTTGTGGATCTGCCCCCCGGCAGCCTTTTCGTGCATCGCAATGTGGCCAATGTAGTGGTTCATTCCGACCTGAACTGCCAGTCGGTGCTGCAGTATTCCGTCGAAGTGCTCAAGGTAAAGCATATTGTTGTATCAGGACACTACGGGTGCGGGGGCGTGACGGCCGCACTTAAGGGCCAGAGTTTTGGACTTATTGACAACTGGCTTAGCCATATCCAGGATGTTATCGTTCAACACGAGGGGGAGCTCAGCTCCATTTCGGATGAGCAAAAACGGGTTAACCGGATGTGCGAACTGAATGTCCGGGCACAGGTAATCAATGTCTGCCGCTCCCCTTTTGTACAGCAGGCGTGGGAAAAGGGACAAACACTCAGCGTGCATGGGTGGATATACGATCTGAAAGACGGGTTACTTAGCGACCTGGATGTAACGGTGGGAGGCAAAAAAGATCTGCAAAATATTCTTTGATTACTGATCAATACCGTTGCTTTTCATATATTCCGTTCAACTTTCAAGAAAATAACGTTCGTTTTTCCTTATGGAGATAAAGAGCACAGAAAAAAAATTTCCGAGCCTTGTGTACAAGGATTCAGAATATGAGCAGTTCATTGATCATTTGAAATCCGGCAAGGCGTATCACCTTGCTCTTTTTATCGGGCTGTATGAGAATAACAAACAGAAGGCCTTGAAAGAGATCGCAAAAGCGACGGGCAAGGAGGTCCTGGAATATGATTTCGATGATATTGTATCGAAAATTGAACGTGACACGGTTGATGCTGTCGATCAGCTATGGGAAGAAGTCAAAGACAGCGATGCCATTCTCCACTTCTCCAATGGGGATAAACTCTGCGGTGCATACACCGGATTTTCGCACTCCAAAGTCAAGTATGCCACACCCCAGGAGCGGTATTTCCTGCAAAAAATCCAGGCGTTTCAGGGACTTGTCATCATCGATATTACTGAATATGACAGCGCCGACGAAACGATATTGCGGGCCGCCGATTCCATCATAAAGTTTCCGCTTCCATCTTCCTCCCTGCAGCGTTTTTGGTGGCACCTGAAGCACTACTCGTTGCACGGGTTCGATCTGAAAACAAAACGACCGGAAAGCTATTTAGACACTTCCACAAATTTTTAGGCCGATGAAACTTTCACTTCCGACCACTACCAGTTAATCGTATCAGCCACTCCGATACGATGTGAAGAGATGATCACATGGTGGATGAATCCATCTGAGTGATTTTGCACCTGCCCCGGGGGGCAAGCCTGTCGTTGCCAGTTGTACATATTTGAGCTTATCACATCTGCAGGTATGTGAAATTTAGTTCGTTTAAGGGAGTTGCATGCGAATAAAAAAAGAAGTGGATGAAGTTGGGGAGCAGACGACTGAGTTACCTGCTCCATCCTCTTGGTACGCCCGGTTGTGGCAAGATATTCTTGGTTCCGTTCGCGGGGTGGAATACGAATTTACTGAAGGCAGCATCTGGCGGGCGACACTGCTGCTCTCCATTCCCATGGTGCTGGAGATGGCCATGGAGTCGATCTTTGCCGTGGCAGATATCTTTTTTGTCTCGAAACTGGGGGCCGACGCGGTTGCTACCGTCGGCATTACCGAATCGATTCTTACCCTGGTCTATGCTATCGCCATGGGCCTCAGCATGTCCACTACTGCACTTGTATCGCGGCGTATCGGCGAAAAAAATGAGCAGGCGGCTGCTATTTCGGCAGTACAGGCGATTATTGTAGCTGTTATTGTAGCGATGCCAATTTCCCTGGCAGGCATATTTTACGCACCCGAACTGCTGACCCTTATGGGCTCCAACGAGCAGATGATCCGGGAACTTAACAGTTATACCGCCATCATGCTCGGGAGCAACATCGTGATTATGCTCCTATTTATAATAAATGCCATATTTCGCGGTGCGGGCGATGCGGCCATATCAATGCGGGTGCTCTGGGTCGCCAATATTATCAATATTGTGCTTGATCCCCTTCTAATTTTTGGATTTGGTCCTGTTCCCGCACTGGGAATTACCGGCGCCGCCGTGGCTACAACTATTGGCCGGGGCGTAGGGGTTGCCTATCAATTTTACCTGCTGACACAAAAAAGCAACAGGATCAACATCCGACGAAGCCACTGGAAACTGGAGGGAGCTATCATGAAGCGGCTGATCCGGCTCTCTCTCGGTGGCATCAGTCAGCATCTTATCGCCACCTCCAGCTGGATCGGGCTGGTCCGCATTATCGCCGTCTTTGGAGCGGAGGCACTCGCGGGGTACACCATCGCCATCAGAATATTGATCTTCTCTCTATTGCCGTCATGGGGAATGAGCAACGCAGCGGCCACCCTGGTGGGACAGAATCTCGGGGCACAAAAACCGGGGCGGGCCGAACGGTCTGTATGGATTACCGGCCTGGTGAACATGTGCTTTCTGGGCCTGGTGGGGGGCACCTTTTACCTGTGGGCCGAGGAACTCATTCGACTTTTCACCAGCGAGCCCGCGGTTGTTTCAACAGGCATCCAGTGCCTGCGGATCATCTGCCTGGGCTACCTGTTCTACGCCTGGGGCATGGTAATTGCCCAGGCATTTAACGGTGCCGGTGATACCGATACCCCTACCCTGCTTAATCTCATCTGTTTTTGGCTGGTAGAAATTCCGGTTGCTTATCTCCTGGCCCTTACGTTGGAATTCGGGGAGCCGGGCGTTTTTTACTCCATCGTTATTTCTGAAACCCTGCTTGGCGTCCTCGGGATTATGGTTTTCCGAAAAGGAAGATGGAAAAATCGAGTAGTTTAGAGATTATCAGCACCATAAAAACGGGGAATCAACTTTTGGGAAAAAAGAAGCAGAAGACTATTTTTGGTGCTGATATGAAAGAACCGGAAAAACCACTGCCTACAGACTGCTGCGGATCGGGCTGCGAACGCTGCGTCTACGATATCTATGTAGAGCAGTTGAAACAGTATAAAGCCTGGAAAGAATCTCAACAACCCAAAGAAGCAGGAGGAACGGATGGCTTTAACCGTAAAACGTGACACCAGTGGTCGCCGCGGCAAAACGGTGACGATGATTACCAATATTCAGCACAATCCCCAGGTGATTGAAGACCTGGAAAAAAAGCTGAAGCAGCACTGCGGTGCAGGGGGAACCAGCTACGCCAAAACCATCGAAATCCAGGGAGACCATGTCGATAAAATCAAAAAGTTTCTTGTCGATGAGGGCTTTGACGTAAAATGAGTCAGGATCTTCAGATGCAACATCTCCAACCCAAAAAAGCGGTAATCGTATGGATTTAACCATTCCCGAAGAAGAGTACAAGGCGATCCTAAGTGAAATTAAGAGTGATGAAAGTCCCGTCGGAATTGATGCCGGCAAAACACATGTGCTCATTATCCAAAAGCTTATCGATATCGACCGACGCCTGCAGGCACTGGAAAAGAGATTTGCAGAAGAGGAATAGTTTAAATCCTTTACGGAATCAGAACTCTTGAATGCATGGCCGTGGGGAGGTCGAAGTCCTCACCAATATTGATGAGGGCGACTAAAAATATCGATCTGGAAATTCTGGGCAGTGAATGGGGACCATCCTGGTAAATACCGGGATAGTCTTACCGCTGGCGCGGGATCCAGTCTCCACATCGATGGAAAAAAAGAAACCAGTAACTACCCTTCCGTTTATGAATGGCGCTACATTAGTTACAATTTTATGGTGTCGCCCTAACCCGGGGTAAAGAACTGCGGACAGATACCGCCGGACACTGCCCATCCTATTGTGGGCAGCGCCCATAAAGCATATTTTGTCTTCTACAAGCTCACCTTGCTCTCGCGTTTGGGATCCAGGTCATACAGTGACGAAACCGTAGCCTGAACCGTTTTGTACCAGTCATTTCCATACTTGTCGTTAATCTCGTAGAAATCCGCAAAATCGGGCTTGCGGGTCTTCATTTTCCATTCCTGGTTCTTGGCTTTGTAGGTAGGATCGATATGCAGCAGTTCATGGAACAGGACCATCTCCCGGGTTTTTTCATCCAGCATATCCCACATCTCCCCGGAAATCTCGATCAGGTAATCGTTGCCTGAATAGTATTTAACTTCGCGGGAAGCCTTCATGCATTTTGCCGCACGATATTTCGTCACATTTGGGTACACCAGGAAATACCCGATCGAGGCGGGACCGAATTCCAGCTTTTCCCGCTCAATCACACGCTCCGCAATCGTTTCCACTTCGGGCGATTCCATCAGCTGTTTATTACTGTGACTTATGGTATCCCCGGGCTTCAGAAAATCATTGTCTTTCATATTGTTGAAGTACTAAAAACTTTAATTTACTGTTCAATTCGTTGACTCATTCAAGACCGCTAAAAGTATCGTATTCGAATGATTATTTCAGCTTTTACCTCCCGATTTTTCAGGTATTTGTGAGGGATATATTAGAAAATGCCTGAAGCTCGACGGGTTGGAGTTTCACAGCAGTGTATTACCCGGTTTATTCACGAAGTAGTAAAAATAAGATGTTAAATCCAGGAAAATATTTGACATATGGAGAATCACCTATAGCTCAAATTTGGGTGTAGTTGCACCATACTGCGAAATTTGCCCGTGCACTTCGTTATCCCGACAATGCCTCCTCAACGTACCTCGGCACGACTGCTTGGTGCCATTCCCGGGACTCCTCGTGCACAACCAAATTTCTTGGTGAATAATCCGGGTTAATGCTTTCCTGTGGCAAGCTACCTATTTTCATACCTACAGGATACGAGATAAATAGGCTGTTTGAGATGCATCGTTGCGCGGGTATTTGTTAAACTATCCTGCATCTTTGTACACTTATTTCAAATGCGGGACAATACCGAATTTGGGCAAAAAACTTCTTACAAAGCTCTCTTGCAGGCTGAGAACACCACTCTCAAAAAAAGATAATCACAAAAAAACCCCGGCAAAAACCGGGGCCTCTAAATGTGATATAAAAAATAGGTTTGGTCTATTTATAATCCAGGCTTCGCACGTTAATTGCACTCAAGCCCTTGGGAGTCTCCTCGACATCAAATTCCACGGCTTCATCGTCTTCAAAGCCTTGATCGTAACCAAGATTTTCAACGTTGTTTCTGTGAACGAAAATATCCTTACTTCCTTCATCGGGATTAATAAATCCAAATCCTTTTTGGGAATCGAAAAATTTTATTTTGCCTTGTTGTGACATATATATTGTTTTTTGGGTACCTGTCGGTTTCATCTTGTGAAAGGAGTTGGACTAACGCGTCGTTTCAGTAAAGTTCACTTTTCAGGTGGGTAATTAAATTTAACAATGCAATGTAGGGCTAATTACTAGCAATACCTATTAATATTTATGTCCTGCTCCATGCCCTGCCACGACAAGCCGGTTCAGGAAGGTTGAAAGATCTTTCAGGGTACAGGTTCTCTTGCGATGGATGGATCGGGTCGGCCTGACGGTTAAAACGGCAACTAAATCGTGATAGAGTTTGTTTTGCTGTTCTCGATATTCCGTCTAACTTATGCTTGGCTTCAGCCGAATCGTGGCAATATCACCTGCTGCGCCTGCTTCCCTGAGACTAATAATTGATTATTGTCTTGGGTTCATGGTTTCGTTTTATTTAGGATGCGGTAAATATCATGGGAAATTAACAGTTTAAACTAAAACTCTGTCTATTCAGCATGGGATTTGAGCAACTGTTTATTATAGGGGTCTTATTGTTAGCCTTTGCCGGGTTAGCCGTTGACTTGTGGAGTCCTGATGCAATCTTGTTAACGGCGCTTGCCGTTCTCACGCTGGGTGGGGTCGTCAGCCTGGAACAGGCTTTTCAGGGGTTTGCCAACACCACATTGGTGGCACTGGGCAGTTTATATGTGGTATCGGCGGCAATGCGTGAAAGTGGTGCGCTGGATCGTGCCAGTACCTTTATACTGGGAGAAGAGACCAAGAGCATTCAACGAATTCTGATACGACTCTGCCCCAGCGTTTCTTTGTATTCCGCATTTTTAAACAATACCCCGGTTGTAGCGATGGGGATTCCGGCTATTCGAAGCTGGGCGCAGAAAAATAATATCGTCGTATCAAAACTCCTTATTCCCCTGTCCTACGCAGCCATTTTAGGTGGACTCTGTACACTCATCGGCACCAGTACCAACCTGATTACCCACGGACTGCTGCAAAGCCACGGATTTGCAGGCCTTTCTTTTTTTGAACTAGCCTGGATCGGGGTTCCCTGTGCCGTTGTAGGGCTCCTGTATCTCATCTTCGTTTCTCCCGTGCTGACCCCGGCACGCCGCGACATCCGCTACGAAGAGGAACGTAAAAGAAACCTGCTTGTGGAACTGGAAGTGACCGAAGGAGCTGATGTTGCGGGAAAAACCGTGAAAGAAGCCAGGTTGGCAGGTTTTCCAGGGTTTTACCTTTCCCGAATTAACCGGGAAAACCTGGAAATTGCGCCGGTTCCTGAAGATGAAAAAATCCGCGAGGGCGACCATCTTTTATATGCCGCCAAAGACGGCATCGCCGCCAAAACTCCCGATCTATCCGGGCACCCCGGGTTGCGGCTGGCCATTCAGCCTCCAAGAGGAATAAACAGAGAAGAGAACAGAGACCGGGAGCTGCACCAGGTCGTGGTAAAAGAGGGGTCGCGCCTTGTTGGGGCTACCGTTGAAGAAGCCAAACTCCTGGAGCGGTTCGGAGCAGCGGTAACCGGGGTTCGCAGAAGAGGAAAGCGCGTGGAGGAGCCGCTTGGCAAATTTATATTGCACCCGGGCGATGTACTCCTGCTGGATACCCGACGCGGTTTCAGAGGAGCTTATGAAGATATCGAGGACTTTTTCCTGACCAGTGAAGCCGGCGGTGAAGCCCCGGGTGATACTGATGAAATAAAAGAGCACCGTCCCGGCGGCAAAGACCTGTATGTCTCCGTTTCAGTATTGGTAGGTATCGTATTTTTGGTGGCTCTTGGCATAATCGATATCGCACTGGCCGGAATTCTGGGCGTGGCGGTGTTACTGACCTTCAACGTTATTGAAGCCGGCGAAGCCCGAAAATCAGTAGACTGGACCGTACTAATTGTGATCGGTTCGGCTATCGGACTGGGCAAGGCGATGGAGGTAAGTGGTACGGCCGAGCTGATCGGAGTGTGGATGGTGGATCTTACCAGCGCTTATGGACAGCGGGCCGTACTGGCGGGCGTGGTGCTTGCTACCGGTCTGCTTACCGAAATTATCACCAATAACGGGGCGGTGGCCCTGATGTTTCCCATAGCGTTGTCAGTTGCCGAGTCTCAAGGTGTTGATGCGCGCGGGTTGTTCATTGCCGTCACCCTGGTCGCCTCCATGTCGCTGATTACCCCGATCGGGTACCAGACAAACCTCATGGTATATGGTCCGGGTAATTATCGGTTTACCGATTTTTTCAAGGTGGGATTTTCACTTGAACTAACACTGTGGATACTCGTAATCATCCTGGTCCCCATTTTCTGGCCCATGTAAGACCGCATGAAACATGTACCTGAAAATTTTCCTGTATTTGCCCCAGACCGTTTGGGTTTAACCGAAAATCGGTTTCTTCAGAATTATGTCTGGTCTTTTGACTGGCACTGTGGACAAAAATAGAGCTTGCGTCCCCCCGTCTTGTTAACTTCAATTTTTGTTCCGCACCTGTAACAGTGCTCTCCCTCCCGATTGTAGACAAAATGCCGGTAATCAGACCGGCTCTTCCCTTCCCGCTTCAACGCCTGTACGGTTTGGGGATCCGTGGTGACGCCCTTCGTCTCGTACGAACGGCGGGCAAGCTCAACAGAAGCCTCGGCCATCTGCATTTTCTGCTGGTCAGTGCAGACTCTCAGCTTCAGGTCCGGATGCACGCCGGATACGAACATCACTTCGGCCCGCAGGTAGTTTCCAAGTCCGCTGAGGAAAGATTGATCCAGCAGCAAAGTGGCCACTTTCCTGTTCTGAAAAGCATTATCCTGGTAGCGGGAGAGTACTCTTTGCCGGTCGGTATCGGGATGCAATACATCTGGTCCCAGCTTTTTGAGATAATCGTGATCAGCCAGTTTATCGTCTTTGAGCACCTCTATTTCTGATGCAGAATATAAAAGGGCAGAATGTTCTCCATTGGTTAACGACAGCCTGAGCGATCGGTTCGTATCCGGGATTTCTCCCCTTTTAACTATTTTCCACTTCCCGTACAGCTGATTGTGCGAATAAATGTTTAATCCATCCTCGAACCGTGTCAAAATCGCTTTTCCCCGTGCTTCAATCCCCTCCACATTCCTGTTCTGCAATCTTTCTTCATACTTTTTCAGGTGATCAAAAGCGAAATACACCTCTTTAACACTGCGTTCAGCCAGCACCTCTGAGAGACGAGTGGCCGTTCTCCATATTTCCGGACCTTCAGGCATTACTTCATTGATTTATATTCAGATTCCTTTGTGTGGTTACAAGAAACACTATTCCAGGTTCTTCGTTCCGTTTCCTCAAGTATACACGGACAACAAGGCTCAAATCCCGTATTACCATGAACGTTGTCAATAAATTTGATCTCATTTCGTTAAAGCTGGTATTCAAATATATTTCTATTTTTGTTAGGCCTCAAAAATAGATACCTTCTTTCACTCAATTGGATCAATAATTTATAATTCAACGACATTCTTATATCATGTTTCAACAACGATTAATGCTATTTTTTATAAGTGGGATCTTTGTCCTTTTTGTGGGCTGCAACTCCGATTCCTCCATTGGATCCGGCGATACCACCCTTGAGAATAACATCGACAGTGTAAGCTACAGCCTGGGATACCAAAACGGCATGGTCCTGAGCCAGCAAAATATGACGGATATTGACATCGACAAGCTGGTTGCAGGAATACAGGCAGGACTTGATGACAGTGCTGACGCCCCTATTTCCGAATCAGAGATGCGTGGAATTATTCAGTCCTACCAGATGCAAAAACAGCAGGAAACAATGAATAAGCAGCGTGAAGAAGCCGCCACATATCGCAAAAAAGGCGAAGAGTTCCTGGCTCAAAACAGAAATGAGGAAGGGGTAGAAGTAACGGAAAGCGGCCTGCAGTACAAGGTGCTTGAAGAGGGATCCGGAGCCTCCCCGAATGCGACAGATACCGTTACGGTGCATTACCGGGGAACCCTGCTGGATGGTACCGAATTTGACAGCTCCATCGGCGGCGATCCGGCTACCTTTCCGCTCAACCGCGTTATTGAGGGCTGGACTGAAGGGGTTCAGCTGATGCAGGAAGGGGCCAAATACAAGTTCTGGCTGCCTGCCGACCTGGCATACGGAGACAACCCACGCCCGGGCGGTCCCATCAAACCGGGGCAGACTCTCGTCTTTGAGGTCGAGTTACTGGAAGTCAACTGAGGTTCATTAAATTTTTTTAACATTTTTAGCTTTTTTACACAGAACCGCTTTTATTAGTGGTAACTGTTTACGTTGGCTTTTTCGAAGTGTTGAAGGGAGCTGGTATCAATCCAGCTTCCTTTTTCTCTTTCATTGCCATCCCAGATTTTCAATAGTTCTACAGTCTCCCGCAGCAAGAAAATCTTATCTTTGTGATGTAATACTGATTTTTTCCCACTCCCTGCTTTTTAGAAATTTTCAATTAAGAATTTAGAAATAATGAACAACGCCGCGTCATTCTGACCGGAAGACCGTGCATTTGCGGCCTGGAGTCGAAGGATCTCCTTATGCAGGCTGCTTGTGGGTAGAGGGATTAACACCCAAGCAGTAGTAACCATGTTTAGGGAGATCCTTCGACTTCATTTCACTTCGCTTGATTACGCTCAGGCTTTATGTTAAAAAAGGGACCATCCCTTGGATTTGTCTTACCTTTTTTTCTGTAATCCTTTTAACAAATCAGGATTACGCGGCGTTGATTCGGGGAAGCCTTAGCCTGGATTGTTGCAACATGCCCGACCGGAAGAATTTCTGTTTGAAGAGGGGGGCGATTCATCTGAACAGCGGACAGACCAAGATCCCCACCGAGGAGTTAACTAGGGCAACCTCAAAAAGTCACAATAGCTCTTTTCTAAAGACAGAGGTGTTCCTTTTTGTGTGAACAAAAACGAACCCAAAAAGTCACCGGCGGGGATTTCTTCGCCTGGCTGCACTTCGCTGTGGCTAAAAGAAACCCAGATGTTCCCGTTGGTAGTATTTTCCACAACTACAGGTTTTCCGTATCTATGGGCTTTCCCGTAACCTGCTGCAGAGTTTCTTTCTTAACGCCTTCGCTGCGTTTGCCCGGGGCGGCTCAGAAATCGCCATGCCGGAGAGGATAAGACCCTTTTCTACGCAAGCGCCCAAAGTCCAGAAAATTCCTGCTACAGGTGCCAGCAACGTCTCCCAACGTTGATAAGCAGGAGCCACAAATGAAGTTCCAATAGAACAACATCTGGGATTTTATGGTAAATTTTTTGGTTCGTTTTTTCTTCACTGAAAAAATGAACATCCCTGTTTGTCAATAATAACTTATTTAGTTCATCTAAGGCACCATATTGGCATAATCGAATC
>NZ_JBINJF010000047.1:0-18548 GCF_043951865.1 Halalkalibaculum sp. DA3122
TTGACCTACCGCGAGATTGCCGGGCTGCTGGATATCTCCCCGAAGACGGTCGAATCGCAGATGAGCCGGGCCCTCAAACTCCTGCGGGAAGCCCTATCTTAATTGGTAGTTTCATTTTTTTACAGTTACCTGGGAAATACAGGTTGGTTCCTGTTGCAGCAATATTCCTTCCTGAAAACTCCGTTTGGCACTTCTCTATTATTCATGTCCCACTTCAATCCTGATCACCTGAATAGTACCGTGTGTAGATCAAAAACCTTAAAAATTAAAAACCTCTTACAGGGTAGCTGGCTTTTTAATTGTATACAAGGGTAGAGGCGGGAATAAGTGTGGAAATAATTGAATGAAACGGGATTCTGGGTATAGTCCAACCAGCTGAAGGGATGTTAAGAAAACCTGCGGTTTCATTATCGGTAAAGATACTATGCTCCACCGGGTATTGAGGTTCCCTTGAGATCCCCTCCCTGACCCCTGCCGCCTCCCGGGGGCCGAATGGTTTTCCGGGGGGATGAGCGGGGGAACTGGACGGGAAGCCCGGATATCAATTGGGGATGATTAAATGGCAGTTAGCAAGACAAGCCAGTAGTAATATTAACTAAATAGAGGATTAATGATGAATTGGGATGGATACAACAACTTGACAGCATCGATCGCGAGGGTGCTCTCATTAGGTTTGGTAATGGTATTGATTGCATTACCGGCGTCATCACAGGATAGCAGGCAGATGGCCAGTGCTGAGGAGCAGAATGGTGACATGCATATTGAGAAAAATGTTAAGGCGGCTTCCGTTCTTAACAAGATTATTTCGGTAGATCTTAAAAAGTCAACATTGGAAGAAGCTCTGCTGACAGTCGCTGAAAAGGCCGGTCTTAAATTGTCATACAGTACGAGTATTGTGCCTGTTGATAACAAGCTGACAATCAAGGTAGATCAATTGACGGTAAACAATGTTCTCTGGCGTGTGCTGGAGGGAACCGGGCTGCGGTTCGCGGTTTCTCCCAATCAGCACCTTGTTATTATGAGTAGAGAGGAGAGCAGAAATATAGATTACAAAAAACTGGAGACCGTCAGCGGACAGGTAACGGATGCCACTACCGGAGAATCAATGCCGGGGGTGAACATACTTGTAAAAGGGACCAGCACGGGTACCTCAACTGATGTGGAAGGAGATTTTGAGTTAAGTGTCCCGTCGTTGCAGGATACATTGATATTCTCCTTTATCGGTTACCAGACGCGCGAAGTACCGATTAATGGACAGACAGCCCTTGCGGTTGCGATGCAGCCACAAGCTATCTCTGGTCAGGAAATTGTTGTGAGTGGCTATCAAATCCAGGAAGAAGCAACCGTGACAGGAGCAGGTGCGAGTGTGGATATGTCGGAATTGGAGGATGCGCAAACGACTGATCCGGTTAAAGCACTACAGGGGCAAACCGCTGGTGTGTATGTTGAAACAAGTGGTGACCCCAGTGGCGGGGCTACCGTCAGGATACGTGGAGTGAGTACACTCAATAATAATGATCCTCTCTATGTGATTGATGGAGTTCCCACTAAATCCTATGCACCACAGCAGTTAAATCCGGATGACATTGAATCAATGCGCGTGTTGAAAGATGCCGCCGCTTCGTCAATTTACGGGGCCCGGGCATCGAATGGGGTAATACTGATAACTACAAAAAAAGCCGATCAGGGATCTTTCCAGGTAGATTACAGCGGCAAGTATACTAATTCCCGATATACAACCGGCCTGAATATGGCAAATACCGAAGAACAGGCTCGGATATTGTGGTTGGCCGCAATGAATGACGGTACTCCACCCCCGACTGCAATATATAGTTATGACTATGACGCCAACGCCGGGCCCGATGCAGAGGGATTAGACCGGTGGGGAGACGCAGTGCTTTACGATGTCTCGTGGCCCGAGGAAATTGGCCCGGGAATGCCATCTTCCGATACCGACTGGTTCGATGCAATATCGGAGACGGGCAATGTGATGGAACACCAGCTTTCAATGTCAACGGGTACCGAATCCTCTTCTGTGCGACTTTCGCTCAGGTATTTGACAAACGATTACATCCTGAAATTTCAAGACTATGAGAAAATAACGGCCAGAATAAATTCTCACCAGGATTTCCTTGATGGCGACCTGCGCGTTGGAGAGAATTTTTCCATCACGCAAGATGCGTTTAACGGGTTTCAGGGAAGTGTCGTGGGACTGGCACAAATTGCAATGCCCATTTTGCCGGTCAAGACGACCGACGGGGGATATGCAGGACCACCCGGCGCCGGCTTTGATGACCGGCAAAACCCGGTTCGGCTACTGGATCATAACAAGTGGGACAGGGATCAAAACCTAAATCTTTTTGGAGATATTTACGCTCGCTTAAACCTGCTGGAGGACCGGCTTTCACTGAATACCAGGTTGGGACTTGATTACGGGGCAAATGAATTCCGGGATATTCAGCGAACCTATCAAACAGGATTTCTGTCCCGTGATATAAATTCCCTGAACAGAACAAAGGGAACAGATGTAAACTGGAACTTCAATGCTACGGCAGAATACCAGCTCGATTTTGAACAGCATGAAACCACTTTTTTGGTTGGTACGGAAGCCTTCAGGAATACGTTTTCACAAAACAGCATCACTCAAGATGATTTCGCGTTAGAAACTCTTGACTACTTTATCGAAAATGCCGGGACTGGGTCGTCAAATGTAAGTGGATACAATACGGGCTATTCCCTGCTTTCATTTTTTGGGAAGTTCGATTACTCCTTCCGTAGCAAATATCTTGCATCTGTCACGATACGACGCGACGGCTCATCAAGGTTTGGCCGTGAAAATAGATTTGGTACATTTCCAGCCGCATCGGTTGGATGGAGACTGACAGAAGAGCCCTTTGTAGCTGAGAACCTTTCCTTTTTATCTAATTTCAAAATCAGGGCTTCTTATGGTATTACCGGGAACCAGGAAATTGCGAACAATGCCCGTTTTACCGAGTATGAAGCCTTTTATGGAGATGAGGCCATCGCCTTTAACGGAACCCCCCAGGCAACGGCCTATGATATCGAGGGTAATGATACAGGATTACTCCCTTCTGGTTTTGTTCGGACCCAAACAGGGAATCAAAGTCTGAGATGGGAAGAGTCTGAAGAACGAAATATAGGAGTTGATTTTGGACTGTTTGATGACAGACTGACCGGATCATTCGACTATTTCGTTAGAAATACCTCTGACATTCTTATCCAGCCTGCCTATATAGCCACCCGTGGTGAAGGAGGATCCCGGTGGGAAAATGGTGCTTCCATGCGAACAAGCGGTCTGGAGCTTGAACTGAATTACCGGGGTCAGTCAGGGTCTTTTAACTATTCTGTCGCAGGAAATGTGGGGCATTATAGTGATGAAATAACGGATTTGCCTCCTGAGGTTGTTGACTCTTATCCCGGAAACTCGGAGAAGAATATTCTGGGCGAGTCCGTAAACTCATTCTTTGGCTACGTCAATGACGGCCTTTTTGACAGCCAGGAAGAGGTAGATCAACATGCTGACCAAAGTGGTGCAGCCCCCGGCCGGTTGAAATTCAGAGATCTGAATGGTGACGGTCAAATTACCTCGCTGGA
This sequence comes from Halalkalibaculum sp. DA3122, assembly GCF_043951865.1. Classification (NCBI taxonomy): domain Bacteria; kingdom Pseudomonadati; phylum Balneolota; class Balneolia; order Balneolales; family Balneolaceae; genus Halalkalibaculum; species Halalkalibaculum sp. DA3122. The sequence goes on from NZ_JBINJF010000047.1 coordinate 3,616, forward strand.
TCAACAATATATTGGTGTGGATGCCCCTGATTATGAGTTCGGGCTGAATTTGCAGGGATCTTACAAAGGTTTTGACTTGCGCGTGTTTTTTCAGGGTGTACTGGGACGAGATGTCAACAACAGCCAGCTGGTTTATCAGCACTTCTCCTCATTTTGGAATGGGTCCAACTTCGGAAAAGAATTGTTATACAAAGGTTGGAAACCTAATCGAAGGGACACTAACGTACCTGCTCCTACGGGAGTTGACAATAACGATGAGGGGGGCGGTGCCGGTGGCGGCGGACGTTATTCAACATATTGGGTCCGAAATGGATCATATTTGAAACTAAGACAAATTACCCTTGGCTACACCCCTCCCAGCATTTTGGGGCTAAGCAATGCAAGACTCTTCCTTACCGGACAAAATATCTGGACGTTAAAAGATACCAGCGGAGATGATGCGTTTGTCGGGCCAGACCCGGAAGATCCGGGTTTGGGATTCCCTATACCGCTCCAGCTGACGGTGGGGCTTGACCTCTCGTTTTAAGCATCATGAATAGATTTACTTTATCTGTAACACCAAAAAAATATAGCATTATGAAGGGTTTAAATATTATTCTGGCAATTTTATTAGTATTCGCTTTTGGGATATCGTGCGAGGATTTTACAAGCTACCAGCCCAAAGGGGTGGTGAGTGAAGCTGATCTGCAGGGACCGGAAAGCGTTGAAGGACTTGTCAATGCCGCATACGCAGGTATGGCAAATGATCACTGGGTTGCTCCATTTACCAATAACTGGCCCTGGGGCAGCGTCCGTTCTGATAATTCGTACAAAGGAGGAGCGGGGCCTGCGGATCAAAGCGGGTATCACAATTATGAAATATTTTCAACAATCAGGCCCGATCAAAGTAAGGCAGACGGGGTATGGTTTAATATCTACCGTATGATACAACGGGCAAATGAGGCCATGAATGCTGTAAAGGGGATAGATGAGGGAAGCTATCCGAATAAAACTGAACGCTTGGCTGAAATGCACTTTATCCGCGCTCATGGTCATTTTCTGCTCAAACGCATGTTTAAACGGGTACCGTATATCCATGAAGATATCCCTTCTGACAGCCTGAAATTTGTATCAAACGTTGAATACACCAGCCAGGAGTTGTGGGATAAGATAGCGGAGGACTTCCAGTTTGCCGTGGATAATCTGCCCCAGACCCAGGAGGATGTTGGCAGACCCAATAAACCGGTTGCCCAGGCATACCTGGCAAAACTGCGCCTGTACCAGGCCTACGAAAAAGATGAGCAGCACCAGGTAACAAACATCAACCAAGACCGGCTTCAGGAAGTAGTTGACCTGACAAACGAGGTTATCAACTCTGGTCAATATTCTTTGTTTGATGACATTGCCCAAAACTTTTTGTGGGAGTGGGAAAATGGAGAGGAGATCCTGTTTTCCATACAGCGATCGAAGGATGATGGCACACCCATTGGACGTATTGATATGGCGAATGCACTTAATTGGACCATGAACCCGGAATTTGGCTGCTGCTGGTTTCATCTCCCCAGCTTCAACCTGGTCAATTCGTTCCGGACTAACGCTGATGGAATACCGATGTTCGACTCATTCAATGATGAGGTTATGGTTGATTCAGCAGACTTTCATGAAAATACATTTGATCCCCGGTTGGATCATACCGTGCATGTGCCCAAGCATATATTTAAATATCAATCTGATGTGATCTATGATTCCTCCTATACCCGGGCCCCTCAGGTATATGGACCCTTTTCAACAATGAAAGAGATTCAGCAGCTAGACTGTCCCTGCCTGGCTGTACCCAAAGGATATGCCTATCCTACCAGTACAAAAAATAATACGATCATACGATATGCAGATGTACTGCTGTGGAAAGCGGAGGCATTAATTCAGCTAGGCAGACAGGATGAGGCACTGCCGATTATCAACGATATACGCGAGCGGGCCAACAATTCCCGCGATCGGCTCAGGTATGAAAATGGAGATTACGTATCCAACTACAACATTGAACCCTATGTGGATGGTGTCAATATCAACTGGACACAGGAAAATGCAATGAAAGCGCTGCAGTGGGAGCGGCGCCTGGAATTTGCAATGGAAGGGGTTCGCTTCTTTGACCTGGTTCGATGGGGTATCGCAGCCGAAACGTTGAATAACTACTTTGATGTAGAAAAAGAGCGGGTACCTATTTTGCAGACAGCCCAGTTCACTGAAGGAAGGGATGAGTATCTCCCGATACCTCAACAGCAGATCGATTTTAGTGAAGGTACTTACGAGCAAAATACCGGATGGTAGTAGGGTAGGTAGTAAGTAATGATTTACTGTAGCTAATAAAACAGTACATATACATTTAAGATTAAGTGTGGGGATACCCCCCCACGGGTATTCCTTACACCTTGATTATGAAGCAAAATTTAAAACAGCTGGTGATCAATACTATTACCGTAATGTATACCGGTTTATAAGACAGGTGTATTTTTAATAAAACATAAATGATTCAAATTCCCCCGGCCACAACCAAATTATCTGGTGTATAACCCGGATTAGCAGTAGCCAAACATTGTAGAAGAATTCCAGCTATTAAAAATTTTATAGAATGGCCACAATTGCAGTTTTGGGAACCCTTGATACCAAGGGTGAGGAGCACGCCTTTCTTGCAGATATCATACATTCCCGCGGACATAACACACTGTTGATTGACGCAGGAACTGGCGGGGAGCCGACCGTTGTCCCTGATATCACCCGGGAAGAAGTAGCCGCGGCAGGTGAAGTGGATTTGGCCCCCTTACTCGATCGACAAGACAGGGGCGAATGTGTCTCTGCAATGAGCATGGCAGCGCCAAAGCTTATCTCCGAGTTGGCATCCGAAAGGAAGATTGACGGCATTATCTCCCTGGGTGGCGGCGGCGGTACGGCCATCGCAACAGCGGCCATGCGGGCACTCCCCATTGGCTTTCCGAAGGTGATAGTCTCAACCCTGGCAGCAGGGGATACCTCCGGTTACCTGGGAACCAAGGATATCGTTATGATCCCCAGTATTGCGGATGTGTCCGGCCTAAACCGATTGTCCCGGCTGATATTTTCCCGGGCGGCCGGGGCCATTTGTGGAATGGTTGAAACAGATGTTAAAGACAGCGCTTCACGTCCGCTGATTGTGGCCAGTATGTTTGGAAACACAACCAAATGTATTTCCGAAGCCAGAAAGGTGCTTGAAGATGCCGGTTACGAGGTGCTGGTATTTGCAGCTACCGGCACAGGTGGACGTGCAATGGAATCGCTTATCGAAAGTGGGATGGTGGATGGCGTCCTGGACATAACAACCACCGAATTGGCCGATGAGCTGGTGGGCGGAATTCTCAGTGCGGGTCCCGATCGGATGAATGCGGCCGCCGACAGGGCGATTCCTGCAGTTGTAGCCCCCGGTTGTCTTGACATGATCAATTTCGGGGAAAAGGATTCAGTTCCATCCAAATTTTCTGATCGCACCTTCTACATTCACAATCCACAGGTAACCCTTATGCGGACCACTCCTGAAGAATGCAGAGAGCTCGGTGCAATACTGGCGGGAAAAGCCAACCGGCATGGGGGGAAGATTACGATCATGGTTCCCCGCCGGGCCCTGAGTGAAATAAACGGCAAGGGTCAGCCTTTTTACGATCCGGAAGCCGATAAAGCGCTGTTTGAGAGTATTCGTGACAAAGCAGAGGTAGAGGTCCAGGAGTTTGATGAAGAGATAAATAGCCCAGGGTTTGCACGGGCGTGTGCCGAGAAACTCCTGGAAAATATCAGAAGCCACAAGAAAAATACAAATACCGGTTTATAAATATAATATTAACAAATAGCTAGATCATGGTAAGGCACTACGGCATGTTTGAGTTTAAAACGGAAATAACGGACGAACAAATCGAGGAATGTTTCACCGAAATGATGGGAATGGTCGGAAAAATTCCCGGGCTCCAAAAGATGGAATACGGTCCGTATGATAGTCCCGAAGGGCTCAATGATGGGTTTACCCACGGGTTTATCATGACGTTTGACAGCCCGGAGAGCAGGGACGAGTACCTGCCTCACCCTGAGCACGAACGAGTTGCGGATATCGTTGTGCCGCGATTGGAACGGGTGGTGGTGTTCGATTTTGAGGTATGAGAGCAGTCGGGATTTTACCTTGAATTCTAAAAAAGCGGCATACACAAAACTGCCGGGAAGAATACTTCCTGGATCTGCTTTGGCTGATCAAAATAAGCAGTATTAAAACCAGAAATGTTAATTGGACAAGTACGTTTGATCTAAAATCGATTTTATATGAGTACTGAAAAATCTGAATTAAACGGTATAGAACGGAAGAAACTATTTACGGGCATCTGTCTTGCACTGGTGCCGACGGCCTTTTCGTTTATATTGGTAAGTAATATTTTGAATCAGCTAAAGACTGAATTTATATTGACCAATGCCGATGTGGGATATATTGGCGGGGCGGCCTTGTGGGGCATGTCGGTTTCACTGCTGGCGATCGGGCCGTTTCTGGAAAAGATCGGGTTAAAAAATGCTACCAAGGGCGCCTTCATCGGTCATCTGTCAGGGGTGACTCTTTTTTTGGTGGCCTATTTTTTTGCCGGCGACCCCTCGGCCTTCTGGATTCTGTTTGCCGGGGCCATAGGAATGGGCTTTGGCAACGGGATGATCGAGGTAGCCGGCAATCCGCTGACGGCGGCCTTGTATCCTGACAATAAAACAACGAAACTAAATCATTTTCATGGGTTTTACACCGGCGGGTTAGTGCTGGGCGGACTGATGGGATGGGGAATGTCTCAAATTGGAGATATCGGTCTTGTCAATGTCGGCCACTGGACGTCCCAGATGGCCCTAGTCTATATCCCGATTTTGATCTACGGGTGGCTGCTGTTCCCACGCAGGTTTCCGCAGACCGAGACTGCTCGTGCAGGCATTCCAGTGAAGGAGATGTTCTCCTATACATTTTCCAACCCTTACGTGTTGGGACTGATCCTGCTGATGATGTTTACCCTGGCCATGGAGATGGGACCGATGCGCTGGATCCCCGACGTGCTGCAGGCAGCCGGGCTGCACGGGATGTTGGTGCTGGTGTGGATCAGTGGGTTGATGTTTGTCCTCCGGATGTTCGCCGGACCGTTTGTTGAGAAATTTTCTCCGACCGGCATGCTGGTGGGGGCCTCCTTTTTGACTTTTGTGGGACTGCTGATGTTTAGTTTTGTGGAGACCGGGATCGCGCAATTGATGATTGCCGGGGCTCTTTTTGCGATCGGCATCGCTTTTTTTGTACCCAACATGATCGGGCTGATGAGCGAGCGGTTTCCGAAGGCCGGCTCGCTGGGCATCGTGTTGCTGATTGGCATGGGATTCATTGGTGGCGGCGGGTCCAATGCCATTATGGGTGAAATTGCCGACAGTTACCTGCCGGAAGCCCTCGATGAGCAGCAGACCGTCCGTATCCTGCAGGAGGTGGAGGAGCGGTTTCCCGCCTATCGTCAACAAGCCGAGCAGGCGGCCGGCGACCCCGAGGCCCTGGCTGACCTCGGGTACCGGGAAGCCGACGTCAGTAACGTGTTGAGGCAAACCCGTCAGGCCCTGGCATACTACCATGAACACGGAGCATTTGAAGGCAATACCACCGGCAATGCCCTGCGGGCGCTGATCGATTCCGGGATGCCCCGGGAGCAAGAGCTTGTTTCGCAGGCCTCGGCGGTGCTGCGCCCGGCCGATAACTACGGCGGAAGGATGGCTTTTCGATGGGTGGCCCCGATCCCTTTTATAGCAGGCATCGTCTTCATCGTGTGGTACGTAAAGGATCAGCGCAGAGGCGGGTATCAGGTAGAACGCCTGGAAAAACGGGAGCCACAGGAAGTCTAAAAATCATATCGGTTTAACCGGATTTTTATAGCCCGCTTGTACTCCTGGGTTTAGCTGGATGGGCTATTACTTTGGGATCGCAGGTACTCATTAAACAGTGTTGAATTTATTTAATAATGAAATGATGAAATATCTTGCTTCTTTATTTTTGGTTTTGAGCATGAGCTTGCCATTCACAACGGTTGCGCAAAAGACGCACTCTTCGCGTGATGTCAATTTTACTCCACAACAGGAACTGGAAGGCTTTTCTGTTCCCGATGGGTTTAAAGTTGAATTGGTGGCAAGTGAAGAGGAGGGTGTTGTCAATCCCATTGATCTGACGTTTGATGATGCCGGCCGGCTTTGGACACAGACAGCGCGCATGTACCCGCTGGATCCGGTGAAGGATATTCAGTGGAATGAACTGCAAGAACTGATTGAAAACCCGGAAGCTCAAAAAAATGATCCACGTTTTAAACGGATACAGGATCTTTACCAGGGGGAAATAAGGGGAGAGGATAAAATTTTGGTCCTCTCCAATCTCAATAATGAGGGCACGGCGGATGTTGCGGAATGGGCTTCAGGGCTGGCTATCCCGCAAAGCATTCTTCCTTATAAAAACGGGGCATACGTAGCCCAGGGTTCGGAACTGTTTTTTCTTGAAGATAACGACAATGACGGGAGGGCGGATGAGCGTGATCCACTCTTTACCGGTTTTGGTTTTACGGACTCCCACACGATGTCACATACGCTGGTCAGGGGACCCGGCGGCTGGATTCACTTCAGCCAGGGAGGATTGAACAAGGGAAAGGTTTCGGCAGTGAAAAGTGACGTTCAGCTGGATATTGACTATAGTAAAATTGTTCGATTTTCACTGGATGGGAAACAGATTAAATTGGTTAGCTCGGGCCTGAATAATATCTGGGGCTTTCAGCTCCGCCACAACGGGCAGTGGTATGCGACTGAAGCGAATGATTTGGGTTACTCGGTTGTCCCTATGGAGCCGGGAACAGGATTCCCTGGCCTGGGGAATGATCGCTTGCGGCCATATCAGCCGTTTATGCCGCCTCTGCACGAGTTTCGGGTGGGAGGAACCGGCATTTCGGGACTGGCATTTGCCGATGATGCTTCAGGCGTTTCCTTCCCCAAAAAGTGGAATAATGTGGCGTTGCTGGCCAATCCCATTACCAGTACCATCAATGCCGTGAGAATTGTCCGAAATCCTGATGGAAGCGTTACGGCCGAGCACCTGCCGGATTTTTTGACTTCGGAAGATGAGTTTTTTCGTCCGGTTAATATGGAATTTGGTCCGGATGGTTGCCTGTATATCGCCGACTGGTATAACAAGATTATTTCTCACAACGAACTTCCCACCACGCATCCGGACCGGGATAAATCGCATGGTCGTATATGGCGCGTGTGTCACGAAAGTCAGCAGCCACGGGAAGTCCCGAACCTGTATGAGGTCAAGACTGCAGATTTAGTTGGTCACCTCAAATCGCCGTACCTCTGGGAAAAACGTGCGGCCTGGCATCAGATCAGTGACCGGCCCCGAGGAGAAACCACGCGGCTGGCCGATGATTTGGTAGCCCTGGCCGCGGATCAATCCCGGGATGAGGTTACCCGTATCCACGCTCTTTGGTCGCTGGAGGGGATTCATCATTATGACGGGGAACTTATTTCCTCCCTGCTGGAATCATCATCAGGCAATCTACGTCGCGAAGCCGTGCGATCACTGGCTAGCTTTTCTTTAGGCCCGGCGCAGGTAGCCCCCCAGCTAAACGGGCTCGTTGAGGACAAAAACGCGATGGTCCGCTCCCAGGTACTGCGCACGCTGGCGAACATCAATGCGGCCAACCAGGCAACGATCGGGATTCTCGTGCAGGCCTGCAAGCCTGACATACCGGGTAATGAAATGGGAGGTTCATACGAGCGAACCTTTGAACGATACCTGGCTCGCAAGGCACTGGAGCAGTATCCTGGCGAGCTGCAAGCTTACCTCGATTCTGTTTCTGCCGGCGACGTGCAGCCACGCAACTTGTTGTGGGCAAGCCAGGCGCTGCCGGAAGAGCCACGGGAAACCGCATTTTTGGAGTTGTGGCCGCAGGTTGATATGAAAACGCTCAATGAACCGACTTTTATAAATATTACAAAGATGCTGGATAACAAGCAGATAGCTGATATGGTTGCACCGGTTATTCATAACCCGGATCAGGCAGAAACATATACGAATTTTGCCGTGCAAAACCAGTCCCGCGTTCAATCCCCGGAGCTGGTTCGCCTGCTCAGAGTTCCGGTACAAAAGCTCTTGCAAAGCGGGAATGAATCGGAGATCAACCTGGCGCTGGACGCCATCGGTCGCTTCGGTATGCAGGGCTTTTCCGGGGATATTGAACCGCTAATCAACACCCAGAGCTCGGATGAAACCCTGAACCTTGCTCTCGCAGCGCTGGAAAATCAGCCCAAAGAAAATAAAGCCGTTTTTACACAAATATTTAATAATGAAACCCTCGACTTTGATACGCGGGTCAATGCCCTGCACAATATGGTAAAAGCCGATGCCGAGGTTGGTTCTCAAGCGGTACAGTCGTGGATTTCCGAACTGGGAACCGGTCAAAAGCAGGAACTAACATCTGTACTTTCCACGTCAGACCAGGGAGCGAGCCTGTTGCTGGGGCTGTATGAGCGGGGCCGAATCGATACGGAGGCCTTTGATCTGCCGACCGCCGAGCGAATCAGCAATGGAAATCCGTCAGATTCACGTAGTTTAGATCTACTGCAAGCCGTGGAACAGCAGGAGGAGAAAAAGCGGCAGGCGTTTAAGCAAAAGCTGGATCGTTATATGAAAATTGTCGAACAAAAACAGGGAAATATCAGCAATGGTGAAAAACTGTTTCAAACGTGCCTGACCTGTCACTCGGTAGGCAGCAGGGGACAAGATATAGCCCCTGCGCTGGATGGTTCCGCCTACCGCGACACCGAAGCACTGTTTACCGCTCTCATCGATCCGAATGCTGCGGTGGAAACCGGTTATGAAGTCTACCGGGTAACCCAAAAGGATGGCAGTATCATCGAGGGATACCTGGTTCAGCAGGACGAACAGGGGACCACCATCGCGTTTATGGGAGGAGCGACGGTATTTGTTGAAAAAGAATCGATACAGAGCGAGGGGTTTATCAGCGGTCGTTCCTTTATGCCGGAAGGACTCATTGAAGGGTATACCGATCAGGAAGTCGCCGACCTGATCTCCTATATCCGTACACTGGAGTAGTTGATATTCCCGGCCTGTAACTGTGGAATAGTAAGAAAGGAACCCAAAATAAATTCGAGATCTAACTTCGATTATTCACCCAAAAATGCAATCAACATAAAAATCATTGATTATGAAAACACTGTATGTTCTACTGCCGGTACTTCTAATCGTGTTTGCCTGTTCTGACACCGAAACCAGAAGTGCGGACGAGCTTGATACTAACGATAATACCAATAATACCGATGTTCTTTTCAACGGAGAAGACCTGAGTGGATGGGAAGGAGATATGGAGTATTGGCGGGTCGAAGATGGCATGATTGTCGGTGAGTTCCAGGAAATTGAGCACAATCAGTTCCTTCGCAGTACAACCGAGGTACAGGATTTTCGCCTGACTCTCGACGTGCGCATAATTGATGGCCAGGGGAACAGTGGCGTGCAGTTCAGAAGTACCGCCCTGCCCGGTGGACATGTCCGCGGTCCACAGGCCGATATCGGGGAGGGATACTGGGGAAAATTGTACGAGGAGCTGGGGCGTGCGTGGCTTTGGGAAGAAGAATGTGACCAACATGCGGATCTGGACGGCTGGAACCAGTATGAAGTGGTTGCCGTGGGAAGTAAAGTAAGGACGGCTGTTAACGGCAATCTCTGTGTCGATCTGGACGACCCGTATATCGCACGAAAGGGGATTATCGCTCTTCAACTGCACCAGGCGTTTGGCCCATCTGAAATACAGTTCAAAAATTTAGAGCTTGAACGGGATCCTGACTTTGAACTTACGACTCTTGAATAGAGCCTGTCTCGCTCTTCAAAGCTATCGTGATTGGGCATAAAGCAAGATAGTCGAAGTTTCCACCGCAGTAAGGACTACTAGTGTACTCACCACTTAAAAAGTATAGTAAAGTAAGTAGCATAAAATATGCAAGAATTCCCCCTTTGAAGGGGGGTTTGGGGGATGTAGTACTCCCAAATAACTGTTTGGCTACTTAACGAATTTAGTGGTAATAACACTAGCAACCTGGAACGCAAAAAACTGAATAATAGGCCCCTTTATATTTATAAAGATGTTACCTAACACTTGGACTGGATTTGCGCAGTACATTATACTGGTATCTCCTCCGGTTTTGGATGATAAGAGGATGTCCTGTTAACAGAGGGGAAAAATCGATGAAAATTCTGTGAATTTATACTAAAAAAGTTACAGGGTATTCTGTTTTTCAATTGTATCATGGTTGAGTGGCTCCTCCCATACGCGGAGTTTTAAAGAGAGGTGTGTTTACTATCTTTATACAAAACAATAACCTGGCGTTGAAAAGGAGTCCCCTTGCCAGCTTGTGTACTTATATTAACATTGAACTTCTGAAGTATGATACGAACTACCACGAAAACTATTTTTTGCAAAATGTCCCGATACAGTATATCAACACTACTGCTTTTGTTTGTTTTATTATCTCAAAGTTATGGGTTGAATAATACATTTGAGCAGGTTCAGACCGCAGATACTGCGGAGATAGACCGGGAGTACACCCTGGAGGCGGTAATAACGGGATATACCGGAATCGGTGGTTCGATCGATGGTATCAGAAATCCCGTGCTCCAGGCTAAAAAGGGGGAGACGGTTCGCATAACCATTGTTAATGGTGAGACGCTTACCCACGATATCGTCATGGAAGAGCTCGGCGTGAAAAGTGAAGCGATTATTGAAGAAGGAACAGAGACCAGTATTACGTTTGTTGCGAAGTCAAATGACACATACTACTGCAGTATTCCCGGACACCGGGAGGCAGGCATGGAGGGGGAGTTTCAGATTATTGAAGCCTCTACTGACGAGGTTGTTGCCGAAGGAGTTCTGCCGCAAAAAAACGGCGAGCCGGTTAATGTCGATTTCGAGTATGCGACCCTGGATGACTGGACGGCAGAAGGCGAAGCGTTTGAAGGGCAACCCACTTCCGATCGTTCGACTGAGGTCTATGAAGAGGATATGAACATCAATCCGAGCGGGCAATTTTATGTAAGCAGCGGGGGGACAAAGAAGTCGACTGAAACGGGTAAGTTGACATCTACTTCATTTGAGGTCACACATCCCTATGCCGCATTCAAGGTCTCTGGCGGAGCTCTTCAGGAGACGCGCGTTGAGATTATTGATGCTGAAACCGACGAGGTGATATTTCAGATAACGGGCAATGATCACCAGCGGCTCAGGCCGGTTGTCGTCGATTTGCAGGACCAGATGGGGGAGCAGATCTTCATTAAACTGATCGATAACGAAACCGGAGTGTCTGAGATACCGTATATCGGCGATAATATTTGGGCACATATCAGTTTTGATGATTTCCGTTTTTACTCCAACCGCCCCGATTTCCCAGACGAACTTAATCCTGAAGATATAGTCATTCTTCCGCCGCGCGACATGATTGAAAATGCGGGTCTCTCCGGAGAGGAAGCGGCAAAAGAGATGGAACTGCCGGAAGGCTTTTCCGTGCAACTGGCGGCTTCTGAACCTGATGTGATTCGGCCGATCGCCTTCACTATCGACGATCGCGGGCGCTTGTGGGTAGCCGAGGCCCACACGTATCCGGAAAAAGCTCCGGAAGGAGAGGGAGAAGATCGTATCCTTATTTTTGAGGATACGACCGGCGATGGAAAGCTTGACAAGCGCACGGTTTTTATTGAAGGACTCAACCTGGTAAGCGGTATTGAAATCGGACACGGAGGCGTATGGGTGGGGGCCGCACCTGAATTTCTGTACATCCCGATCGATGAAAGTGGAAATAAACCGGCCGGTGATCCGAAGGTGCTGCTAGATGGCTGGGGGTATGAAGATACCCATGAAACCCTTAACAGTTTTCGATGGGGTCCCGATGGCTGGCTCTACGGAACGCATGGCGTCTTTACGCATTCAAAAGTAGGGAAGCCGGGCACGCACGAAGATGAACGGTTAAAACTGAATGCCGGGGTCTGGCGCTATCATCCCACCAGGCACGAATTTGAAGTGTTCGCATACGGTACCAGCAATCCGTGGGGAATAGACTTTAACAAATATGGACATCCATTTATTACAGCTTGCGTCATTCCCCATCTCTATCATGTTATTCAAGGCGGGCGGTACCTGCGGCAAGCCGGAGAACACTTTAATGATTACATTTATGATGATATCGGGCATATTGCCGACCATGTACACTGGGTGGGAGATAACGGTCCGCATGCCGGTAACCACAGGTCCGGTTCTGCGGGTGGAGGTCACGCACATGCAGGAGCCATGTTCTACCAGGGAGCCGAGCACTGGCCGGAGGAATATGACAATATGCTCTTTATGAACAATATACATGGCTACCGGACCAATGCTGACAAGATTGAGCGAAAAGGTTCCGGATACACTGCTACCCATGCCGAGGATTTTCTGAAAACCCACGACTCCTGGTCGCAATGGCTTGATTTCCGGTATATGCCCGGTGGGTCAGTCTATGCCATTGACTGGTACGACAAGAACCAGTGTCACAGCCCCAATCCTGCTGTACACGACAAATCGCTGGGTCGTATTTACAATATCCGTCATGAGCTGGATGAGTATGTGCAGGTCAATCTTAAAGAGAAATCCAGCCTGGAGCTCGTCGAATATCAGCTGCATCACAATGAGTGGTATGTACGCCACGCACAGCGAATTTTACAGGAACGCGGCCCGGACCAACAGGTTCATAATGCACTTAAGGAAATCCTGAATCAAAACCCGGATATTACACGAAAACTGCGGGCGCTTTGGAGCCTGCACGTAACACATGGCCTTACGGACCAGGATTATATCGATCTACTAGATCATGAAAATGAATATATGAGAAGCTGGGCTATTCAACTCCTTGCTGAAGACGAAAATGTTCCGGAAAAGGGGATTCAGAAACTTGAAAATATGGCTTATAATGATAATTCTGCGCTGGTCAGACTGTATATTACGTCGGCACTCCAGCGCATGGAACCGGCCAAACGATGGGGGATTTTAGAAGGTCTGTACACCCATTCCGAGGATGCTGGAGATCATAATCTGCCATTGATGGCATGGTTTGCCGCAGAGCCCCTTGTCGAGAAGAACATGGATCGCGCGCTTGACTTGGCAATGGAGTCGGAATTGCCGACAATTCTTCCTTATACCATTAAACGGGTTGCGGCTGTCGGTACGGACCAGGCGATGGAAAAACTGGAAAACGTGGAAAAAGATCTGAAAGATAAGCCAAATACGGGGCAATATGATCAGGCACGACAGGAACTCGACCTGATTTTTGGACAGGCCAGGTAATTTTCTAATACTCAGGGGATAAAACTATGAAGAATATATATATCAGTATGTTGGCTGTAATGATCATTACGGCCGGCTTTCTTTTAATTGTATCGTGCCAGCAATTGAAAGGTCAGGATAAAGACTATGTGATACACGAATTTGAGAAAATTAAGCTCTCTTCCACCTTTTATGCCGAGGGAGCGGGGATAGGAGACCTCAACCAGGATGGAATTCCTGACGTCGCCGCAGGTCCCTACTGGTATGAAGGACCCGACTTTCAAACCAGGCATGCTTTTTATGAACCTGTTGAGTTCGATCCATATAAATATTCTGATAATTTTATTGTGAATATAGAGGATGTGAACGGAGACGGGCGCAAGGATATCCTTAAAGTCGGTTTTCCCGGTGAGGGCGCGTACTGGTATGAAAATCCCGGTAACAACGATGGATATTGGCCCCGTCACCTGATTCATCCACAGGTGGATAATGAGTCCCCTCAATTTTATGATCTTGACCGTGACGGTCAATTGGAGCTGGTATTTCATACGAATGGATACCTGGGATATGCAAAACGAAATGCGGAAGATCCCACACGGCCCTGGTCATTCACTCCTATTTCCGAACAACATGATTGGGGAAAATTTACCCACGGTTTTGGTATCGGTGACATAGATGGCGATGGTTTTGAAGATATCATGAAGAAAGAGGGATGGTGGAAAAATCCCGGCCTCGATCAGTTAGATGAACAATGGAAGCACTACAGCGTAGAATTCGCTGGTCCCGGGGGCGCCCAGATGTATGCCTATGATGTGGACGGGGATGGGTTGAACGACGTAATTACCAGCCTGAATGCCCACGGTTGGGGAATGGCCTGGTATCGGCAGGTACGAGAAGGGGATGAGATTACATTTGAGCAAAACCTGATTATGAGCGATAAAAAAGAGGATAACCGCTACGGGGTCAAGTTTGCAGAAATTCATGCCATCGATTTGGCAGACATGGACAACGATGGAGTGAAAGATCTGGTGACCGGCAAACGCTGGTGGGCACACGGACCAGATGGCTATGATTTTCACAAGAATGCCGCTGTACTTTACTGGTTTAAACTCGACCGCAGTTCCGAAGATGCTCATTACATACCGTATTTGATTGATTACAATTCGGGGGCAGGTGTTGAGGTGGATACAGGAGATTTAACGGGTAACGGATATCCTGATATTGTTGTGAGTAATAAAAGGGGAACGTATGTATTTCTGAACAAGCCGAGAACTGTTAGCCGCGAGGTGTGGGAATTCAATAAACCTACACCGCTTGAGCAAGCGGATTAGTCATTATTTTCAGCGATTATCGTCTTTCTAAGAGTCTTTCCTGACTAAACGAATCCTGCTTTAGAGTAGCTAAAAAAGTTTAAACAATAACTGTAAGAAATTAGCACTACATCATTATGCCAGACAACCAAGTAAACATAGCGATTATCGGGCTGGGTTTCGGTGCGGAGTTCATCCCGATCTACCAGAAGCACCCGCAGGCGAACAT
>NZ_JBINJF010000048.1:0-15158 GCF_043951865.1 Halalkalibaculum sp. DA3122
CTTGCCTCCCGGCCGTCTTTACTTCGTCATCTGCTTCGCAGAATGACGGGTCGCACTATGCGATTATCTGTCTGTCTCATTACGGAAAAGAACAAAAAACATCGCCTTGAATTCCTGGAAAAACTTTTAATGCTTTACCCTTCATCCAAGGCGATGCAATGATAAGGGATTATTAAGTACGTGTCAATAAATATCTGAACTTTTTTGAAATAATTGACAGTACACAAGACCTAAATACTTCTGCTATCTACTCCTCCTCATCAGATACTTCAGGGGAGGCATCGTTGCTTTCATCTAAATCTTTTTTCGGATCCTCTTTTACCTCATCCTGCTTTTTATTTACTTCTTCCTTCTTATCACCCTGTGCCGAATCAGTAGTAGCAGGAGTGGGCTTATTCGACTTGCCGGCACGCCTGGTTCGTTTTTTACTCGAACTCTGTTCCGGCTTCACATCATTATAGTCGACAAGTTCAATTACAGCCTGTTCAGCGCCATCTCCTTTGCGATAGCCGGCTTTGATAACCCTTGTATAGCCACCCGGCCGATCCAGCGCCTTTTGAGCAACCTCCTCAAAGAGATGAGAGACCGCTTCCTTATCTTGTAGCTTGGAAAAAACCTGACGCCGGTTGTGCGAGGTATCCTCTTTAGCCCGGGTAATAATGGGTTCAACATACTTTCTGAGCTCTTTGGCCTTTGAAAGTGTGGTCACAATTCGATGATTCTTTATTAGGGCCACAGACAACGCCTGCAGTGTCGCTTTCCTGTGCGGTACATCACGACCTAACCGTTTACCTCTAACTAAATGTCGCATTATTTATAAAATTTCCTTGTTACTTATCCAGATATTTTGATGTATCCATGCCGAAGTGAAGGTTTTTATCTTCAATAACCTCTACGAGTTCAGCCAGTGATTTTTTCCCAAAATTGCGAAATTTTAGAAGATCCTGTTCATCCCGTTCAACCAACTCGCCTATGGTATTAATATTAGCTGATTTAAGGCAATTATATGAGCGTACACTCAAATTCAAATCCTCGATACTCGTTTTCAGCAGGTTGGTAATGCGTTGCTTCTCCGCATCTACCTCCTCTTCCTCCTGTGTAAACGGCTCTTCGATCTTCTCAGTGATAAACCGTTCAATATGTTCACTTAAAATTTTACCTGCAATGGTAAGGGCTTCCTTCGCATTTATAGATCCATCGGTGGTTACATTCATTATCAGCTTTTCATAATCGGTACGCTGACCTACGCGAACATTTTCCACATCATATTGTACTTGTTTAATCGGGGTGTATATCGCATCGATAGGAATTAAATTCACATCATCTTCGCTATCAATATTTTGCTCCTCAGAAGGAACATATCCCCGGCCCCGGCCCACTTTCAATTCTATTTCGAGGTCGGCATCTTCGGCGCAGTGAGCGATGACCTGTTCAGTGTTCAATACATCAAACTCAGCAGTTGCATCATCAATATCCTGTGCGGTAAATACCCCTTCACCGCTTTTCGAGACATGAATAACCCCGCTGCTTTGCTCTTCCGACTTAAACCGGACTTCTTTCAAATTCAGGATAATTTCATAAACATCCTCCTTAACTCCCTGAATGCTGGAATATTCATGTTCAACACCATTAATCTTAACCGCATTAATGGCAATTCCAGGCAGTGAAGAAAGAAGAATGCGACGAAAGGAGTTTCCTATTGTGACACCAAATCCCCGTTCCAGCGGTTGAAGAATAAATGTACCAAAAGTGTCATTAGATTCTTCAACCTCGAGGGCTTCTGGCATTTGAATGCTATAATTACTCATAATAGGGTCAATACTTTTAGTATTATCAAAAAATTACTTGGAATAAAGCTCAACGATCAGCTGTACATTGATATTTTCAGGAATCTCCTCAAGAGAGGGATAATTCAAAAATTTTCCTGATTTTTCTTTCTTATCAATTTCAAGCCATTTGTACTTACTAGTCGGGCTATGTGCCAGGGCATCTTCAATGATCTCAAGATTACGTGATTTGGGTCTCACCGAAACCACATCCCCGGCTTTCATTTGATAGGAGGGTATATTAACCAGTTCTCCATTTACAGCAATATGTTTATGGCTGACCAGCTGCCGGGCCTGGCGTCTCGTTCGGGCCATACCCAACCGATACACCGTATTGTCGAGCCGGCTTTCAAGGTACTGCAGGAGAATTTCTCCAGTTACCCCATCTTTTGCATTAGCTTTCTCAAAAAGATTTGAAAACTGTTTCTCAAGTAGCCCGTATGTGTACTTCGCTTTCTGCTTTTCTTCAAGTTGAATCGCATATTCCGATTTTCTGGAATATCGTGAACGTCCGTGTTCACCGGGTCCGTAAGGCTTTCGTTCCAAAGCCTTGCTTGGTCCGAAAATCGGCTCTCTGAATCTACGTGCTTTCTTCTGTTTGGGACCTCTGTATCGTGCCATAAATTTATTCCGTAAACTATACTGATTTTATCAATTAAACTCGACGACGTTTTGGGGGGCGGCAACCGTTGTGGGGAATCGGCGTACGGTCTTTTATTGTTGTGATCTCCAATCCGCTTGTGGCAAGTGCCCGAATAGCAGACTCGCGCCCGGAACCGGGGCCTTTCACAAAAACTTCGACCCTGCGCAGCCCCATTTCATAGGCAGCGGTAGCCGCAGTTTCCGCACTTAGCTGGGCGGCATACGGTGTATTTTTTCGCGATCCCTTGAACCCCTCCTTACCTGCAGACGACCAAGATAGTGCATTACCATCGGCATCGGTTACAGTAACAATCACGTTATTGAAAGTAGCCTTGATAAAGGCCATTCCGTTAGGATCTGAGATCTGCTTTTTTCGTTTCTTTTTAGCTGAAGGTCGTTGTCGCTTTGCCATGTTTTATCAAATATTAAACTATTACTACTTGGGAGCTTTTTTCTTACCTGCAACGGTTCTGCGTTTCCCCTTGCGGGTACGCGCATTCGTTTGGGTACGCTGGCCCCGCACGGGAAGCCCCTTCCGGTGGCGACTTCCGCGATAGGAACCAATCTCAATCAATCGACGAATATTCTGGTTGACCTCTGTACGCAAAGCACCTTCAACCTTGTATTCACTGTCGATTTTCTTTCTCAGATCGGCAACCTGTTCTTCGGTCCAATCTACTACCTTGGTATCATGGTCGATCTCCAGCTCATCCAATATGTCCTGAGCGGTTGATCGGCCGATACCGTAAATATAGGTAAGAGCAATGACTCCGCGTTTTTCTTTGGGTAAGTCAATTCCAGCAATTCGTGCCATAAATCTAATCCGGTTTTACCCTTGCCGCTGCTTGTGGCGAGGATTCTTCTTGTTAATTACATATACGCGTCCATTTCTTCTTACGATTTTATCGTCTGGACTTCGCTTCTTAACAGATGACTTGGTTTTCATAGTACTACTAACTACGTTTTTAATTCAACTTCTACTTATATCGATACGTAATACGTCCTTTTGAAAGGTCGTATGGCGACATCTCCACGGCAACACGATCGCCGGGAAGAATCTTTATATAGTGCATTCTCATTTTGCCCGAGACATGCGCTAATATTTCATGTCCGTTATCCAGTTCTACCCTGAACTGGGCATTGGGCAATGCCTCAATAATTTCTCCGTCTTGTTTAATCGGCTCTTCTTTAGCCATGAATTCCTACTGGTATTCGATTTTTGGTTATCTCTCTAATATAATCAAACGTACTTAGAATTTCAGCCTTTCCTTCGCGCACTACAATATCATGTTCGTAATGGGCCGCGATGCTGTTGTCCGCGGTCACGACCGTCCACCCATCATCCTGGGTTTCCACTTTCCAGCTGCCCATTGTCACCATGGGCTCAATTGCCAGTGTCATTCCTGATCGCAGCCGTTCGCCCCTGTTCGCCCTTCCAAAATTGGGCACTGAGGGATCTTCATGAAGCGACTTTCCGAGGCCATGACCGACTAGATCGCGTACAATTCCAAAGCCTTCCGCCTCACAATGGCGCTGAATCGCGTTGGAGATATCCCCAACCTTGTTTCCATGAACGGCCTGCTCAATTCCCTTTGTAAGAGATTCCAGGGTTGTTGAAAGTAATTTGAGTGTTTCCTTATCGCACTCACCGACAGCAAATGTATATGCATGATCTCCAAAAAAGCCATCCTTTTCGACGCCACAGTCGATGGAGACGATATCGCCCTCTTCCAGCACGCGCGATTCGCTGGGAATTCCATGCACCACCTCTTCATTAATGGAGATACACAAGGTGGCGGGGAATTCATTCCCTTTGGGTCCATACCCTTTAAAGGCGGGGCGACCGTTATGCTTCTTCATAAACTCTTCGCCGATCTGATCGAGCTTGGCAGTCGTAACACCCGGCTCTATATGTTTGGCCACTTCAGCCAGTGTTCGTGAAACCAGCTGGGCGCTTTCCCGCATTTTCTCAATTTCCGACTCACTTTTCAGGAAAATCATCCTGCCCGGCGCCTTCCTTTAATTTTGCCTGATTTCATAAATCCGTCATAATGACGCATCATCAGGTGGCTCTCAATTTGCTGCAGGGTATCTATAGCTACACCTACAATAATTAACAGGCTCGTCCCCCCATAAAACATCGCAAATCCGGGGGTGACACCCAGCTGAGCCGCGAAGGCCGGCATAATAGCGATAAATCCTAAAAATATGGATCCGGGCAGTGTTACTTTGGTCAAAATATTGTCAATGAATTCTACCGTTTGTTTTCCAGGTCGTACGCCGGGAATAAATCCACCCTGCCGTTTCATCGTATCAGCCATCTCCTGGGGGTTGACAGTAATGGCCGTATAGAAATATGTAAAGAACACACAGATAATAAAGAAGATGATCGAATAGGTTACTCCTGTAAAATCTGATGACCAGGCCGTCAACATCTGAACGGTTGCGTTGTTCGGGAAAAAGGTGCCGATAGTACTTGGAATAAACATGATGGATTGTGCAAAAATAATCGGCATCACTCCTGCCGCATTCACTTTGAGCGGCAAATACTGGGTGGTTCCTCCATACACCTTTCGTCCGACAACCCGCTTGGCATACTGTACCGGAATTTTACGTACACCCTGTGTCAACAGCACACAGAAGGCGATTACCAGCAACAAGGCTGCAATCTCAACAATGAATATAATCAAGTTGCTCTTGGTTGTGAACTCGTTAACCACATTGGTTGGCAGTGCTGCAATAATACCAACCATGATGATAATGGATATACCGTTTCCTATTCCCCGGTCCGATATTCGCTCCCCCAGCCACATTACAAACGTGGTTCCGGCGGTAAGTATAATCATTGAAGTCAGCACAAATGTAATATTACTGACAACAATAGCATCCGGCGAAGTAGCCATCAGGTTGATTGAAAAACCGATAGATTGTACAAGAGTAATACCCACGGTTCCGTAACGGGTCAACCGGTTGATTTTACGGCGCCCTTCTTCTCCCTCGCGCTGTAACTTCTGGAAGTAGGGTACGACCGCCCCCATCAGCTGGATAATAATTGCAGCGGTAATATAGGGCATAATCCCAAGTGCAAATACACCCGCTCTGGCAAAGGCTCCACCAACAAACATATCAAAAAGCCCCATCAGGCTGGATGCATTGCCTGTTTGTTGCGTTAGCTGTGATGCATCCACACCGGGCAGCGTTACATAACTCCCGATCCGATACACCATGAGGATACCGAGCACATATAAAATGCGATCACGGAGATCCTCAATCTTAAATATATTTCGAAAGTTTTCGACTATGCTCATTAGCTGCTGTTGATCTCGTAGGTTAAATTAATTTTCAACGATCGTAACTGATCCGCCGGCCTTTTCAATTTTCTCCCTGGCCGACTTGCTGGCAGCATGTACTTCAATGTCCACAGATGTTTCTATCTCGCCCCGGCCAAGTAACTTGACCAGTTCGCCTTTACCAATGATACCGGCAGCCCGAAGATCTTCAACCGTTATCGTCTCTTCAAGCTTACCAAGCCCTATAAAACCGTCAAGGGTATCCACGTTCAGCGCTTCATACTCTGTACGAAACGGATTATTGAAACCCCATTTGGGAACACGGCGTTGCAGAGGCATCTGTCCACCCTCAAACCAGTTTTTTTGTTTATAACCGGTCCTGGACTTTTGGCCTTTATGTCCCCGGCCGACAGTATGGCCACCATGGCCTGAACCCTGGCCCCGACCAATGCGCTTCCTGTTCTTTTTGTTTGGTTCGGGCGCTTTAAGATTACTTAAATCCATAAGACTTCCGTATTAAATTCTTGTCGTTTTATCCTTCAAATACTTTTTCCAATGAAACTCCTCGGCGCTGGGCCACTTCAACCGGATCGACCAATCCTTTTAAGGCGTTATAGGTCGCTTTCACCATGTTGTGAGGATTAGAAGAACCAACTGATTTAGTCAGAATGTTCTTAACCCCTGCAATATCAAGCAACGCCTTCACGGGTCCACCCGCAATTACACCGGTACCTTCGGATGCAGGTCTGAGCAGTACTTCCCCCGCTCCCTCCTTGCCTGTAATGGTATGATAGATACTTCCGGTTCGGGTCATCGGTACTTTAATGAGATTCTTCTTCGCGTTATCAAACCCTTTTTGAATCGCATCTGAGACCTCGTTGGCCTTGCCCAATCCGTGCCCTACCACGCCATCCTTGTTACCTACCACAACAATGGCGTTGAAGCTGAACCGGCGCCCGCCTTTCACCACTTTGGAAACACGGTTAATATGGACCAGCTTCTCTTCCAGATTCAGATTAGCCGGGTTAATATTATGTCGTTTTTTAATCTTCTTTGGCATAATGATAAATCCTTTTTAAAAGTCTAAACCTGCTTCTCGTGCTCCTTCAGCCAGCGATTTGATTACGCCGTGGTATTTATACCCGCTCCGGTCGAAGACCACTTTTTCTACTCCTTTATCCCTGGCAATCTTTGCCAGGTGCTCTCCTACAACTCTGGCCCCTTCAGATTTTGTTTTATCCTCAAGCTCGGCTTTCAGCTCTTTGCTTTTGGTTGAAGAAGCCGCAAGGGTAACCTCTGAGAGGTCATCGATCAACTGAGCGTACACATGTTTGTTGCTTTTATATACACTCAATCGGGGACGTTCCGCCGTTCCACGGATTGTAGATCTAATACGGCGACGTATTTTGTTTCGACGTTCAGTTTTTTTCTTGTTCTTATCCATCGTTCAGTTTCTATGCACCTTTCGCGGCAGATTTACCAGCTTTTCGTCGAACCCATTCGTCTACATAACGTATACCCTTACCTTTGTAAGGCTCAGGCGGACGAAGGGATCGAATCTTGGCTGATACCTGACCGACCAGTTCTTTATTAATTCCAGATACGATGATTATCGGATTTTTCTTGGTTTTGGTATCTACTTCAATATCGATACCATCCGGGGGAACAAAATAGATGGGATGCGAAAATCCCAGGGTCAATTCCAGTACCCCACCGTTATAGGCGGCCCGGTAGCCAACACCAATAATCTCTAGTTTCTTTTGATACCCTTCCGTCACTCCGGTAATAATATTGCTGATCAGTGAACGGTATAACCCGTGCAGCGATCGTATTTCCTTGGCTTCGGAGCTACGGGTAACGATAATTTCATCATCCTGTTTTTCGACATTAATACTGGGATCGACCTTTACCGAGTCGCTACCCTTTTTGCCTTTAATGGTTACAACATTATCGGCATTAATGCTGAATTCAATATTGTCTTGTAATGAAATCGGTTGTTGTCCGATACGTGACATAATGCTTCAACTTTATTGATTAATAAACAGAGCAGAGTATTTCACCACCAACATGCAGTTTGCGGGCTTCCTTGTCGGTCATAACGCCCCGCGAAGTGGACAGTATAACCACGCCCAGCCCGTTCAAAGCCCGGGGGATACTGTCAGCATCGGTGTAATTGCGAAGTCCCGGCTTGGAAATCCGCTTCATATTTTTGATAACCGGTTGACCGTAGGGATCATACTTCAGAAACAGTCGTAACAACCCCTGTTTCCCGTCATCAATATTAATGTATCTCTGAATGTATCCTTTATCTAAAAGGATCTTAGTAATTGCACGCTTCAGTTTCGAGGCGGGAATGTCTACCCGACGATGCCCGGACTGCTGTGCATTGCGTATTCTTGCTAAATAATCTGCTACTGGATCAGACATAAATTTCTAAATTAGACTGTGTTACCAACTTGCCTTTCGTACACCAGGTATCTTGCCATCGAGGGCCAATTCTCGGAACTTAATCCGTGAGATACCATATTTGCGAATAAATCCGCGTGAACGTCCCGTTAAGCTGCAACGGTTGTTTTGTCGCGTGGGGCTTGAGTTCCGGGGCAGCTTTTGCAGCTCCTCCCATTTTCCCTCTTCCTTCAGCTTTTCACGCTTGTCTTTATACTTCTCGTAAAGTTCTTTACGCTTCTTGTTGCGAGCTATCCAAGCTTTTTTTGCCATAATATTAGGATGCTTTAGAATTTAATTTCGTTTGACAAAAGGCATTCCAAACCCTTTCAACAGGGCGTATGCTTCCTCATCCGTCTCGGCGGTGGTTACAAAGGTGATATCCAGCCCGTGCACCTTGTCTACATTATCGGTGTTAATTTCGGGGAATATCGTATGTTCCCTGATACCGAGGGTATAGTTGCCTCTCCCGTCAAAACTCTTGTCGGGAACGCCCTGAAAATCGCGTGTTCGCGGTAATGCAAGGTTAATAAGGCGATCCAGGAACTCAAACATTATACGCTTGCGCAGCGTTACCTTGCAGCCTATCGGCATTCCCTGGCGGAGTTTAAAGTTAGAGATCGATTTCTTTGAGCGTGTTTTCACCGGTTGCTGTCCCGTTATTTTCGCTACGTTATCAACAACGGTATCGAGCACTTTTTCATTCTCAACAGCATCCCCTACGCCCGAGTTAACCACGATCTTCACGAGCTTCGGTACAGCCATAATATTTTCGTACCCAAAATCTTCCTTGAGCTTCGGTATAATTTCTTCTTTGTATACAGTTTGTAATCTTGCTTCTGCCATTACTATCTAACACTCTTAGTTGTCAATGATTTCTCCAGTCGTCTTTGCGTATCGGACCCAGCGACCTCCGCCATCTTCCTCAATCCGTTTTCGGCCGATCCGGGTGGGTTCTCCCGAATTGGGGTCAATTACCATCACATTCGAAATGTGAATCGGGGATTCTCGCTCAATGCGTCCACCCTGTGGATTTTGCTGACTGGGTTTGTCGTGATGTACCCGCATATTGATTCCCTCAACAAGTACACGATCTTTTTTCGGGAAAACAGCCAACACGCGGCCTTCTTTACCCTTGTCATTGCCGGCAATGACTTTAACATCATCACCCTTTTTGACATGTAATTTCTTTTTTTTGCTAGGCATAATTGAACAAATTTTTAAAGTACTTCAGGAGCAAGTGAAACGATACGCATAAAGTTGCGTTCTCGAAGTTCCCGGGCTACCGGACCAAATATCCGTGTACCGACCGGTTCATTCTCCTTGTTAATAATGACTGCTGCATTCTCATCAAATTTAATGTAGCTGCCGTCACGTCTTCTGAGCTCTTTCTTTGTACGAACGACAACAGCATTCACAACCTCTCCCTTCTTGACATTACCGCCGGGTATGGCTGTTTTCACAGAGCATGAAATCAGATCGCCCACGCGGGCATACCTCTTGCGGGAATCCCCCAAAACCTTGATACACTGCAGTTTTCGGGCACCGCTGTTGTCAGCTACATTTAATACTGTTTGAATCTGTACCATCGTTGCTTCCTAAGAAATATTTTTAAGCTGAATAAATAGCATGACCACCTATTCAGAGCAATCAGTTCAACCTGTTAGTTTATTTGGCGCGTTCAAGAATTTCTACCAGACGCCAGGTTTTTCGTTTTGAAAGCGGTCGTGTCGACATAATATGCACCTTGTCGCCAACCTTGGCTTCATTGCTTTCATCATGGGCCATATATTTCGTCGTTTTGGTGATAAATTTCCCGTAAATAGGGTGTTTCACCTGACGATCGACGGCTACCGTGATACTTTTATCCATACTGTCGCTTACAACGCGACCGGTTCGTTCTCTTCGTTGTGCTCGTTCTGTCTGTGCCATAAATCTCTTCCTTACTCAGTATCTTCTGATCGGGATTCGTCATTTTCCATTTCATGGATAACCGTTTTTAAGCGGGCAATTTCACGCCTGGTCATCCTGATCCGTGCCGGGTTTTCGAGTTGCCCTGCAACAGCTTTGTTAAACTCCATGTCCTTAAGTGCTTCCTGCTCATCATTTAGACGAGCCTTGAGCTCCGTCACAGTCAGATCTCTCATTTCATGTGCTTTCATACTCAATACAATCTTTTTAATTAAGGTCCGTCGTAATCTCGGCGAACAATAAATTTCGTTTTGATGGGAAGTTTGTGAGAAGCCCGGCGAAATGCTTCATGAGCCCGTGCTTCAGAAACCCCCGTTATCTCAAACAATATTCGTCCCGGTTTTACCACGGCTACATATTTCTCAACCGCGCCCTTGCCCTTACCCATGCGCGTTTCAGCGGGCTGAGCCGTCTTGGGCATATCGGGAAAGATCCGAATCCATGTTTGTCCGTCGCGCTGTAGCGTTCGCGCAATGGTGATACGACAGGATTCTATCTGCCTCGAAGTAACATATTTAGATTCGAGCGCTTTCAGCCCGAAGTCGCCGAATGCGAGCGTATGCCCCCGTTGGGCATTCCCTTTTAGGCTTCTGCGGTGTTGGCGGCGCCGTTTTACCTGCTTTGGTTCTAACATAACTCTGATTTCTGGTCAATTCCTAGTTATTACTTCTTCTACGCCTGTTGCGTCTGGAGCGGCGTTTGCCTCCTCCGCGGCGAGATCGCGATTGCTGCTCCTGTTGCTCATGAGCATCACCAGGAGTCAGCTCAATATCACCCAGGATTTCTCCCTTAAAGATCCAAACCGTCACTCCAATAGATCCGTAGATCGTATTTGCCGTTGACTTGTGATAATCGATATCGGCACGAAGCGTGTGCAGGGGAATACGACCCTCTTTGTATTGCTCGGTGCGTGCCATCTCTGCGCCGCCAAGCCGGCCTGCGCATCGAATCTTGATTCCCTCGGCACCCATACGCATGGCCGATGATATTGCTGTTTTCATCGCCCGCCGGAAAGAGATTCGGGCTTCCAGTTGTTGCGCAATATTCTGGGCAACCAGACTGGCGTCTGTCTCCGGCCGCTTAATCTCACTTACATTAATCTGTACTTCCTTGTTGGTAATCGCTTTCAGCTCCTCCCGAAGAAGTTCAATCTGTTCGCCACCCTTACCGATAATCACTCCCGGACGGCTGGTTTTTAGCGTAAGAAGAATCCGTTTAGGAGTTCGCTCAATAATTACGCGTGCCAAACCTCCATTGCGTAGTCGCGTATGAAGATACTCACGTAACTTTGTGTCTTCGTATAGAATTTCCGGCTCATTCTCTTCAGAATACCAGTTGGAATCCCAACCGCGAATAATACCGAGCCGTAAACCTACTGGATGTGTTTTTTGTCCCAAGGTATTTCCTGTCTTTATTCGTTAATCAATTCTTCTTCTTTGGTGCCAACAACCACCGTAATATGGCTCATCCTTTTACGTATTTGATGAGCCCGCCCCATCGGTGCCGGCTGAATGCGTTTCAGCGTTGGCCCTTCATCAACATAAATCTCCTTAATGTACAGCTCATTATTCTCGGGACGTATCTCCTGGAATTTATCCCGTGCGTTGGCTGCAGCAGATTTAATGACTTTGGCAACATGCGGAGAAGCTGCCTTCTTTATAAATTCAAGCTTCTTCAATGCTTTTGCCACGTTTTCACCACGGACGGCATCTACAACCAATCGTACTTTCCGGGGTGATTTCCGCAGGTACTTCTGTACTGCGCGTGCTTCGATGTTTGTGTCTTCGGCCATTGTTTAAATCCTATCGTTTAACTGCTTTTTCTGCTTTTTTGACCGGATGTCCCCGGAATGTGCGGGTAGGTGCAAATTCGCCTAGCTTGTGTCCTACCATGTTATCAGAAACGTACACCGGTATAAACTGCTTACCGTTGTGTACAGCAAATGTCAATCCCACAAAATCTGGTGTGATCATTGAGCTGCGCGACCAGGTCTTGATGACCTTCTTCTTGCCGCTTTCATTCATTTCATCAACTTTTCGCTGCAGCTTGTAGTATACGTAAGGTCCTTTGCGTAGTGATCTGGGCATGGTTCTTATCTCTTATTCTTGGATTTCTTACGGCTTCGTACGATGTACCGATCAGAAAGCTTCTTGCGTTTACGGGTCTTCTTCCCTTTTGAGGATTGACCCCAAGGAGATCTCGGATGGCCACCGGAGGCCTTGCCTTCTCCACCACCCATCGGGTGATCAATCGGGTTCATTGCCACCCCGCGGGTTTGAGGCCGCTTGCCTTTCCAGCGGTTTCGTCCAGCCTTGCCGAGCGTAGCATTAAAATGATCAGGATTGCTGGTCGTTCCAACCGTGGCATAACATGTGCCAAGGATCATACGAACTTCGCCCGACGGTAGCTTGACCGTGACGTAACGATCAGACTTCGCCACCATCTGTGCCTGTGTTCCTGCACTCCGGCACAACTGCCCGCCCTGACCGGGATGGAGTTCAATGTTGTAAATAAATGTACCCGGTGGCATATTTTTCATCGGAAGTGCATTACCCACATCGGGCTCTACATTCTCTCCGCTTATGACGGTCTGACCGACCTCAACACCCTGTGGCGCAATAATATACCGCTTTTCGCCATCCGCATATGCCAGCAACGCAATACGTGCCGAACGATTCGGATCATATTCAATAGTCTGCACTTTTGCCGGTATATCGGTTTTATCACGTTTAAAATCGATTTGGCGGTAGCGCCGTTTATGGCCGCCACCCCGATGACGCGAAGTCATTCGACCTTGCTTGTTACGGCCGCTGCTGCGCTTTATACCTTTCACCAGGCGTTTCAGCCCGGGTTTGCTTACCGTGATGTCATCGAGCACAGGCGCATTCCGGTGCCGGGTGCCTGGCGTATTTGGTTTTATTTTCTTATTTGGCATGAATCTGGGCTGTCTTAAATTTCACTAAAAAAGTCAATTTCGCCTTCCTTCAACGTCACAATAGCTTTTTTCCAAACTTTTGAACGTCCTTCTACATATCCACTTCGAGTGAAGCGACCTTTGGGTTTGGAAGGCATTATCATGGTGTTGATCTTGCCTACCTTGACATCAGGATATCGCTGCTCTACAGCTCGCTTGATATCACTCTTTGATGCATACTTGTCAACAACAAAAGCATATTTACCGTCGAACTGATCCTTGGTAGACTTTTCGGTTATATAAGGTTGTTTAAGTACGTCTTTCATTCGGCAGCCTCCTTATTGGCTGTTGGTTCAACAGATTCTTGCAATTTTTCAACCGCTCCTTCTTCAATTACTAACGTATCGGCGTACATAATCTGATAGGTCGTGGGTTTGTCTGCCTCAAGCACTTCCACTTCCGGGATATTGCGGGCCGACTTGAAGAGATTCAGATTCGTATCCGCAGTTAGTATCAATATTTTTTTACCCTTCAATTCCAGTGCAGAAATAAGATCCGCAACCTTTCGGGTTTTGGGCTCTTCCAGATCAAAGCTCTCCACAACTCGGATGCCCTCTTCCGAGGCTTTCTGGGACAAGGCCGACTTTCTGGCCAGTCGCCGCATCTTTTTAGTCATCTTGACCTCATAAGAACGTGGACTGGGTCCATGCACGGTTCCCCCACCCTTCAACAGGGGAGAACGGATTGAACCACGCCGCGCCATTCCCGTACCCTTCTGCCTGTACGGTTTGCGACCACCGCCACGCACCTGAGCGCGCTCCTTGGTATTTGAGGTACCCTGGCGCTGATGAGCCAGATATCGACGCACATCTTCATATACGACGGTTTCATTCGGCTCAATGCCAAAAATCGAATCCCGCAGGTCAACCTCTCCGCTGCCCTGCTCTCCGTCTTTATTGAATACTGATAATTTCATTTGGTCGATCTGTTACTATCGGTTATAAATTTCAACGATTCTCCCGTTGGGTCCGGGAACAGAACCCGTGACCAGCATCATATTAGATTCAGGCAGAATCTTGGCAATGGTTAAGTTCTTGATCTTTGTTCGGTTATTTCCCGACCGACCGGCCATCTTTATTCCCTTGAACACGCGAGCGGGATCGGATGCCTGACCGATTGAACCCGGATGTCGCTGCCGGTCATGCTGCCCGTGGGTAGCTTCTCCAACCCCGGAGAATCCGTGCCGTTTGACAACGCCGGTAAAACCCCGGCCCTTGGAAATCCCTACAACATCAACACTATCGCCAACAGTAAAAACATCCTCGATCTTAAGGGTATCCCCAAGTTCAAATCCTTCTGTATCGAAATCCCTGAACTCTTTTACATATTTCTTTGGAGAGGCCCCCGCTTTCCGGAAATGGCCCAATACCTGCTGGCTGACGCTTTTTTCCTTCTTATCAAACGCAGCAAGCTGCAATGCCTTGTACCCATCGTTCTCTTCTGTTTTAATCTGGGTAACAACACAAGGGTCAACCTCAATGACGGTAACGGCGAAGTTTCTGCCGTTCTCATCATACATATTGGTCATTCCTACTTTTTTACCTATTAAACCACTCATTGTGTTATCTATCTAGGCGTTTACACTTTAATTTCTACATCCACACCGGAAGGCAACTCCAGCTTCATCAATGCATCAACGGTTTGAGAGCCGGTGGAAAGAATATCGATCAGTCGCTTGTGCGAGCGATATTCAAACTGTTCACGAGATTTTTTATTCACGTGGACAGACCGGTTGACCGTAATGATGTTTTTCTTGGTCGGCAGTGGTATCGGTCCCGACACCACTGCTCCTGTTGACTTTACAGTCTGGATAATCTTTTCCGCCGATTTATCGATCAGATTGTGATCGTACGACTTTAACTTTATTCGGATCTTTTGCTGAGTAGCCACTATATAATTCCTACTCTTTTAGAGTTATTCAATAATTTTGCTAACCACGCCGGCCCCGACGGTGCGCCCGCCCTCGCGGATCGCAAATCGAAGCCCCTCTTCCATCGCCACCGGCTGGAT
>NZ_JBINJF010000049.1:0-14145 GCF_043951865.1 Halalkalibaculum sp. DA3122
GCAGGGCTTGAAAACCCCGAAGGCTATCAGCTGGATGGGGTTAGCCTGACTCCGTTATTGGAGAATCCGGATAACTCCTTAAATCGCGAAGCATTATACTGGCATTTTCCGGGGTATCCGAATTCAAGATGGAGAACAGGTCCAGTAAGCGCAGTACGTTCTGAACGTTGGAAACTTATGAAATTCTACGAAACAGGTGATGTTGAGCTCTACAATCTCGCGGATGATCCAGGTGAGGAAACAGACCTTGCCAGGCAGATGCCTGGAAAAAGAGTACAATTAATGAAACAATTGGAAGGGTGGCTACAGGAAACAGGTGCTCCGCTGCCTTATTGGCCGGGTGAATAATTGGCAGGGAGATTTGTACTACGTCCCTTTTTCGCGGATTCCTCAGTTGTTGGATGTATAGACCCAAAAGTTTTTAAGAGGGCTTCGCAAAACCCTCACTTCTTCGTTCTGAGGGAGTTGTACTCCCGTTAAAAGGTCAATGGGGTCGGCAGTACAACTACCTCCCAACAAAATAGCAGGTTTTGCAAAGGGTTTCTTTAAATCGTCGATAATTGCCGTTGATCTTGGACCGTGAATCGGCTTCTTTGTCCCATTTCGGTCCAAATTCACGGAGATAAGCCCTCTAAGAGACAAATTATTCTACCTGACACCTCGATTTTGAGAGGAATCGAAAGTGGCAGATAATTCAAAAGCCTCCTGAAAATATGATCCGGACAAATCCTTTATTTGGTAATCCGTTGAATACGTTGCTTTTATTTGTATCCGCTCTTCTCATATTGGGATGTGCAAACGATGAACAAAAAAGTACTCAAAACCCATCAAAACCCAACATCGTCCTCATTCTCGTGGATGATATGGGCTACGGCGATCTCAGGAGCTATAATCCGGAATCGAAAATTCCCACTCCCAATATTGATGGACTTGCGAGTGAAGGGATCCGCTTTATGGATGCACATGCCCCCGGCGCGGTATGTCATCCCTCCCGGTATGGGTTGTTGACAGGTCGCTATCCGTTTCGAACGAATACGAATGTGTGGCCGGAACAACCGGTGATTGACGAAGATCGCATGACAATAGCTTCGCTCCTGCAGTCGGAGGGATATCACACGGCGATGGTCGGAAAATGGCACCTGGGGTTTGACGAATCGGCTGCTATTGAGGCCAGTCGGGAAAATGCACAGGAAAGCGGGAACAATATTCGGGCTGCCTATCGCCAGTATGCAGAAGATCAGCTTTTATCCGGCGGACCGGTGGATCGTGGATTTGACTCCTTCTTTGGAATCCGGGCCTCGACAGATATTCCACCCTATTTTTACATCCGGGATGACCGCGTGGTAAATCCGCCATCCGATTCGATTGGCAACAATTACAGCGGGGGCATCTGGACGGACATCCAGGGTGCGTTCTGGCGGGAAGGGGGGATTGCACCCGATCTTGAATTAATAGACGTTTTGCCGCGCTTTACGGATGAATCGATAGCGGTGATTGAGAATCACAATTCCAGCAATCAGAATAAACCTCTGTTTCTTTATGTGGCCTATCCAGCTCCTCATACCCCGTGGCTGCCGACCGAAGCGTTTGAGGGAGCAAGTGACGCCGGGATGTATGGTGATTTTATGGCGATGGTGGATGCAGAGATTGGCAGGATTTTATCAACCATTGATAAGGAAAACATGTCCGATGAAACGCTTGTCATTTTTACAAGCGACAACGGGCCTGTCTGGTATGACAAAGACAAAGAACAGTTCGGGCACGACTCCCAGGGAGGTTTGCGCGGGATGAAAGGGGATGTTTACGAGGCGGGTCATCGCATGCCGTTTATTGTTCGCTGGCCGGGAGTGGTAGATCATGGAGCAGTGACCGATCAGACGATCTCTTTTACCGATCTGATGGCTACATTTGCTGACATACTCAACACCGAACTGCCGCAGAATGCCGGAGAAGATAGTTTTAGTTTGGTTCCGGTACTTACAGGTGAACAGCCGGAAAAAGAAGCTGTTCGACCACCGGTGGTCAGTGTATCAAGCCGCGGCGTTCGAACTATCCAGGATGGCCGGTGGAAACTGATTGAAGCACTTGGTTCAGGCGGGTTCTCGGATCCTGCATCTATGGATCCAGAACCAGGGGGACCGGAAGGTCAGCTTTATAATCTT
This sequence comes from Halalkalibaculum sp. DA3122, assembly GCF_043951865.1. Classification (NCBI taxonomy): domain Bacteria; kingdom Pseudomonadati; phylum Balneolota; class Balneolia; order Balneolales; family Balneolaceae; genus Halalkalibaculum; species Halalkalibaculum sp. DA3122. The sequence goes on from NZ_JBINJF010000049.1 coordinate 2,163, forward strand.
GATGAAGATCCTGACGAGACGAATAATCTCTGGCTCGATCATCCCGATGTGGTCAATCGCTTAAAGCGCTTACTTCAAGACTACGACAGGGAAGGTGGAAGTCGACCAGCTGAATGATTTTTAAAGGCCCTCTCGTAATGAAGTTTCAATTTTTCGATATGATTGCATTTATGTTATAATAGAATTGTGCAAAATCAATTTTACTTAGCGATTGTTTAGATGAGGGATCAGCAGCTGTTTCAACAGGTCAAGGCAGGGGACCCGGAGGCGTTCGAAACGTTGTTTCGCAGCTACTACGACCGACTGATTAAATTTGTATGGGGTTACGTAAAATCCGAAGCGATTGCCGAGGAGATCATACAAGAGCTGTTCACCAAAATCTGGGAGGAAGGCGAATCGATCGAGATTAACAAATCCGTACAAAACTACCTCTACACATCCGCCAGGAATATGAGTCTCGACTATCTGAAACACAAAAAAGTAGTGCAAAACTGGGAGCAGGAAAAGCAGGCACTGAGAAAGGAAAAACCAATGACTTCGGACCTTGAAAAAAATCTTCACCAGAAATTTGTGCTGGAAGAAGTGGAGAAAGCAATCCAGTCGCTTCCCAAGCGGAGACGCATGATATTTATTCTCAGCCGCTATGAAGGAATGACCTACCGGGAAATCGCCGAATTTCTCGATATTTCGGTAAATACGGTGGAGACACAGATCAGCCGGGCACTTAACTCCCTGCGTGATCGATTTCAGCATCTGTTGACCCTGGCCGCCGTTCTATTGGTGGGATGACATTGCAACCGAAATTTTTATCGTAGATAAATAACATCGCCTCTGAACTGGTAGGTAGGGTATCCTCCCACTCATATTAACTCATTGATTACCAATGAATTAGAGTATTTATTATGCCAGTTGGGTGCAAGGAATTCTCCTTATTTGTCGAAAAACCGTGCATGTCTGCGATTCGATTATGGTAATATGGTGCGTTAGTAGTACAGCATAAGGTATTATTGACATGAAGGGGTGTTCCTTTTTGTGTGAACAAAAACGAACCCAAAAAATCACCGGCGGTGGATTTCTTCGCCTGGCTGCACTCCGCTGCGGCTAAAAGAAACCCAGATATTCACGTGGGCAGCCCCACCTTGCTGATAGAGGTTTCCCACTTGCCTGGGTCTTCCCATTATTCGTTGCAGAGTTTCTTTCTTAACGCCTTCGCTGCATTTGCCCGGGCGGCTCAGAAATCGCAAGGCCGGAAGGATATGAACCAGATTTTGTGGCAGCCCCAAGTCCAGAAAATCCCTGCAACTGTTTCCGGGAAAACCACGTGGTGTGGATAAGCAAGGGCCGGATTGGAGTCTCCGGGAGATCAATATCTGGGATTTTATGGTGACTTTTTTGGTTCGTTTTTTGGTCATACAAAAAATGAACAACTCTTCCATCGGAAAGGAGCGATTGTGACTTCTTGAGGAAGCATTAGGTAGTGAAGTACCGTCCGCTTATTGCATTTTATCGTTTTATTTTGCTCGCCGATATGCAATCCTAATATTTCGCACTTCTCTGATAGAAAACTCCTGTTCATTTCTTTAGCACCATTCGCGCACAATAAACGATCCGAATAGGCAGGATTTAATAATTTTTTTGAGTGGCTCGCTGTACAGATCTCTGAAAACTGCCCTCATAGGCCTCAAATGCCTATTTCGAACGGAAAAATAAAATATAGAATCCTGTCGTGGTAGATCTCAACACCCTCGTCTATAGTAACAGAAAGGGAAAACAATCGGAAATGATCATTATCCATGAACTCCAATTTATTTAAGATGTATCCCGAAGAAGTCATACGCTACATATCCGGTGACTACAGCGAGGCCGACGAGCAGTTTGTCCGGCAGTGGCTGGAAGAAGACCCGTCGCGCAAGGCGGTGCTCAGGCAACTGCGTGAAGTCTGGGAGATCTCCGGAACGCTGAAAATAGGCGATGTGGACCGCGCCTGGGCCGATCTTTCGCAACACACCACAGAACGAAAAAAGAAAGTGTCCGGGCGTATCGGGTACATGCCGAAAAAGACCTACCATTCTACGATCAATACCCTGATAAAAGTGGCGGCGGTGTTGCTGGTGCTTGCCGGGGCCTATGGTTTTTACGTGTACTCGGTTTCGATGAATGCAGGAAATCAAGCCCGGCAAGAGCAGGTAACGTATCGGACGGTTTCCTCTCAGGCTGGAGAACGGCTTAACCTGCGGTTGAGGGATGGCACAAAAATTGTTTTGAACGAATCGAGCACCCTCCATTACGCCGATGATTACGAGGAGAAATCCAGGAATATCCATCTGGAGGGCGAAGCGTATTTCGAGGTAAACCACGATCACCCTCACCCGTTTGTGGTGTATGCCAATAATGCCCGCGTTGAGGATATCGGCACCAAATTCAATGTGAAGACGAATGGCGGGGAAGAGAAAACGGAAGTGGTGGTATCACAGGGAAAAGTGAAGGTTTCTCCCAGAAAAAGCGAGGGAAGCAACGGGCAAATGCCGCTGCATGCCGGAGAGGAGCCCCCCTCGGACGGTTCTTCGGTGATTGTATCAGAGGGCCAGAAAGTAGATGTGACGGCCCAGGCAGAGAAATTAACCGTCGAAAAAGCAGATCTGAATGTAGCGCTGGCATGGCTTGAAAATCAACTGATTTTTGATGCTGAACCGCTCTCATCGGTCATTAGAAAAATTGAAGACCACTACCAGGTACATATTGAGGTGGCTGATTCGGCACTGTACCGGAAGAAGCTCACCGCCGCGTTTGAAAAAAGTCAGTCACTGGAAAACGTCATTAAAGTGCTGAGCATTTCGCTGGATGCCCAGTACAGCATCGAGGACCAGCGCGTACGATTATATCGGGAACAATAAGACCAGGTTTAACGCAAGAACATAAACAAGTTTATCAATTACTAACTAAAAAAGGGAACCCATGGGGAAGTTATACAAATGCAGCTTCTATCTGTTATTTATCACGCTGTTGGGAATTGCAACAGCTGTATCGGCGCAGCAGAAACTGGCCGATTATAACGAACAGCAGGAAAACCGCAATATCGCCTTGCAGACGGTGCCGGATCAGCTTTTGGAGATGAGGATCTCTCTTAATGTTGAAGAGATGCCGGTGCGGCAGGTACTGAACAGGATACAAAAGAAAGTTGGGGCTCAAATAGTTTATACAGAAGATCTGATGGCCGGTGATCTGCATGTAACGCTGCATGCCGAAAAGCAAAAAGTGTTTGACATACTGGATCAAATCGGATACCAAACCGGGCTAAAATACTGGGCAACCGGCAGCTTCATCATTATGCGCGGGAGTGAGTTGCCCAAACAAATGGAGACGGTCTCGGGCCAGGTCACGGACGCCGCTTCCGGTGACCCGCTCCCGGGCGTCAACGTGGTGGTGAAGGGTACGACCACGGGTACCTCCACCGACAGTGAAGGAGGATTTGAGCTGGGTGTTCCCTCCCTGCAGGATACGCTGGTGTTTTCGTTTATCGGGTATCAAACGCAGGAAGTGCCGATAAATGGAAGAACGAATATTGATGTGGCTCTGCAAACACAGGCAGTTGCTGGTGAGGAGCTGGTTGTGGTGGGTTATGGTACGCAGCAAGAACAAGATGTGACTGGATCTGTCGAATCTGTCACAATGGAAAAGGTGAGTGAACAAGTTGTTACTGGAGGTGACGAACTTTTAGCCGGACAAGTGTCAGGTGTAAATGTGAATCAACCGGCTGGTATACCAGGAGGTGGACCAACTATTGAGATTCGTGGTATAGGTGCTGTAGGTGCTGGTAGCCAGCCTTTATATGTTATTGACGGTTTTCCAATTTCTGGATCGAGTTCAGTCGTTTCTAACCCATTAAGTAATATTCCGGCTGAGGATATAGAATCAATAACTGTTCTTAAAGATGCATCAGCTACAGCAATATATGGCTCTAGGGGAGCTAATGGTGTAATAATGATTGAAACGAAGAAAGGCACCTCTGGGCAAATGCAAGTACAAATTAGTGCCTACACTGGATGGCAGCAAGTTAGACAACAAGAGAAGCCAGACTTGATGAATGCCCGTCAATTTGCACAATTTCAAAAAGAACGAATATCAGATCAAATTCGATTTCAAGAAAATCGGGAACCCACAATGGATGATATACCCGAAGAATATAGAAATCCTGAACAGTATGGTGAGGGGACGGATTGGTACGATGAGGTTACACGAATGGCGCCCATGCAAAATTTAAGATTTAATATTAGTGGGGGTAGTGATAATATTCAGTCATATATTTCAGGGGCATTTCTAACACAGGAAGGAGTTGTTCTCGGAACCGACTATCAGCGATTCTCTTTAAGAGCTAATGTGAATGCTACGATAAGTGATAAGTTAAGTGCAGGAATTAATTTAGCTCCTACATTCTCCAATAGGGCTCAGGTAGCTATAGGAGGTGCTGGAAGAGGTGAGCCTGGATTTGGAACTGCGTTAGTAGCAAGCCCACTGGAGCCTGTATATAACGAAGATGGAAGTTTTAATGAGATGATCGGTAACACCGGGACATTTAATTATCCTAATCCAGTGCTGGAGTCACAAGACATAAAGAATGATTCTCGTACTTTTAATGGATTATTAAATGGATATGTAGAGTATAATTTACTTGATGAACTTAGGTTTAAAACATCTGCGAATGTAGAGTTTTCAGATGGTCAGGTGGAAACATTTCATCCTTCGAACGTTGGCAACCTTTTTCAGCCTCCCCCAGTAATACCTAGTGGATCATTCATAGCATCATCTGGTCTCAATTGGGCTACAGAAAATACTTTGACTTATCAAGATGAATTCTTGGGAAGTCATAGTATTGAGGCGCTACTTGGTTTTAGTGTTCAGCAAGACAGAACAACGGGGGCGAATATAAACGGTCAAGATTTTGCAGATGATGAAATAAAGACACTAAATGCCGCAAGCAGGTTACTTGGGGGGACAAATAAGCAGGACTGGTCTTTGGTATCATATCTGGCTAGAATGAATTATGATTACCAGAATAAGTACCTAATTACGGCAACTGTTCGTCAGGATGGTTCTTCTCGATTTGGTAGTGATAACAGATGGGGTGTTTTCCCATCAGGAGCTTTGGGCTGGCGTATATCCGAAGAGCCCTTCATGGAAGAATTGTCGTGGATTAGTGAATTGAAACTTAGAGGGTCATATGGTATAACTGGTAATTATAATATTGGGAATTATACCCACTTGAGCCAGATTGGAACCAGTGATTACGTTCTGGGGAATAGTCGAGCGTCTGGTAGAATATTAAATCAACTTGGTAATCCAAATCTTGGGTGGGAACGCACAAGTGAGATCAATTTCGGGCTGGATCTTGGACTTTGGGAGGACCGAGTAACACTTCATGCTGAATATTATGTCCGAAATACTGAAGATTTATTGCTTAATGTTGAAATTCCCCAATCCTCTGGGTTTTCAAATGTAACTGAAAACCGCGGTGATGTTGAAAATCGAGGTTTAGAATTATCAATCAATTCTAACAACATTAGTCAACAAAAACTGAGTTGGAGCACCGATTTTAATATAGCGTTCAATAGAAATAAGGTGTTAGAATTAGGTCGAGATAATGCCCCTATTTTTGCAGGATTTGGAGGTGGGGGGTTAGAGTCAAACATAACGAAGGTTGGTGAGCCTATTGGCATGTTTTATGGATGGGTAATTGAGGGCATTTTCCAAAGCGAAGAAGAAATTGCCAATTCACCGTCATACCAGGGTGCTGTTCCAGGTAACTTAAAAATGAAAGATGTTAATGGTGACGGAGTCCTGTCTGAACCCCATGACTTTGCAATTATCGGTAATCCTTACCCGGATTTTACATGGGGAATGACAAATTCACTCCAGCTTAACAATTTTGATTTAAGAGTACTTTTAACAGGCTCCTATGGTGGAGAGCGCTATCGTGAAGACCATCACTATTATCATAATATAGATGGTGTTTTTAATGTGTCTACGGATGTGCAAGACCGTTGGAAGTCTCCTGAAGAGCCTGGGAATGGAGAAGTTCCAGGTACTGTCGGTCTTCGTAATCGCCAGTTTTTCCGACATATAAATACTGGGGCAATTGAAGACAATTCTCATATATGGGTGAAGAATGTTACCCTTGGATATACTCTTGGGGAAGAATTAATGGATGGTATCATGCAAAGTGCACGCGTGTATGTTAGCGTACAAAATGCATTGTTATTAACAAATTATGGCGGAAGTAATCCAGAGGCAACGAATTACAACAATGCCAGTGGGGACGGAAACCTGGCACCTGGGTTAGACTTTGTGAGTTACCCTTTGCCAAGAGTGACAACACTGGGTATAAAGCTTAATCTTTAATTGTTTTTAACACTTAAGAGTTTAGAACTATGAAAAAGGTAATTCTTTTCTTTTTACTAATATCGGCTGGACTTCTTTCCTGTAATGACATACTTGAACCAGAAGCTGATTCTTTTGTTAATGCCTCTACTTTTTATGATACAGAAGAATCGATAGAGTTGGCTGTTAATGGGGCATACAGCCAACTCCAAGATCTTTATTATACAGGGTCTTCAGATTTCTGGGCAATAACTGAAATGAGATCTGATAATACAACATTCCAGTATAACCATGGAAATAGAGGAGAGCATGAAACTGAATTTTTAGATTCATTTTTAATTTTAGACGAAAATGGGCCTATAGAGGAAGTTTGGAGCACTATTTACACGGGGATTTCACAATGTAATGTTGTCTTAAATCGTATTGAAAACGTTGAATTTAGCAATTCAACATTAAAAGAGCAGTATACAGGTGAATTAAAATTCATTCGTGCGGTACATTATTTTCATCTGGTTCGACTTTTTGGAGGTGTTCCCTTAGTACTTGATGAGGTTGAATCCCCGGATGATGCATTTTCAGAAGGTAGAGCTTCAGCCTCAGAAGTGTATCAACAAATCATCAATGATGTAAATGATGCAACTAGTAGCCTGCCTGAGAACTACTCTGGAGCCGATGTAGGTCGAGCAACAAAAGGGGCAGCTTATACACTACTTGCTGATGTATACCTCACCCAAGAAGACTACTCAGCAGCTTCAGATGCATTAGAGCAGGTAATTAATATGAATTATTCTCTTTTGACTGATTATTCAGATGTTTTTGATCCAGCTAATAAGAATAATGCGGAATCAATTTTTGAGATCCAATTTAGTTCATCAATTGAGGGAGAGGCCAGTGAATTTGCCTATCGATTTGTTCCTTTTAATTCTGGTTCTGATATAATCGGTTTTACCGATCTAAATCCAAGTCATGCCGGCTACAACATTCCTACACGTGATGTTATAAGGGCTTATGAACAGGGTGATACAAGAAAAGATGCTTCTATTGCTTACTATGTTAATCCAGAGAATTCTCAGTACGATGTAGCGATTGGTGATTCAATACCTTACATCAAAAAGTTTGTTCATTCCTTTGAACAGCCTGGACGCACTAACGAAAATGTGCCTGTTTATCGGTATGCCCATGTACTTTTAATGATGGCAGAGGTTATTAATGAAGTCGAAGGGCCAACATCCGAAGCATATGGTTATATTAATCAGGTAAGACAAAGAGCCGGTCTCAATAACCTAACTCCTGGTTTATCAAAGGAGGAGTTTCGTGATGCGGTTTATCATGAACAACGGGTAGAATTGGCGTTTGAAAATCACCGTTGGTATGATTTGCTAAGAACAAATAGAGCAATTGAAGTAATGAATGCACATGGTGAAGAGCAAAAGCAACTAGTTCCTAGATTGACAGAAGAAACTTATAACGTTGTAGAATATAAACTACTTCTTCCAATTCCTTTAAGAGAAGTTAGGTTAAATAATTTAGAACAGAATCCTGGATGGTAAGTTGAGTAATCGAACAAAATATTAATCTGGGATTATAATTTTAGATTAAATGGAGGATTATTCCTCCATTTAATCTATATAAAATGAAGATATTCTATAATTTCTATCTATAAATAATGATTAAACGGATGGATTATCATGATCTAAGTCCCCTATATAAATATTAAATAGGCTAAATTTCTATCTTGTAGTATCCATTGCAATTTTACACTAGATAGAATCAATGAAAAATCTATCATTTTAAGTATGATAACTCGCATAAGTAAAGCTGCATATAGGCTTGTATTTATAGCCACTCTGCTGTTTCCAATTGTGGGATGTAATCAAGGAGATATACAAAGACCTAATATATTGATCATCATGGCTGATGATCTTGGTTATTCAGACTTAGGTTCTTATGGTGGAGAAATAGCAACTCCCAATTTGGATAAACTGGCAAAGAATGGGTTAAAGTATACTCAGTTTTACAATACGGGCCGCTGCTGGCCTACAAGAGCTTCTCTACTTGCTGGTTATTATCCCCAGCAAATAGGTCGCGATAGTGCTCCTGGAATTAAAGGTGGAGGACAAGGTGAACGGCCTGATTGGGCACAGTTATTACCGGAATATCTTAAAGAAGCTGGATATCGTTCCTATCATACAGGGAAATGGCATATTGATGGTATGCCAATACAAACTGGTTTTGATAGGTCCTATATGCTTGAAGGGCCAATTGACCATTTTAGACCTGTTGAACACTATGAAAATGATAATAAGCTTCCACGCATTAAAAAAGGTTCAGATTATTATAGCACCACAGAAATTACTGATAGAACTATTAAGTATTTAAAAGAACATGAATCAAATTATAAGGATCACTCCTTTTTTTCGTATGTAGCTTTCACTGCTCCACATTTTCCATTACACGCACTTGAAGAAGATATCAATCGGGTGGGGGAGCGATATAATTCTGGCTGGAATGAGATACGAAAACAGCGTTGGAAACGAATTCAAGAAATGAACCTTGTTGAGGGGCGGCTATCGGAAGTCGAAAGAGATATTGGTCCACCTTACGATTTCCCAAAAGCTTTAGAAATATTAGGTGATGGTGAGGTAAATCGTCCGGTACCTTGGGATAGTTTGACCACACAACAAAAGCAATTTCAACAAGATAAAATGACCATCCATGCAGCAATGATTGAACGGATGGATAAAGAGATAGGGCGAATAATTGATCAACTTAAGGCATTGGATTACTATAATAACACACTCATAGTTTTTCTTTCCGACAATGGAGCCAGTTCTGAAATAATGGTCCGTGGAAATGGGCATGATCCCAACGCCAGGCCGGGTTCGGCAGATACGTTCCTTAGTTTGGGTCCGGGCTGGTCCACGGTAAGTAATACCCCATTTCGACGTCACAAAACCTGGGTACACGAGGGGGGAATTGCTACCCCTTTTATAGTTCAATGGCTGGATGGGATTGAAGATAGAGGTTCATTGAGAACAGCTGCAGGGCATGTTATTGATTTAGTACCAACAGTCCTTGACTTGGCCGGCCTTGAAAGATCTAGTCAAATTACCAAATCGATGCCTGGAAGATCACTAGTTCCAACATTTGACAGTAACATAGAATGGGATCGGAAACTCTGGTGGTACCACGAAGGGAATCGGGCCATGCGGGCAGGAGATTGGAAAATAGTTGCCTCCAAAGATGAAGATTGGAGACTTTTTAATCTCGAAAAAGATCGTGCTGAAACAAATAATTTAGCTGAAAATAGACCTGAGAAGATTCAGACTTTAAAAACACAATGGAACAATGAGCTAGAAGATTTTAAAGAGATTGTTCCCAAAGAGTATTTAGAATGATTATTCCATATGTTTAATAACTGGATAAGGATCTGAAGACCAAGGTTTTAAACAGATGAAAAAGGTTAAGTGCTACCTCGAAGCAAGTAAGTAGAGATGAAATAATAAAATATTTAAATTTAAATCCTTCAAAATGAGAGTTAATTTATATCGCATTATAAATGCAACTACCTTTTCTATATGGTTTTTTCTGAGTTTGGGCATAATTTTAAGCAGTTTATCATTGCCTGTACATGGACAGAATTCAGCCGACAGTCCGAACATCCTATTTATCGGCATTGACGACTACAATGATTGGGCCGGCATTCTCCAGACGCACCCGCAGGTTGTTACCCCCAATATTGACCGCCTGGCGCAGAGAGGGACCCTGTTTGCCAATGCCCACGTGCAGGCTCCTGTGTGCAATCCCTCCCGCGTCAGTCTCATGACGGGGCTTCGTCCCACGACCACGGGAATCTACGGGCTGGCCCCCGGCCATCGGCAGGCGGAGACCACCCAGGATGTGGTGACGCTCCCCCAATATTTTGCTGACCACGGGTATCGCACCTATTCAACCGGTAAAATATTCCACGGGGTATCCGAGCAGGTACGGGAAACCGATTTCCAGCACTGGGGCCCGGATGGAGGGTTTGGCCCCTTTCCGGAAGAAAAGCTTGTCAAAGAGCCCCTGGACATGGTCGACCACCCGCTGGTGGACTGGGGTACGTTCCCGGAACAGGATTCGGCCATGGGCGATTACAAAGTGGCCAGCTGGGCCGTAAACCGGTTGAAAGAGCTGGGGGCTGAATCTCATACCGACCCGTTTTTCATGGCGGTCGGATTTGTTTCCCCGCACGTACCGCTGTACGCCCCCCAAAAATGGTTTGATCTGTATCCTGAGGAGGAAAATGTAGTTTTACCTCCTGCTCCTGAAGGAGATCGCGAAGATATTCCCGATTTTGCCTGGTACACGCACTGGTTTCTCCCTGAGCCGCGCCTCTCCTGGGTCTTGGAACACGACCAGTGGCATTCGAAGGTGAAATCGTACCTGGCGACCGTCAGCTTTATGGATGCACAGGTGGGCCGGGTCCTCGATACGCTGGAAGAGCAGGGACTGGTGGAAAATACCATAGTGGTCTTCTGGTCCGATCACGGGTACCATCTGGGGGAAAAGGCGATCACCGGGAAAAATACCTTGTGGGAACGGACGACGCGGGTGCCGTTGATTTTTGCAGGACCGGGGGTTACGGGGGGAGCAACATCCGCGGAAGCGGTCGAATTGCTGGATATGTATCCCACGCTCGTGGATCTGGCGGGGCTGCCGGCTAAAGAAAACCTGGAAGGGATATCGCTGGTACCGCAACTTGAAGATGCAGCTACCCCCCGCGAACGCCCGGCAGTAACCACCGCGAATCCGGGGAACCACGCTGTGCGCACGGAGCGATGGCGCTACATCCGGTATGCTAACGGATCGGAGGAGCTGTATGACCACTACCGCGATCCACATGAATGGGCGAACCTGGCCGCTGATCCCCAATATGCTGATGTGAAGAGGAGGTTGGCAAAATGGATGCCGGAACGCAGCGCCCCGCACGTGCCGGGAAGCCGGGCCCGCATCCTGTGGCAGGAAAATGGAGAATGGCTCTGGGAGGGCAAACCAATAAAGTTTGACCAGCTGGTTAAATAAACTAGAACGGAGACCGTTTTAGTTGTTTACTATAGGTGTTTTGACGTTGCCTTTTGCAATCTGATCCTTCGGCAGCAACTACCCTAGCCAGCGGGCTTCTTCCAAGGATATACACTACTATCGGCTTTATGCAAAGTCACAATAATTTGGAGACCTGCAAGGGACGCTCATAGATAAGTTACATCTGCTAACCGGCTCCAAGATCAATTTCGGCATTCCCTATTCCAATGATATGAATCGATAGAGGAGGACTCCCTCGAAGAAAATTATTATGAAGATTACTGGAGATTTGCTGAGGAGAAGGTTCCACTCTTGAATACTACAATATTCCCTTGATGCAGGGCACATTCAGTTAAGAATATAGTGGAGAGCCGTTTTTATTGTTATTAGCTCATAATCTTCCACACATTTCATTATTCGTCTTTGATGAATTTAAAGGTTATAGCGATGCAGGGCTTGAAAACCCCGAAGGCTATCAGCTGGATGGGGTTAGCCTGACTCCGTTATTGGAGAATCCGGATAACTCCTTAAATCGCGAAGCATT
>NZ_JBINJF010000004.1:0-236981 GCF_043951865.1 Halalkalibaculum sp. DA3122
GCGCACGTACCGCCAGCAAAAATTGCACAACGGCTCATACAGGGCCAAAAACAGCTCCCGGAACGAGGACCGGTCCCCCTCACGAATGCGCCGTATCCATTCGCTTACTCGTTCATCGCAAACATCCAAGATTCCTCCATTTTTACATTATTACATCCCTTTTCATTGTCATTACAATTCAAAAAAGGGGTACCCTGTAATTTTTTTGGAATTAATTCATACAAAGTCCTTTCCCCGGCGTACAACAGGGCTGGAGGTACATTTGACGAATCTTCAATTGAATAACCAATGAATTTAGGCCAGTCACCATCTCCTTAACTTCACAGGGAGGACTATTATGCGGCTCGATCATCTCTCCACCAGCGGTTTTACCTGCACACCAAATAAATGCAATACCTCAATCTTCGATAACTCGCAGACTTGTGTGGATGGGAAATTAATATTCTGATACATTTTCATACTTCGCGTTAGCACAACTACGTTAATTATCTTAACTTTATAATCTAATCTGATTTAAAGACCGCCGATGTATAAGTGTAGACTCAAATTATGTGTCAGCCTCGCCCTGATAGCTTTTATGGCTACCGGGCTTACGATCTCTACGCTTCACTCTCATCACGACCTGGAATGGCACCATCACCACCCGGAGGATTTTGCTGACACCGGGAACTGCATCTCTACCAATACGACTCCGTGTCCGATTTGCGGTTATATATTTAAAACAGATCTGCCGTCCAATACGTCCAGCGGTATCATACGTTTTTCGTCAGAAGAGTTGACTATTGAAGGCTATTTTGACCCCATCTCTGTATTTGAGGTTGTAAATAAAGGCCGGTCCCCTCCTGTTTTCGGCTGATATATCTTTTTGAAGACAATGAACCGGTTGCCACCTGGTACTGCCAATGTTCAGCGACACGTGGCATAGCGGTGAGTATCCCATTGTTGACGAACCATATCCTATTTTACAACCAATTTATAGACCCATGAAAACCACACCATATTTTACACGTTCCCTGTTTACACTGCTTTTTTCCTTTGCCCTGCTAATAACAGCATGTGATAATCCTGCAAGTTCCGATGGCGACAGTGATCATGATGATCACTCCGAGCCATATGGCCTGGAACTAATAATGAATGGTGAAACCGTCATTGAGTACTTTAACGGCCAGGTCACCGGCGATCTCCATATCAATGAAGGTGAAGAGACCGCCCTTATTACTGTTGAGTTCCTCAACGAAGAGGGAGAACATATTCATGATGATGACCTGGATGAGGAGTACAGCCTCGGCTGGAATATTGAGAATGAAAATATTCTGGCGATCGAACAGCATGATGAAGACGGGCGCTGGAGTTTCCATATGCACGGCAAAAGTGCCGGAGCATCCAAAGTGCAGTTTCAGCTGCTGCATGGCGACCATGCCGACTTTGAAACCCCCGCTGTAACACAGGACGAGGCTATAGAAATTCATGTTGACGCCGTAAATCAAAATGAATAGCAGCGGTGGCAGCCAGCTCCATTAGCTCACAGGAATAGTTCACCGGGTAAGGCCTGTTGAACCCTTACCCGGTTATTCCAAAAAATTTACGACCCATGAGATTTTGCACCATCGCGCTTGTACTTTTTTTATTCATCGGTAGCCAAACCGTTGTGGCTTTGCCTGACGAAGAGACCGGTATATTGGCCGGCACTGTCACTGACAGAGATACGGGCGAACCCGTTGCCTTCGCCTATCTACATCTTGAAGAGATAAATCGTACCGTTACAGCCCACAGCGACGGCAGCTTTGAATTTACCAACGTCCCAACCGGCAGCTATACCCTGTCCGTTTATCGTGTCGGGTACCAAACGATCTCCCAAACCGTACGGGTAGCAGAAAACGAAACCACTGAGATAGCGGTTTCCCTGCGACCCACCGTACTGAATTCTGAAGCCGTAGAAGTGATTGCGACCGACGAGCGCGGAACCGGCTCCAGCCTCGAACACGCCTCCAAAACCATCTCTGGAACCGAATTACGGCAGGATCTGGGCACTACGCTGGCCAGCACACTCGATGAGGTGCCCGGGTTTAGTTCACGGACCATGGGTTCAGCGCCGGGTCGACCCGTTGTGCGGGGACTGGGGGGCGAGCGACTGCTGATACTTCAGGACGGTGAGCGTACCGGCGACGTGTCCGGGCAATCTGCCGACCATGCAGTAACAGTTGATCCCATGTCAGCTGAAAAGATTGAGATCGCCCGCGGTCCGGCCGCACTGCAGTACGGATCGAATGCCATCGGCGGCGTAATCAACATTGTTCGCAACCAGATAGCTACAAGCCAGCCCGATCATCTGCACGGTTCCGCCAGCCTGCAGGGTGAATCTGTCAACACCGGGGCTGTTGCGGGACTTGAAGCCAGTGCACCCCTCGGCAAAACCCTCGCCCTGAAGCTGGATGGCAATCTCCGATCTGCCCGAAATACCGCTACTCCCGAGGGCAAACTTGAAAATTCCGGTATTTTATCTACCAATAACGCATTGGGGCTCAGTTACATCCGTCCCTGGGGATATGCCGGGCTTGCCTCCAGCGTATACTTCAACAACTACGGTATTCCCCCAAATCCCGAGGGCGGACATCCCCAAGGGGTCGATATTGAGATGAGGAAATACCAGTCGGAAGCCGGTTCTGAAGTATTTCTCAACAACTCCACCTTCAAATCGATAAAAGCCGATATTTCCTATAAAAATTATTACCATCGGGAAATTGAGGCAAGCGGAGATATAGGAACAGAATTCGGCGTATTAACGGGAAACGCCTCGGTATTTGCCCGTCACGGAACCCTCGCTTTCTTCGACAGCGGGAAAATGGGTCTTTGGGGTGAAGCCAAAAACTATGCAATCCAGGGCGCCCGTACCCCCGACTCCGACTCCTACAGCCTGGCCGGATATATCATCGAGGAAAAAGATGTGGGAGCTCTGCACCTGGAGCTGGGAGCACGGTTCGATTACGTAGAAACCACCCCTGCACAGAGAGATCCCGATTCCCAAATCGGTTTTATACGAGAACGATCCTTCAGTGCACTGGCGAGTTCTGCAACCGCTATATATGACCTGGGTAACGGTTTTTTTACCGGAACCACCTGGATACACTCGTTCCGGGCCCCTTCGCAGGAAGAGCTGTACTCCGAGGGTCCCCACCTGGCTTCCTACTCCTATGAGGTGGGAAATCCCGACCTTGACCCTGAACGCGGGTTGGGCAAAGAGCTTTTTTTCCGGTACAAAACCAGTACCACCACTACCGAACTCAGCTTTTATCACAACTCCTTCGACAGCTATATATACCCGCGCAATACCGGTCAGCCCAGTGCCCGGTTTCCATCGCTGAATGTTTACCAGTTTACCGGCGTAGACGCGTTATTCCAGGGTGTAGAGGCATCCTCCCAGGTTCAGCTACTGGATTTCTGGGCGCTCTCCGGATCGCTCAGCTATACCCACGCCAGCAGGAAACTAAATAACCAGGAGCCCGGTGCCGAAGCAGGCGCCACCTGGCATCCTCTCCCCATGATCCCCCCTTTCAAAGGGTCGTTGGGCCTTAAGTATGCCAAAGGTGGATTCCAGGTGGGATCCAACCTCCGACTCGCAGCCCGGCAGACCCGGACCGGGGATTTTGAGACCCCTACAGAGGGATACGCCGTAATTGATCTTTTCGGACAATACCGGCTCCAGTCGGGAGCTGTGCTGCACACCTTTTCCCTGAACGCTGAAAACATCCTTGATACCACCTACCGAAAGCACCTGTCCAGGATCAAGGAAATCAGGCCCGAGGCAGGTTTTGGCGTTTCGCTTTTGTACCGAATCTATTTCTAGAATTCATAAGTTGCTGACGGAACGTATCCTGTTCATTTTTCTTTATATTGGCCTGATTAAAGATCCTCCCTGTCAGAAGATCGATTGAACGAGACGTTGAAAGAATCTTTGTGATGTTTTTTTCAGAATTTTTCTGTTTGTTGTTCACCATTTATGTTACTGTAACAAATAGATCTCAACCTGTTTCTTATTCTGTATGGCCTATGTGCACATTGTCACCTGCCAGCCAGGTATATTATAAAATTGACTGAAACCGCATAAAAAACGCTCGTATCACTACCGAAAAACACGTATCCCTCCTTAAAGACAAAAACCTGTATGTCATATTTGGCGTCACCCTTTCAGCCGTCATGGGAGTTGCCAGCATCGCCCCGGCCCTGCCCAAGATGGGGCGTGTGCTCGAGGTTTCCAACCAGCAAATCGGCCTGCTCATTACCATGTTTACCCTCCCGGGCATTTTTCTTACCCCTGTTTTTGGGGTCCTGGCCGACCGGATTGGACGCAAAGCAGTGCTCATTCCCTCTCTTTTCCTGTTTGGAATAAGTGGAACCGCGTGTGCATATGCCACCGATTTCAGCTGGCTGCTCATTCTGCGCTTTCTCCAGGGCATCGGCGGCGCATCACTGGGAGCGCTCAACATAACCCTGATCGGCGACCTCTACTCCGGCAACCAGCGGGCTACAGCCATGGGGTACAACTCCAGCGTGCTGAGTATCGGTACGGCCGCCTACCCCGCGATCGGTGGTGCACTGGCTACCCTGGGCTGGTTTTTCCCATTTTACCTGTCCCTTCTGGCTATTCCTACGGGCCTTTTTGTGCTGATGGTCCTGCAAAACCCGGAACCCAGCAACGGCACCACGCTGACTGAATACCTCAAGAACGTTGCTGGTTCCATTCAGTCAACAAAAGTAATCGGTCTGTTCACTGCAAACTTTCTCACCTTCGTAATGCTGTACGGCGGGTATCTAACCTTTTTCCCGATCCTCATGGATGAACGGTTTGGCAAATCCTCCTTTGTCATCGGTATTATCCTCTCGGGTTCCTCATTCGTGACGGCTCTGACCTCCTCCCAGCTCGGCAAACTTACGGCCCGGTTTTCGGAACCCAACCTGATCCTGACAGCCGCCGTCATCTATATCAGCGTATTTCTCATTATCCCTTTTACAGGCAATATATGGATGCTGCTTATTCCAATTGCTCTTTTTGGAGTTGCGCAGGGGATCAACATACCCAGTGTGCTTACCCTGTTGACGCACCAGGCGCCGACGGAACACCGGGCTGCTTTTCTTTCGGTCAACTGGACCGTAATTCGTGGTGGGCAGGCGTTGGGACCGGTGCTTCTGGGGACCATTTACGGTTTTTGGGGCATTACCGGAACATTCCTGTTTACGGCGGGACTGGCCCTATTGTTCGTGGTGATCAGCCTGTTGATGATCAAATAGAGGGTTTTGAAAATCCTAATATCCTCGTTTTGAGGGCGTTGTACTCCCGTTTAAACGATTAAAAAGATCGGTGGCACAACCACCTCCCAACAGAAGAGCAGGTTCTGCAAAAGTCCCAAATAATAAACCATGGAGATTATGAACCAGTAAAAACGACAGCCAAAAAGTTTAGTTGTTTTCCAGAGGGGATATAAAAAATTAAAACCCGGGAGTGTCCGTCCCGGGTTTCATGCTTTAGGTTTCAGCATTTAGGAGTGACTAGTTGACTAACTAGATTAGGGTCTTAGAGAGACAAACTTGAGCGCTTGTTCTATTTACAAGAGTAGTTTCATCACTTACTGTTACAAATTATTTTAATTTTTCTTCTTTTTACCTATTCTGCGACATGATTAGAGATGAATTCCATTCACCGATCGGCACTCTGCATCTGTTTGCGGAAGAAGAATGTCTAACCAAGCTGGAATTCGCCGCGGAGACCTCCGGCCGTCATTCATCCCTCCCGGTACTGGAGCTGGCACGGGGTCAACTGCAGGAGTATTTCAATGGCGAACGGTCCCGGTTCGATCTTCCGATCAAACCCGCGGGCACTGGATTTCAGCAGCGGGTCTGGGAAGCGCTTTCCGATATACCGATGGGCAAAACCGTAACATATCGTCAGCTTTCAGACGCACTGGGCAATCCCAATAGCGTTCGTGCGGTGGGCCGCGCCAATGGACAAAATCCGATCCCAATTATTATTCCCTGCCACCGGGTAATTGGCGCCGGGGGAACACTGGTGGGATATTCAGGAGGCATTGAACGAAAGAAATGGCTTCTACAACACGAGGGAGTCCTGCTGATATAAATGGGGCCGATGAAGAGAAGGGCTTTTCCCTGAAATTACATGATCATCCCGTTTTGGTTGGGTAACTCTATCAAAAACAGTATCATGCTACACAAAATTACTTCCAGGGGATAAGATAAAATCGCTATATTAACCAAGAGTTTTGCAAAAGGGTTATTTTGCCCAATACCAGGGTTTCGCCCATTCGTTCAGGCGTTTATCCAGGACTAGCCCGGGTTTCAACACTCTCAGCATAATAGAGACAAACAAGATCATTTATCAATTTAAAACTAATCATTCAAGACTATGAAAAAGATAGCCTCTGTCGCTCTGCTAATTTTTACGTTAACCGTCATCTCGCACACTGCACACGCCCAGAATGACGGTATTGGCCTGGGCGGTATGATCAACGGTCCCACAGGTATTAGCTATAAAGCGTGGCTAAATGAGGATATGGCACTTTCCGGCGGAATGTCGTTCAGTATTGGCGACCTTTCCACATTTTACATGCATACCGATTTTGTGGTCCACGGCAACGGAGAGGGCAACTTAAATTTGGAATCGGGACTTATGCGCCTTTACTACGGGTTTGGCGGCCGCATTGATTACAATGATGTTACCGATGATGTTGATTTCGGTATTCGGTTTCCACTCGGATCAAGCTACCAGTTTGAAGCGGCCCCGGCTGATGTATTTTTTGAGCTGGCACCGACTATACTGTTCAACGATTTCAATTTTGGTCTCAACGGGGCCCTTGGATTTCGTTACTACCTGAATTAACAGTCGAAGAGGACCCAGTTAGTCGCTGTCACCTTGTTTGAGGCGGGGGGAGTTTCTGGACTTGTGGCTGCCAGGAATTTAAATTTTATCCACTCCGGCCTGTGGATTTATGAGTCCCCCCCTGGTAAACGCAGCGGAAGTGCCGTTCCGCTATTTGTGACTTGTTATTCGCTATAACAGATACCTAATCTCCGGCAACGGCTTTTTTTAGTTGTACAAAATGAACAGGGAAAGAGGATGAAGAGGCCCCAACAAGGAAGCTGGAGACTATTCTTCACAATGGAGATGTCCCTTTTGGCTTGATCCAAAAGGGACAAAAAGATCAAGAAGAATTTAACTCCTCGGGGCGGATCGCGCACCGTCCGCTGCTCAGATGAGGTGCCCGTCCCTCGTCAGACAGAAATTTTTCCGGTCTTGGACATGATGCTATAACTCGTTCATACGATCTCCCCTTCGAAATTCATTATTCTTCAATCTATATTCCTCATTCCCCACGCCCTTCGCCAGACAAAAAGTATTGCGGCTGGGACAGCCTTGTGGATCGTCAATATTTACTGTTAATTCCATTGCATTACCTCCGAACTCACTACACTGAAGGAGTTTCACGACCAAATTCACGTTAAGATAAAAATGCTGACATGAGCAAGCAGGCACGGGAAAAAGCGAAAGAGTTAAAAGTTGATTCTATTGAACGGCATATCTTTCTGTGTGCTGATCAAACCAAGCCCAAGTGCTGTAAAAAAGAGATCGGACTCGAATCGTGGTCATTTTTAAAAGAAAGACTGAAGGAGTTAAACCTGGATGGTAAAGGCGGCATCTATCGCACCAAAGCCAACTGCCTGCGGATATGCAAGCGGGGTCCCATCGCCCTGGTCTACCCCGATGGAATCTGGTACCACTCCTGTACCCCCGACGTGCTCGAACGCATTATCCAGGAACACCTCATCAATGGAAAACCGGTCCGGGAGTACATGTTTTTTGAACATCCTCTCCCCTGAAAGAGCTGCTCAGTCTCAGGAAATTCTTACACGCATCCTTTCATCATGTTTGGCAGTTGGACTAATTTAGTAATAACTTCCATCTGACGTGTGTAAGACGGAGATGTCTGTCAACCAACTGTTGAACCACCTTTATATCCTCAGGTATGCCGGAATCGAGCCAATATACCGACCACGGATCGTTCAAATCCTGGATATTTACTGCCGCCGCCTTCCTGATCCTCTTGGCAATTGTGGTTTTGGGAGCACAGAGATACCTGGAGTATTATCTTGAAAAGCAGATGAAGGAAATAGCCGGCAGCCGATATGTACTTCAAATGGATGATTTACATGTCAACCTTTTGAACCGGGACGTAACGGTATCAGGAATAATCTTGCGCCCCGCTTCGCCGTCAGATGACTCGGCACATTTTGCTCCAACTCGAGTTCACGCTATACACCTCGATAATGTTGGACTCCTCCCTTACCTGCGGAACGGAATGTTTAGAATTGAAGACATTTCGATTGACCGGCCTTCCATAAACCTGAGAGGCCGCGTTCGCCGCCCAGACTCCACCGAAAAAAAATGGTTAACCGAATTATCGAACCACCGGCTGCCTCCCATCCAGGTACAGCATTTCGGCATTACCGATGCCAGCATACAGCTGTGGCACCCGGCAGACAGCTCCCTCGAGGCCGCTGTAAAACAGCTCGATATACAGCTTGACCAAGTCACCCTCGATTCCGCGACAGCGGCCGATCCCCCCTTTATCCGGTACCGGTCGTTGCATATCCGTGCCCAACAACTGCAAAGCCAAACTCCGGAAAATTTTTATACTTTCAGCCTGGATAGCCTGTTCATCTCCAGCAGCGATTCCTCCCTCACCATGAACTCGCTTGCTGTTACCCCCCGTTATCCCAGGTACACATTTGCGGAGCATCATGGGTTTGAAACCGACCGTATCGACCTGGAAATATCCCGAATCGACATTGTGAAACCGGATCTTTCAACAATTTTCAGGAACAAGCTGCAGGCACAACATGTGCTGGTTAATGGCGCCAAAATGGAGATATTCCACGACAAGCGGATGCCCTTTCCTGCAAAGCCGCATCGCCCCCTTCCCCACCAGGCCCTCGACACCCTTTCAACGGGAATCGCAATCGATACGGTTTCAATCCTTGATTCATGGATAACATATTCCGAACATCAGCCGGAGGCCTCCAGGGCCGGCACCATCACATTCGGAGATCTATCAGCGTCGATCACCAGCCTTGCAAATCAGGCTTCTCTCAGAACCAGCCGGGAAGCCATAGAATTGTCAGCCCAAACCAGCATCATGGATGCCGCTCCCCTGCATCTCCGGGCCACCTTTCCCCTGGATCAACCCAACCGCCATACCCTTGAAGGAACCCTGGGAAAAATGGAGATGGACGAACTAAACCCTGTCCTGGAGCCCCTGGCATTTGCGAGAATCACTTCCGGCAGAATCGATTCCATGCGGTTCGCAATGGAACTGGCCCCGGGCTCAGCTACCGGTTCTGTTATCATGGCCTATAATGGACTCAACATACAGATGCTTGACCGCGAGGATATTGAAACGGGTGCCAGCAACGAGCTTCTCTCCCTCCTGGCCAATATGCTGAAAATAAAATCTGACAACGACCGGCTTCCCCTCCGGGAAGGGACCGTATCGTTTGAGCGGGATCCTCAAAAATCGATCTTCCACTACTGGTGGAAATCCCTGCTGAGCGGGTTGAGGAACAGCATCGGACTCTAGGAGCCTGCCGGCCTCTACCGCCAGCCGACTGGCAGGCATTACCTCCCGCAACTCTGTCAAAAAATCCCCAAACGGAGGAAAACTTCTTCCGGCCCCGATCAATCAATCTTTTGTGATAAATGCAGTCAGGCTCTTGCATAACCTGATATTTTCCTGCCCACGTTTACAAAGAACCAACCGGGTGCCAACAACAGATATCGTTTGAATAAAAATATTTTTAGCTTTGACTAAAATTAAATATTGCCTTAACTTTATTACAACTAATCGCGGCTAATGCAGGTACAAAATGGTACGAATACTGGTTATACTGCTTTTCACTATTCCGTTATCAATATATGGGCAATCCGGATCCGGCACTATCAAGGGACAGGTCTTCAATGAAGGAGAGCCCGTAACAGGAGCCAATGTTGCCATTCCTGAAACTCAGCAGGGAGCAGCCTCGGACGAGCTGGGTAACTTTCTCATCCGGAATGTGAGTCCGGGAACCTATACCCTTGTGGTCTCGGCCGTCGGGTACCAGGAATACAAGCAGGAGTTAGTTCTCGGTGCTTCGGAGGTCATTACGGTCGATATCCAGCTGGAACCAAAGACGGAGCAGTTTGAAGAGGTCGTCGTTACCGGAACCATGCGAAAAACGTATGTCAAGGAATCACCGGTAAAGGTGGCTGTGGTCACGCCGCAGCGGTTGCAGCAGGGAAAAACAAGCTCCAACATCATGGATCTTATCAATACCGTGAACGGCCTGTCAACGCAGCTCAACTGTGGAGTTTGCGGCACCAATGCGATCCGAATAAACGGCGTGGAGGGTCCGAATACGGCCGTGCTTATCGACGGGATGCCCATTATGGGTGCCCTGGCATCTGTATACGGACTTAATGGCATCAGTCCCACCATCATCGACCAGGTTGAAGTCATAAAAGGCCCGCAGTCCACGCTTTATGGCACCCAGGCACTTGGCGGCGTAGTGAATATTATTACGAAAAATCCGGCTGTCACACCTCCCTTTTCGGCTGACCTTTATGTCAAAAGCACCGAGGAGGGGAACATAAACCTGGCCGTATCCCCAACAGTTGGACGCTTCAAAGGCTTTATAAGTGGAAATGCGCTGCGGATGGAGAACTATTTTGACAAAAATGACGACCAGTTCAATGATGTGGCCAAAAATTCGAGGCTCTCTCTTTTTGGAAAAGGCACGCTAGAAGGAGCCGATGGAGAGGAGCGACTCAACCTGGCCACAAAACTATATAACGAGAATCGAACGGGCGGTGTCAAGGCCTATTCCGATAAACTGCGCGGTTCCGACCAGGTTTACGGGGAATCGATCTACACACGGCGGGCAGAATTACTGGTCGACTATCGCCCACCGGGACTGAATCAGCGCCTGCAGTTCAATGGCGCCCTGACCCATCACGACCAGGACAGCTATTACGGGACCGAACATTATGATGCCCGCCAGGAGATCATCTATGGGCAGGCTACATGGAGCCAGCCGCTCTCTGACGATTTGCACCTTCTGGCAGGCGGTACCCTCCGTTATGAGGCCTACGATGACAATACGCCTGCCACAACGGGAGGAGCCGAGCGCCGTTTTATTCCCGGAATCTTTGCCCAAAGCGAGCTATCGCTGGGTCGCCTTACCCTGCTTGGGGGAATCCGCTTTGATCATCAGCGGGAACATGGAGTTGTCACCGCTCCCCGGCTCTCGGCCAAGTATGCTCTTTCGGAGCAAACCACCTTCCGTGCCAGCGGGGGCACCGGATTTCGCGTAGTGAATGTCTTTACAGAAGATCATGCCGCACTGACCGGATCGCGTGAGGTCGTCTTTACCGAAGACCTTGACCCGGAACGTTCGCGGAGTGTTACGGCCAGTGCCGAACATATCATTTCGTTTGGTGCCAATCCCATGACCCTTGGGATGGATCTTTTCCATACCCGCTTTTCGAACAAAATTATCCCCGACTATGACCAGGATCCCAACCTGATTGTGTATGAAAACCTGGATGGCTTTTCGGTCACCCGCGGCTTCTCGGTTGATGCCGACCAAAATTTTACCGCATTCCCTTTCAGCTACAACATAAGTTTTACCCTCATGGATGTCTTTACGGAAGAAAACGGGCAGCGCCAGTCCCTGACGTATGCCCCCGACTACACCGGAACGTTTGGCGCCACGTACACCTTGCGAAAGCTCGATCTGTCGATAGGGTATACGGGCAGCCTCGTGGGTCCCAAGCGCATGCCAGACAGCTACGTCGAAAATTTCGGACGCGATCGCTGGTCGCCCGCTTACACCACCCACGACCTGAAGTTCACCAAAGAGTTTAGCAATGTAAACAGCCGCAACGGAATCGGCGTTGAGGGCTACCTTTCGATAGAAAATATATTAGATTTCAGGCAGGGCAGCCCCCTAGTGGACGCCGCCCGCCCGTTCGGACCACAGTTTGACACGATCTACACCTGGGGCCCGCTCGTTGGACGCACCTTTTCCCTTGGGATGCGTCTCAACCTGAGATAAAGGGCAAAACAAACGAACCCCTAAAACCATACCGCTATGCAATGGTTGAGTTATCATAAAACCGGTAGTATCGGCCTGATGTTTTTGCTTATCGGGATCCTCGCCACTTCCCAGGCACAGACACAGCCCTTGACATGGCACCCGTTTGAGGAAGCCCTTTCCCTGGCCGACGAGGCTGACCAACCGGTGCTGGTGGATATCTGGGCGCCGTGGTGCGGCTGGTGCCATAAGATGAAACAGGAAGTGTACCCGGCTCTTTCCCAAACGCTGTCATCAGATTTTATTTTGACCCGCCTCAATCGCGACGACCACAGCTCAACAGTCCAGTACCGCAATAATATTTATACTCCACTATCACTGGCACAAGAGCTAAGGGCCGGTTATGTCCCGACGGTGGTGCTGCTGGCTCCCAACGGCGACTACCTGCTACACATTTCCGGATTTACGGATGCCGAGACACTCTCCCCGGTTCTGTCATACATAGCTAAAGGCGCCTATCTTGAGGAATCTTTTACAGATTTTCAGAATCAAACGAGAGATAACGGGTAAGTTCCCATCCTGCAGGGGTTCTCCACCAGTATTTGAATGAGTAGACGTTGACCTCTCCTGTTTTCTAAAAGTTCACTGTTAAAATCACTGTGAATATCTCTAGGTGAATGGTTAGATTCCCGTGCATCAACACCCCAACAACCCAGCGCAATTATGCAAGTTCCTCTTCTTTCAGATATTCGTACTGCACACAAGCTTGTTCGCACCCATGTACACAACACACCGGTATTGACCAGCAGGTCCCTTAATAGTGCCGCCGGTTGCCGGGTATTTCTGAAGTGTGAAAACTTTCAAAAGGTTGGCGCTTTCAAGTTCCGGGGAGCCTCAAACGCGATCTTTTCACTCTCGGACGGGGAAGCCAGGCAGGGCGTCGCTACCCATTCTTCCGGCAACCATGCACAGGCTGTGGCTCTCGCGGCGAAAATGCGTGGGATACCGGCCTATATCGTGATGCCGGAAAACGCGCCGCGCGTCAAGGTAAATGCAGTCAGCGGGTACGGGGCCAACATAACGTTTTGCGAATCGACCCTGCAGGCAAGAGAACGCGCGCTCGATCGGGTGGTCAAAGAAACGGGCGCGACCTTCATCCATCCCTATAACGATCCCCGGATTATCGCCGGACAGGGAACCGCCGCGCTCGAACTCATCGAGGAGCAGCCAGACCTCGATACGATCCTCGCACCAGTGGGAGGCGGGGGGCTCCTCAGCGGCACTGCCATTGCAGCATCCGGGAATCCCGACCTTAACGTCGTCGGCGTGGAACCTGAAGAGGCAGATGATGCGTTTCAATCATTCCAGTCTGGCAGGTTAATACCCATTGAGCACACCGAAACCATCGCCGACGGACTCCGAACCTCCCTGGGAGACCTGACCTTTGCCTGCATCCGGAACCATGCAGACGAGATCGTTACAGTATCGGAAACTGAAATCAAAAACGCGATGCGGTTTGTAATGGAACGGCTCAAAATTGTGATAGAGGCCTCCAGTGCGGTCCCGATTGCGGCCTTGATGAATGGAAAAGTCAACGGTACCATCCAGAATGTCGGGGTCATCGTTTCGGGTGGCAATGTGGATTTTGATCGCCTTCCCTGGAATGACAAATAACATTCACTGAAGATGAACAGCCTCAATAACCAGGTAACCATCATCGGGGCGGGAATTAGTGGTATTACTACGGGCGTTGTTCTTCAACTGCTGGGATATCAAACCCACATTATGTCAAAAGATCGTGCGGATGCCCCTCTGAATCCCAATGATCCAGAATTTGCCAGCCTCTACCCTTCCGCCTCAATTATTCCGCACTCCGTATTTGGAGCAGAGGTCCTCCCCTGTTTCCGCGATTCGCATCGAATTTTCGAACTCCTACTTGACGAACAGGTAGAGGGTATATCACTGAATCAACATTTCGAAGTCTTCGAATATGACAAAGAATCCCCCGACTATGCCCCGATAATGAGCCACTTTCGGCGTATTTACACCACCTGGCAAACAGAGAAAGACGTACCTCTCCGTACTGCAACGGGAAAGCTCTGTGGCTGGACCTTCAATTGCCTGTTCGCAGACTGGCCGGTATACCTGCCCCTGCTGTTCCGGTGGTACAAGAAGCTGGGAGGCCGTATCTCTATCCGGACACTCGATCGACAATCGGTCGCCCGACTTTCAACCCCAATCATAAATTGTAGTGGACTGACCGGTCACTCCCTGTTTGGTGACTCCGGCTCAGTCAGCGTGTTTAAGGGCCATCTGCTCAAGATTCGGGGCGTGCCGGAGATAAAAAATCGATTCGGGCAAACCATCTCATACAACTATAATCCCAGGACAGCGGTGTATGCCGATGCGGAAGGCAACGCCCAGGATGTATACTGCTACCCCCGTAACGGGGATTGGATTATCGGGGGCAGTCGGCTGGAGGGTACCATGGATTCCAGCGGCCGCTGGAAGGGCATCTCTCCAGAAGCCACTACCAGCGTTGGGGAAATCCTGATTCCCAAACCTGTCATAGAGCTGAATAAGGATATTCTGGCATACACATACGGAATGGATCTCAACCGTTACCGGGATCGTACGGCCCAGGTCGGTTACCGGTATGTCAGGAATAAGCAGGACGGCCTTCGCCTTGAAAAATCACTGGAAGGAAACCGGTTAATCATCCATAACTACGGCCACGGCGGTGCAGGCGTCACCCTCTCCTGGGGATGCGCCATCCGGGTGGCAATACAGTTGAACCAGGAGTTACGGCCGCGGGGAGAGAACTCATATGCTCACAACACCCTGAAAAAGGTGCGAAAAGCCATTCAACAGATGATAAACCGCAGGTGAATTTCCCATCTCCCGATATGTCGTGAACTGCCATCGAAAGAGGTGTCTTCTTGTGGGTCCCGGGTTCAGGCCTCAAACTGTTTTTCTGCGCATTCGGGGCAGTCCAGCCAGGTTTCTGAGGGAATCCGGGGCAGCGCCCTGGGGCTCTTGCCACGCTCAAATACCGGGCGGTACAACACTTCTCCCTTGTGGTGAGACTCGCCGCACGAATGGCAATTGACCTCGTCATCAATCTCTTTGGGGGTGTACCCGGTGATCACCCAGCCCTCATGACCGATGTGGGCGGCCAGGCTTTCCAGGGCAGCCCGTACGGTTTGGGATTTATTCCCGTCATAATACTTGCCTGAAAGTTGCTCGAGTAGCTTTACCGTTTCCTCGTTGAGGGTAAAGTTAAGACGTTTCATGATCCAGTGCGGTTTTGCAGCGATTTTTGTGATACCGGTAATTGAACCAGTGACCGGCGACCAGCAGACCACTCCCCGCCATCGTTACGGCAGCCTCTCCGAAATTTCCGAGCGGGTCATGCAGCAGCCACGCCAACCCCACGACAAGCAACCCGGCATAGAGCAAAGCGGGGACACGGCTATCGACTACTCCGCCCCGCAGTGCAAAAATTACGGTGGGCACAATAAGTAAAAAAAGGATCGGATGCGTCCAGTCGTGGATCGCCTCGGCTGCCGGCCATAACGGTAAAAGAGCTATAGCTACCGGGAAAAAAAGGCAGTGGACAGCGCAGATCCCCGAAAGACTGATGCCGAGACGATCCCATAGGGCAGGGGAAGGTTCTTTTTTCAACTTTTCAACAAAAATTCTTGTTAACACTTCAGTGTGTATAAATATACACACTGATTGGAAATTTGTAAAAACATTTTTGTACATTTTTTGAAACACGATGGCTGTGCTATCGTAATCGTTTTTTACTGAGAAAGAGGGTTTTCCCAGATCAGTGCCTGCAGCGAATTTGATATACAGTTTTAAATCCCATAAATGAGGATTAAACTTCGCACACATGGCAAATTTGGCCAAAACAACGATTTTGCTAAACCCTCCATAATAAATCTACTTAACAAGCTGAATTCGGGGATATCATGAAACAATTTACCTTTCTGACCTCATTACTCACCTCTATTTTCTGTATTGGTTTGGTTGCCGACTTGTCGGCCCAGGTCGATGCCCGGATGCTCCGCCAGCCTGACGTCTCTGAAACAGATATTGTTTTTTCATACGCCGGCGATATCTGGATCGTGCCGAAAGAGGGCGGTACTGCAAACCGACTGACAACTGCCAGCGGTCAGGAATCATTTCCGCGATTTTCTCCGGATGGGTCTAAGGTGGCGTTTAATGCCAACTACGACGGTAATAATGATATTTACGTAATCCCGGCCAAGGGGGGCGTGCCTCGTCGTATCACGCATCACCCGATGACCGAGCGGGTGCTGGACTGGTTCCCGGACGGGGAGGAGATCCTGTTTTCATCCAGCCAAAAAAGCGGCCGCCAGCGCTACAACCAGTTTTACCGGGTACCTGTAAACGGTGGATTGCCGGAAAAGCTGCCGGTGCCGTATGGCGAATTTGGCGCAATATCCCCGGATGGACAGACCATCGCCTACACTCCGATATCGCGGGCATTCCGCACCTGGAAGCGGTACCGAGGCGGCATGAACCCGGATATCACGCTTTTCGAGCTGGAGACGTACCAATCAGAGCAAATTACCGAGAGTGATGCCAACGATGACCAGCCTATGTGGCACGGCTCCACGCTCTATTTTGTGTCAGACCGCGGGGATAATCTCCGCTACAACATCTGGGCGTATGATCAACACAGCGGGCAAAAACGCCAGGTTACTGATTTCACCGATTATGACATCCATTTCCCGGCCATCGGTCCCTCCGACATGGTCTTTGAGGCCGGTGGTCGCTTGTTCCTGATGGACCTGGATACCGAGGAAACCCGGGAAATTGAGGTCGATGTAGTGACGGACAAAACCTCCCTGAAACCGCATACCGAGAATGTTAGTACCCTGATTCAGAACAGTTTCATTTCTCCAGACGGGAAACGCGCCCTTTTCCAGGCCCGGGGCGATCTTTTTTCTGTTCCGGCAGAACATGGGCCCATCCTGAATTTGACGCGCAGCTCCGGGGTTGCCGAACGCTTTCCCGCCTGGTCCCCGGACGGGAACTACGTGGCCTACTGGAGCGACCGATCGGGCGAATACGAACTGGCTGTTCGCGATAACAGGGGAACGGGAGATGAGCGCACGCTGACAACCACCGGTTCCAAATTCAAGTACAACCTGTACTGGTCGCCTGACAGCAAAAAGCTGGTATTTGTTGACAACGCCATGAATATCAGACTCTACGACAGAGAAGAAGATAACCTCACAACCATTGGCAGGGGGCAGTGGATGTATGAAGGCGCCCTCCGCAATTTTTCAGCCGGCTGGTCGCCTGACAGTCGCTGGGTCGCATTTTCACGGGGAATGGGCAACCGCCAGAACGCCATTTTTATCTACCATACCGAGACTGGAGAAACGACGCAGGTAACCTCCAGCTACTATCACGACCGCCGACCCGTTTTTGATCCGGATGGGAACTATCTCTATTTCCTTTCCAGCCGGACAATGAACCCGGCGTACAGCGATCTCGACAATACCTGGATATACGCCAATAGCACCAATATTGTCGCCGTTCCCCTGACCGACGAAATCGATTCTCCCCTGGCGCCCCGCAATGACGAAGTGGAAATTAAGGACGGGAGCGAGCCTGTTAATGGGAATGGGAGTAAAAGTGAGCAGGAAGAAACCAAAGAAGTCGAGATCGATCTCGAAGGATTTGAGTCGCGCCTGGTACAGCTTCCCCCCGAGGCCGGAAATTATGGAGATATCAGTGCACTCTCCGGTAAAGTGCTGTATCAACGCTTTCCCCGAACGGGGGCGGCCGGAAATGGCAGCACCCTGGCCTATTACGATCTGGAAGAGCGGGAAGAAAAGGAGATTATAGACGGCATCAGCGGGTACCAGCTTTCGGCTGACCGAGACAAGATTCTCGTTCAGAGCCAGGACAAGTACGCCATTATTGATCCCTCTCCCGGGCAGGAGATCAGCAAGCCGCTCCGGACCGGTGAGCTGACCATGAATATTACCCCCGAAGAAGAGTGGCAACAAATATTTAACGATGCCTGGCGCCTGGTGCGAGATTATTTTTATGATCCAAATTTCCACGGAGTAGACTGGAAAGCCATGAAAGAGCGGTATCAGCACATGCTCGATGACGCTGTTACCCGCAATGATGTAAATTATGTGGTCGGGGAACTGATCGCCGAGCTCAACGCTTCACACACGTATCGCGGCGGCGGAGACCAGGAAAGTGCCGAGCAGCGCGGCGTGGGTTTGCTGGGCATCGACTGGGAGCTCGACAACGGCGCATATCGCATTGAAAATATTGTGGAGGGCGCTCCCTGGGATAACGAGATACGCTCTCCTTTCAGTCAGCCTGGCGTGGATGTCGAGGAGGGTGATTATATTCTTGCTGTTAACGGCGTGCCCATCGACACCGGCCGAGATCCATACGCCGCCTTCCAGGGCCTGGCCGGGGAAACGGTTGAGCTAACTGTAAACAGCGAACCCACGATGGAAAACGCACAAAAGGTGCTGGTGGAAACCCTCGCAGATGAAACCCGGCTCCGCCACCTGGCGTGGATTGAATCTAACCGACAGCGGGTAGCCGAGGCCACTGACAACAGGGTGGGATACATCTATGTCCGCAGTACCGGCATTGATGGACAGAACGAGCTGGTCCGGCAGTTTATGGCCCAATATGACAAGGAGGCACTCATCATTGACGAACGCTTTAACAGCGGCGGTCAAATTCCCGACCGCTTTATCGAGCTCCTAAACCGACCGGAATTGGCCTACTGGGCTGTACGCGACGGGCAGGACTGGCAGTGGCCGCCCGTGGCCAGTTTTGGCCCGAAAGTGATGCTCATCAACGGGTGGAGCGGCTCCGGCGGCGATGCCTTTCCCTCCTACTTCAGGCAGTCGGGTCTCGGTCCCCTGATCGGGACCCGCACGTGGGGCGGCCTCATCGGAATCACGGGCGTCCCGGACCTGGTTGACGGGGGCACCATTACCGTGCCGACATTCCGCATGTATTATCCTGACGGCGAATGGTTTCCCGAAGGACACGGCGTGGAGCCAGATATCCGGGTGGAAGACGATCCCACCCAGCTTGCACAGGGGACCGATCCACAGCTGGAGCGTGCGATCCGGGAAATCAGGCGCCAGTTGCAGCTGAATCCCCACCAGAAACCACAGCGCCCACGGTACGAAGACCGGACCGGCACGGGTGCCAACAACAATTAACCTGGCTTGTTAACACAACTATTTGCCAACATTCAATAAAATACATCATGCTGATTAATCACCGTTCGAAACTGTCCACTACACACCGCAATTTGTGCAATTTTACCATCTCGCTACTTTTCTTCGTGTTCCTGTCTATTCCGCTGCTGAATGCCCAAAACATGTCTCTCGCGGCAGAAAATGCCGAACTTGAGCTCCTCTCGGATCGGTTTGCCTTTACCGAGGGGCCGGCAGCCGACCGCAAAGGCAACGTATTTTTCACCGATCAACCGAATAACCACATCTGGAAATACAGTATTGACGGGGAGTTGACACTGTATATGGATGAAGCAGGTCGCTCAAACGGCATGTACTTTGATCACAAGGGAAACCTGCTTACCTGTGCCGACGAAAAAAGCCAGCTGTGGCGCATCAACCCGGATAAAACGGTTGAAGTGCTTGTCGACCAGTTCAGGGGAAAGCGACTGAACGGGCCAAACGATCTCTGGGTCGACCCCAAAGGCGGAGTATATTTTACAGACCCGTATTACCAGCGTGACTACTGGGAGCGAACAGAACCGGAACTGGACCAGCAGCGCGTGTACTATCTCACCCCCGACAGGCAGGAGGTTGTCATTGTGGCTGACGAGCTGGTCAAACCCAACGGTATTATCGGTACGCCCGAAGGAGAAACGCTCTATGTGGCAGATATCGGCGATCAAAAAACGTACTCTTATGCCATTGAATCCAACGGCCACCTTTCAGATAAAACCGAGTTTACCGATATGGGATCAGACGGGATGACGATCGACGAGCAGGGCAATATATACCTTACCGGGGATGGCGTCACCATATTCAACAAGGCCGGCAAACAGGTTGAGCATATACCCGTTCCCGAAAACTGGACTGCAAACGTGACCTTCGGTGGATCAGACCGGCAAACGCTGTTTATGACCGCAAGTACGTCGGTGTATACGCTGAAAATGAACGTAGAAGGGCGGTAATCAACGAAACAGGGCTTGTTCAAAAACTCACGACAAGCCTTTTCACCTGACCGGCAAACCCGGGTTACAAAAAGCGGAATCAAAAAATGGCACCTTTTTTCAAAGGTGCCATTAATGGATTGTGAAGTGCAGTCCAGATATGATATCCGGTTTATTTAATAGAAAACGAAACTTATCCCGCTTTCTTTTCGGCCTTGAAGCGGTTAATCACTCCGCCGTGAAGCACCGCTTCTTTCTGCCGGTCGCTAAACGTGTGCTTGACCGTGTATTTTTTGTCTTTTGTTTTATTGTGGATAACAACTTCATTGCCATTCTTGATAGCTTCCCGGATATCGTTCACTTCAAGAATATCTCCCTGGTCAATGTCTTCATAGTCAGCATCGTTTTCGAATTCAAGCGGCGGGATACCAAAGTTGATCAGGTTTTGCCAGCCAATACGTGCATAGCTTTTCGCGATGACGGCTCGCATGCCCAGGTAGCGCGGAGCGATTGCCGCATGTTCCCGGCTCGATCCCTGCGCGTAGTTTTCGCCGGCAACAACTACGTGTCCCCCATGCTCTTCCTTCGCTTCCATCGCTCGATCGTGGAAGTTTTTGTCCACAACATCGAGCGTGAACTTGCTGATTTCCGGAATGTTGCTTCGGTACGGCAGTACTTCCGCCCCGGCGCGCAGGATCTCATCGGTAGAGATGTCATCTCCCATCTTGAGCAGCACGGGTACGTCGAAATCTTTCAGCTCATCAAAATCCGGCATTGTTGAGATATTCGGTCCCTTCTTGATCTCTCCGCGCTCTTCTTTTGGCTTTGGAGGCGTGAGCATCTCGGTATTTATGTGAATATCCTGCGGATACTCAAATTCGGGATATTTCATGTTATAGAGATCCTCAAGATCGCGGGGATCGGTAATTTTACCGGTCAGCGCCGATGCAGCCGCCGTTTCCGGGCTTACCAGGAAGACCGAATCTTCCGGGGTTCCGGAGCGGTCCGGGAAGTTGCGCGGTACCGTGCGCAGGCTGTTTTGTCCCGATGCCGGTGCCTGTCCCATGCCGATACAGCCGTTACAGCCGGCCTGGTGAATACGGGCGCCAGACTGTACAAGGTTAAACATCACATTGTTTTTGACCATATTTTCGATAATCTGCCGCGATGTCGGGTTGATATCCCAAGATACATTGTCATTTACCGTCTTGTCTTTGACAATCTCGGAGGCGATCCAGAAGTCGCGGTAGCCCGGGTTTGCCGAAGAACCGACATATGACTGGTAAATTTCCTGGCCTTCAACTTCGCGGACCGGGACCACGTTACCCGGACTGCTGGGCAGGGCTATAAGCGGCTCAACCTCATCAAGCACCAGCTCCTCATACTTGTCATATTCGGCCCCTTCATCGGCCTTCAGCTCAACAAATTCGTGGCCGCGCTCCTGCGACTCCATGAACCGGCGCACTTCGCCATCAGCCGGAAAGACGGTACTGGTGGCGCCCATCTCGGTGCCCATGTTAGCAATGACGTGACGATCCATCGTCGAAAGGTTCTTCAAGCCTTCCCCAAAATATTCGATAACGTAGCCCGTCGCCCCGTCCACGTCGTAGCGGCGCAGCATTTCGAGCACCACATCCTTGGCGCTCACCCAGTCAGGAAGTTCACCTTTCAGCTCAACGCCCAGCACTTTGGGCATTTTGATATACAGAGGTTCACCGGCGATCGCAAAGGCGACATCGAGGCCGCCGGACCCGATGGCGAGCATCCCCATGCACCCGGAAGCGGGCGTATGGCTGTCGGAACCCGCCAGCGTCTTGCCCGGAATGGCAAAACGTTCCGTTTCGATAGGATGGCTCACTCCATTACCCGGTCGACTGAACCACATGCCAAATCGCTCGGCGGCAGACTTCAGGAACACGTGATCATCGGGGTTTTTAAAATCTGTTTGAATCAGGTTGTGATCTACGTACTGGCAAGACAATTCTGTTTTTGCTTCATCCAGTTCCATCGCCTCCAGTTCCAGCATCACCATCGTGCCGGTGGCATCCTGCGTTAGCGTCTGATCAATTTTCAGGCCGATTTCCTGACCCGGAACCATCTCACCATCTACCAGATGGCTTTTAATCAGTTTCTGGGTAACATTAAGTGGTTTACTCATGAGATATATAAATATTTTTTTATTTTTGATCGCTTAAGTTGTTGTCTACTAAAAACTTATAAAGTTTAAATCGTTTCCCAAAGGCACTTATTTAGATTCATTTTGAATTTCGGTCCGTCCCCGGATCGATAAACAGGATTTGGCTTTCGCATTCAGAGTTCGTTAATTACTCTCAATCCTACGATAACTTTCAGCACAACCAACACACAAAACAATAATCGGGAGAACTGTATGATTCGTCATGTCGTCATGTGGAAATTAAAAGAAGAAGCCGCAGGGGCTACCAGGCAGAAAAATGCCGAAAAGATGAAGCTGATCCTCGAAGGATTAAAGACCAATATTGATGAGATAAAAAATGTGGAAGTTGGGATCAATATTAATTCCGATGAAGAGCCGGACATGGCGTACGATGTAGTGCTGATTTCCGATTTTGAGACCGAACTGGATTTTACGATGTATACCCGCAATGCCCATCACAAAAAGGCTGTCGATTTTATTGAATCAGTTGTCGAAGAGCGCCGGTATGTGGATTACAAGGTTGATACGTGAGAACCAGGCGAAACCGTCAACCGGTGGTTACGGGTAAAGCCTTTAATTCTTACCGCTCGCTGCCCTGGCCGCATCGACCAGGGCCTTGAAAATATTTCGCTGTCCCGCCACATGGGGCATATACTCCGGATGCCACTGCACTCCTATCAAAAAAGGGGCGTCTGGTTGTTCTACAGCCTGGATGATACCCGTTTTTTCCCGTGCTACTACACGGAGCGGGGGTGCCAGCTTGTCAATCGCCTGGTTATGCATCGCATTCACGGTGATCGTCCCTTCGTCAAGCAGTTTACCCAGCCTGCTTTCACGGTCCACTTCCACGCTTTTTTTTGGAAAGATGGAATAAACGCGTGGAACTTCCCCATAAAAGCCGGTGATGTCCTGGTAGAGCGTTCCCCCCAGGTTGATATTAATCAGCTGCGCGCCCCGGCATATACCCAGTACCGGTATTCCCCGCTCCAGCGCATGATTCAGGTAACGCAACTCCAGCTCATCCCGCTCTTTATCAATACTGCGGGTATCAGCAGCAAACAGCTTGCGCACCAAAAAAATGAAGGGATACATGAATATTGAGAATGCCTGAATCACATATTGCCACACACCACCCTTTTTGGAAACGCCCGGTCCCGAGGCTGATTCACGCCGCTGCCCGTAGTACCGGGGATTGACATCTGCCCCTCCCCCCAGAATCAGTCCATCCAGTTGTTCAGCGGGATAAAGCTGTTCGGTAGTTATGCGCACCGCCTCCGCCCCTTGCAGCCAAAGAGCTAGCTTGGTGAAAAGCCAGCCTGCGGTGCCGCCGTGGTCGGGGCTGGTAACTCCTATAATCGGTTTAGTTTTCTTCATCCAGATCCAGTAGTATTGCTGTGGTTTTGGCCCACTCCTTCCGAAACGAAACAAATGTCTCTCCTTTCCTGAACAGGTACAAGCGGCTTAGTTTGTCCAGCATCTCGCTGTTTGACGCCAGTTTTTCGACCTCTGTCCAGCGCTTCAATTCGGATTTAAATCTCCAGTTAGGATCCTCAATCCTGCTGTTGGGCAGCCGGTAGTGGAAGGTGGGACGAGGCCGGTTTTTTTCATCTCCCAAAACATCTGCGACTTGCTCCTCTGCGAGCATCGCCCAGATCGGCATCATATCCAGCGGCCGGTTTCTGGTGGGACTGAACTCCAGGTAGTCCGTAATCAGCTGTTGCATCGAAGGCTTGTAGTCGCGTTGCAAGATCCGCTCCACGTACTGGTCGGGGAAGTGATCGATGAAGGGTGAAATTCGCCGTGAAAGGTTAATGTCCAGTTCTTCGAGCAGCCAGGGATAAAGGATAAAAAATGCCCGTAAATAACGGAGCAGCAGATCGACTTCCAGAGAAGGAGCCTCAATATTGATATGCATCCCAAACGCGTGCATCCACGACGATTCGGTACCCTCGGCTTTCTGCTGCTGCAGCTTCTCCCGCAAATCTTCCAGTACCGCGAGTTCCCCGACCGGAAGCGGCGGCATCACGATTTCAAGCGGAATTACCGCCTTCGCCAGCTTGTCAAGGATATCACCGATGGAATCTTTAATCGCCTCCTCGTCAATATCCAGGTCCCAATTTGCCAGCAATTCAGTCCCCGCCATTTTTTTCAGTATACGGGCATCCAGCTCAACCTCAAAATCGCCCAGATTCGTATTAACAACACTAAACTGATAGCGGTGTCTCTTCTTAATTTCACCGCCATACAGATCCCGGATAATCCGTGCGGCTTCCTCAATTTCCAATCCCGCAAACTCAAGCTCAAGGCCGACTTTTCGGGGTTTTCCCTCGCTATTATTGGGAATCGGCAAATCCAATGACATTAAGAGTTCCTTCCTGAACAGTTCATTATAATTCGTTTGCACCAGCGAAATGGTCTTTATACCCGTAAAATAGTGAAAAGTATTTGCCTTCCTTTGATCTTATTCTCACAATCAAAAAAAATATACCACTGAACCAACAATAGATTCGGATGAAGCGATCCTGCCTCTACCTGCTGCCCATTTAGCTGCTGATACCCTGCCTGGCTGCCGGGCAGCAACAAGCCCGGATAACCGACATCATACCCAGTGGAGGCAGTGAAATTGAAAATGGGGTTCTTATCGTTCAGAATGGAGTAATAACCGGTATCGGGGAAGCCGGTGAGCTTGATATTCCCGATAATGCCGATATCACGGATGTCTCCGGCAAAGTGATTATGCCGGGACTGGTGGTTATCACCGATGGACGGATGGTAAACAAATAAGGCGCCGGTCTAGAAGTATCCTCCTTCTGATCCAGCTTCCCTCAACCAAAATTGAACCATTTTTTTGTTATACTGCTGCAGGGTCTTGAGTATCGCGGCGAGTGAAATATCCCCGGCAATTGCTCTCTGCTACAACCGCCGATAATTACCTTGTCCGAAAAATACAGAAGCTCAAATTCGGAGGTTCAAAACAGATATCCTGGAACGCCTGGTTTTAACTGCTTTTTCACTTCTTAAGATACAGTTCTAATACATGGAAGATACAGACCAAGAAATAAATGAAGAAAAGCTGAAGTTTACTGAAAATTTCAGCTTGATTTTTGAAGAAAACGGCCATCCCAGAATAGCAGGCCAGATTATCGGGTGGCTCATCATTTGTGAACCACCGGAGCAGTCATTTTCAGACCTGGTGGAAAATTTGCAGGTCAGCAAGGCTTCGGTCAGTAATATGACGCGTTTGCTTCTGCAGGTGGGCTTTATCGAAAAAGTGCGCAAACCGGGAGAGCGCCAGGTCTATTTCAGGCTTGTGGATGATGCTTGGCGGCAGGTTATGGAAAATCATCTTGAATTTGTGTTTTCGCTGCGGGACCTGGCCTCCGAATACCTGGAAAACGCCGACCACAAAGAGATCGACCGGCTGCATGAGATGTATGAATACCACAAATTCATCGCCCAGAAAATGCCGCAGGTGATAGAAGATTTTAAAAAGGAAAAGAACTAAATAACGAACCCGTTCGGATCTAAATTGGAGCGTTATACACTCGTTGGAGGGTTGTGTTTATCGTTCCAAGGAGCACCTCAGATACGTTCATATTCTACGATGGTAAACTCCCCGTGCTCTTCCCGGTTGGTTTCTCTCCATTTTGTTCCTATATCATCACGGTACTCCGGGAAAAAAGTGTCTCCCTCGTATTCTTTGTGGATCTTCGTAATTACTAATTTGTCAGCCCGTCCGATCGTCTGCCGGTAGATTTCTCCTCCCCCTATAACATACACCAACTCAAAGTCTTTTAGGTATTCGAGTGCCTTGTCAATCGTGTTGAAAGCAGGCACGTGATCATAATCTCTGCTGCGACTGAGCACTACATTTTCGCGGCCGGGCAGCGGCTTTTCTCCGAGCTCTTCAAACTCCCCCCGTCCCATCAACACCGGGTACCCCATCGTGGTTTCCTTGAAGTGCTTCATATCTTCCGGGTAATGCCACGGCAGGTCCCCGTCTTTGCCTATCACCAGGTTGGGATCGTGTGCGGCAATCAGCACCAACTTCATACGGCCACCTCAAACTTGATGGAGGGATGCGGATTGTAGCCGTGAAGCTGGAAGTCCTCGAACGTCAACTCATCCACCGGCTTGTCGGCGATCTCCAGGCGGGGCAATTTCCGCGGCTCGCGGGTTAGCTGCTCCTTCAGCCCGTCAATATGGTTTTCATAGATGTGAGCATCCACGATGGTGTGGGCAAACGTGCCGTACTCCAGCCCTACTTCGTTGGCAATCGCCATCGTAAGCGCGGCGTAGCACGCCAGGTTAAACGGGATGCCGAGCGCAATGTCACCGGAACGCTGCGTAAGGTGGCAGTTCAGCTTCCCGTCCGCCACGTTGAAAATATACATCAGGTGGCAGGGCGGCAGCGCCATCTTTTTCAGCAGACCGGGATGCCAGGCGCTCACAACGATCCGGCGGCTGTTGGGATTGCTCTTCAGCATGTCGATCGCCCGCTGCACCTGGTCAAACTCCTTCTTTATCAGCTGGGTTTGGACAATGTCGGAGGCATTGCCCTCGAAACTGAGCTCTTCCTCCTCAAAATAGGGAAAGTTCCGCCACAGCACCGGGTAGATTGGCCCCACGTGCCCGTCCTCATTGGCCCAGGCATCCCAGATGTGGCAGTCCTTTTCATCTCGCAGCCAGCGAATATGGTCTTCGCCCCGCAGGTACCACAGCAGCTCCAGGATTACCGACCGAAAATAGACTTTCTTGGTGGTCAGCAGCGGAAATCCCTCGGAGAGATCCACCTTGTAAAACTCGGAAAAACTGGAAATGGTGTCGATGCCGGTACGATTTTCTTTACGGACTCCGTGTTCCAACACGTTACGGACCAGGTCTAAATATTGCTTCATCTGTTCACTATTATTTAAAATTTTCTATTGGGCATTACCGATAAAACGGGTAATTCTTGTCATCTTGCAAGTTATAATACCACCCCCTGCAAGAGCAGAAGAGCGATGGAAAAGTAGATAATAATCCCGGTGACATCCACAAGTGTAGCCACAAACGGTGCCGAGGTAACAGCGGGATCGAGTCCCATCTTCGACATTAAAAAAGGTAACATCGATCCGCTTAAATTCCCAAACAATACCACGCCCACCAGGCTGCACCCCACCGTCAGGGCCTGCAGTACCAGGCCAAGCGAAAACAGTTCCCCGCGGAACATCATCCAGGCCGCGATAACCACAGATCCCATCAGCCCGATCAGCCCGCCCAGCAGGGCTCCGGAAAGAAACTCCCTTTTCAGTACTTTATTCCAGTCCTCCAGGTTGATGTCATCGGTGGAAAGCGCTCTTATGATAAGAGTAGCCGCCTGGGAGCCGGAGTTTCCGCCGCTTGAAATAATCATGGGTATAAAAAAGGAGAGCATCGCCGCCGCGGCCAGGGCACTTTCGTAGGTTGCCATGGCGGTAACCGTCAACATCTGCCCCATAAACAGGATGACGAGCCATCCAATCCGCTTTTTTACCATCTCGCTGACGGAGGTCTGGGAGTAGTAGTCGTCCAGCGCATCCATCCC
The DNA here is from genome assembly GCF_043951865.1 of Halalkalibaculum sp. DA3122. NCBI lineage: Bacteria > Pseudomonadati > Balneolota > Balneolia > Balneolales > Balneolaceae > Halalkalibaculum > Halalkalibaculum sp. DA3122. The sequence continues at coordinate 28,090 of NZ_JBINJF010000004.1, forward strand.
GGCCATCAGCTGCATATCCTCGGTCGTCTCCTCCTCGGCTACGTCGATTACGTCATCCACGGTTACGATGCCCACCAGGATGCCGTCGGAGTCGACCACCGGCATCGCCACGCGATCGTACTTGCTGAGCATTTTTACCGCGTCCTCCTGGTCTTCAAAGGCCGAAAGCGCTTCAAACGACTCATCCATCAGCGATGCTATCGTGGCCTCCGGATCGGCCAGAATCAGCTGGTTGAGGCGGAGATCGTCGATCAGGTGCTCGTGCTCATCCACCACGTAGATCACGTTCACCGTTTCGGCGCTGTGCCCGTACTTGCGGATATGCTCCAGGCTCTGCCGGATGGTCCAGTCTCTGCGCACTTTGACGTACCGCGGGGTCATCAGCCGTCCCACGCTCTCCTCGGGGTAGCCGAGCAGCTTCTGCACCAGCTTGCGATCGTCGGTCTTCATGGAGTTCATCACCCGCTGGGTGAGGTGACCGGGCAGCTCCTCCATCAGGGCCACGCGCTCATCCGGCTCCAGGTTCGACATCACCTCGCTGAGCTGCTGGGCGGTAAACACTTCGAGCAGCTCCACTCCCTTTTGGGAGCTGAGGTAGGTAAATACATCCGCGGCTTTCTGTTTTTTAAGCAGCCGGAAGATGACAATCGCCACCTGGGCTTCCAGCTCTTCCAGCAGCTCCGCCACGTCCACCGCCGGCACATCGTTCAGAATGTCCTTCAGCGCGACCCAATCTTTATTTTTGATCAGTTCATCGAACTCGGGTTTGAGAAGATCGACAATCATGGAGATCCAAACTAGGGTTAAGTATTACCGATGTTCCGGGAGGTGGCCACGCGCCCGGGAATCGCTCTGGAGAGGGCATTGGAAAACCAGCAGTTTTGTCCAGCTGGGCGAATTCAAAACCGCAGTTTATCTTATGCAGATGTGGTTTTTGAATTCGCAACCATACCGGGATTGGGCAAACCAACGGTTTTGCAACGTCCTGTTGGATTAACGCAAGAGCGATTCACCGTTATTTATATTCGGTGGGAATTTAAGCCAAGTAGCGGTGGAATCAAAGTGGGGAAAATGGTTCTGCCGCCTGCTCCTCTCCCCGCCCGTGTTTCCAGGCCCGCAGAATTCTTCCTACCGAGTTCATCATAACCGAGGCTCTATAAAACGCCTCCGCCACATGCAGATCCGCGGGACAACCGGCGATTCAGAATAAATTTCACCTCACCAAACCAGAAAATGCCGAATCTCACGACCCGGCATTTTCAGTGTTGAGTTCCGACAAGGTGCAAATTCAAATTTTGGTGCCGTCGGGAATTACGGCTTCTTTCGGTATGATGACGATGCCATCCACCACGTGGTAGTTGCCGTAATCTCCGTCGTCCAGGTGATCGCCCCCGGCAATTCGCACATCGTTGCCTATCCGCACATCCTTGTCGATGATGGCATTACTGATAAAGCAGCGCTGCCCGATACCCATCGGGGGATGCTCGGTCGTCCCCTCTTCAATCTCTCTCTGTGATTGAAAAATATCGTTCCCCATGATGATGGAGTGTTCTACGCTGGTTCCCCGCCCTATGCGCGAGCGTATACCGATGACAGAACGCTCAATACGACTCGCTTCAATGATACATCCCTCCGCAAGAACGGAGTGATCGAACGTAGTTCCGGAGAGTTTTGAGGCCGGCAGCAGGCGGGCACGAGTATAGATAAAATCTTCATTGTCATAAAAGTTGAATGCCGGGAGTTCAGAAGTCAGCTCGATATTGGCCTCGAAAAATGATTTTATCGTCCCAATATCGGTCCAATAACCATCAAACTCGTAGCTGCGCACATTCAGATCACTGTTTATAGCTTTTGGTATAATCTCCTTTCCAAAATCAGTGGCATCAGGCATTCCATCGAAAAGCTCCTGCAGAACTTCTTTCTTGAAAATATAAATTCCCATCGATGCCAGATAATGGCGCCCCTCACTTGCAAACTTTTCATCCGTTTTGGATTGCCATTGGTCGAGTTCATCGCGGTCCGGTTTTTCTACGAAACTGGATATCTCCTTGCTTTCATCGGTCTTTAGAATACCAAATCCGGTAGCATCTTCAGCTATTACCGGGATGGTGCCCACCGTCAAGTCTGCATCGGTCTCTTCATGCTGCTTCAACATCTTGCTGTAGTCCATCTGGTAGAGTTGGTCGCCCGAGAGAATCAATACGTGGTCATGGCGGTGGTTTTCCATGTGGTGCAGCGACTGTCGCACCGCATCGGCCGTACCCTGATACCAGTTTTTACTTTCGGGAGTCTGCTCGGCGGCCAAGATATCGACAAATCCACTGCTGAACACATCAAAATTGTAGGTGTTCTTGATATGGCGATTCAGCGAAGCTGAATTGAACTGAGTTAACACATAAATTCGTCGAAATCCCGAATTCAGACAGTTTGAGATTGGAATATCCACCAATCGGTACTTTCCGGCGATCGGGACGGCCGGCTTCGATCTCATTTTAGTAAGTGGATACAGGCGGGTCCCCTGTCCCCCACCAAGAATTACTGAAATTACCGGTCGATGTTTATTGAATTTACTATATGTTCTAGTCATTGATCAGCTCCCTGTAAAGTTCAAGGTATTTGTTTGCAGAGTTTTCCCAAGAAAAGTCTAATTTCATAATGGTCTTTCTGACCGCATTCATTCCTTTGGAGTCGCTGTAGAGCGAGAGGGCGCGCTGAACAGCCTCGGCGGCGGCGTGATGCGTAAAGTCGTAAAACGTGATCCCGTATCCCCCCTCGTCACCAATATCCTTGACGGTGTCTTTAAGCCCACCTACTTTTCGCACTATTGGTACCGTTCCATATCGCATGGAGTACATCTGGTTCAGCCCGCACGGCTCCACCCGGGAGGGCATGATAATAAAGTCACTCGCCGCGTAGATCAGGTGCGCGAGTGCTTCATTGTAATCGAGCGCGGCATCAAAAAAGCCTACAAAACGGCTGTTTAGCTGGTTAAAACGTTCATGGAGGTACCGATCTCCCGTACCCAGCAGCATGAAGTTGACACTCTGCTCGCTTGCCAGGAAATGGCTAAACAGGTCGGGCAGCAGGTCGGCTCCTTTTTCGTGCGCCAAACGACCAATATACGAAATGAGCGGATAGTCCGGATTCAGGTCAAATTGGTCGCAAAGCGCCTTTTTGTTCTTCAGCTTGCTTTTTCGGTGGGTCTTGAGCGTATAATTTTTTTCCAGGTAGGGATCCGTTTTGGGATTCCACACATCGGTATCGATGCCGTTCAGAATGCCGACCGACTTGTGGCGCTCGCTGTGATAGAGAAGGCTTAAATCCCCGTCCTTACTCAGCTCCTCCATGTAGCTGGGAGAAACAGTCGTAATCTTCCAGCAGCATTTCAACCCCGCAGCCAGGCAGTTGAATTTTCCGTCCCAGTCCAACAGTCCCACTTCCGAGTAGTTGAACGAGGGAAGTAGTGAAAACGCGCCGCGGTCGTATACGCCCTGGTATTCCGCATTATGCACCGTCAACACGGTGGGAATATCTTCCATGCCCCGATACCGGTGGCAGCGCGTGATAATGAAGGGAACCAGCGCGGTGTGATGGTCATGACAGTGCAACAGGTCGGGATCTTCGTCGCTGTAGTGGATCCAGTCGAGCGCAGCCAGTTGAAAACTCATATAGCGCTCGAGCTCATCCCAGTATCCGTGGCCGCTGTATGGATCGATATAAATGCCGGGGCGGTCAAACCGCTCAGGGATATCCACCAGGTACAGCGGAAAGCCAAGCGTGTTCTTTTTTTCCCGTTGAATTTTATAGTGAAACTGCCCTGCCCCTAGAGGGGTATCTCCCTCAAACACAGTTTCAAATTGATGCTCATGAATCCAGTCGGTTGCGTACCTGGGCATGACAACCTTGGCCTCCACCCCCATCTTTTTCATGTATTTGGGCAGCGAGCCAACCACATCTGCCAGCCCCCCCGCTTTTGCCACTGGATAACACTCCGCACTAAGGTGGATAATATTCATATCACTTATCCCGATAGTAGATTATTCTTTCAGTTGAAACGGTACCCATCACTCGCTCATCAAGTAATCAAATCTTTAAATGCCAGTCAAAATCTTTCTTATAAACTTTCAGAATATTATGTTCACCGGGGAATTCATGCACAAAATGCACAGCGATGGCCATAATAGATGTCGAAAACGTAACCAAGTCATTCGGGAACACAACCGCCGTTGAGAATGTCTCCTTCGAGGTTCACCAGGGGCGCATCTTCGGACTTCTGGGCCCCAACGGGGCCGGAAAGACGACCTGCATACGGATGATCAACCATATCCTGATCCCTGACAGCGGATCGATAAAAATCAACGACCGGGAGGTGAGTCCGCAAACCCAGAAGTTGATCGGCTACATGCCGGAGGAACGGGGTCTCTACAAAAAGATGAAAGTGGGCGAACAGCTGCTCTACCTGGCACAACTCAAGGGGTTGTCGCGCGGGCAGGCCCGGCAGGCGATCAAATACTGGCTGGAACGGTTTGAGGCCGAAGACTGGTATAACAAGGAGGTCGGTGAGCTTTCCAAGGGGATGTCACAGAAAATCCAGTTTATCGCCACCATAGCGCACGATCCCGATATCTATATTTTCGACGAGCCCTTCAGCGGACTCGATCCCATCAACAGCGAGATGCTGAAAGAGATCGTCATTGAACTGCGAGACAAAGGGAAGACGATCCTGTTCTCGACCCACCGCATGGAGCAGGTGGAACAGATGTGCGACGAAATCTGCCTGTTTAACAAGGGCCGGGCGGTCCTGAAGGGAGACCTCCGCGAGATCAAAGCCTCGTATGGCAGAAACACCGTCAATCTTGAATTCCGGGGTGACCCCTCCTTCCTCGATACCCTTGACGACGTGCGCATCAATAACCGTTCGACCAACTTTGCTGAAATACGCGTGCTGGATGGCCAGGACACCCGGCACATTCTTGAGATCGCCATGGAGCATGCCGAAATCTACAAGTTTGAACGCGTGGAACCCTCGCTGAACGAAATTTTTATTTCCACCGTAGGTGAAGATAATATCAACCCGCAGGATTTACATTAACAGCTATGGATTTTCGTCAAATTTTACTGGTGCTTAAGCGGGAATATATCACCCGCGTAAAAAGCAAAGCGTTTATCCTGACCACAATCCTGATTCCACTGGGAATGGTCGCATTCATCGGGATCGCCGTGGCCATCGCCGTGTGGGATACCGAGTCGGAGCACACCATCGCCATCGTGGATCGCACGGAAGTGCTGCTTCCCCGCCTTTTGGAGCTGAATGAGGAACGGTATGAGGATGCGAGCTCTGTTCCCATTGACACACTCCGGTCGCGCGTGGTACGTGAACAAATTGATGGGTTTATCGTCTTCAGTGAAGAACATATTGAATCTGACAAAAACGCCGAGCTTGTATACGGCGGCAGCGGCGGGCTCCAGTTTTTAGGGAACCTGCGGGACGATGTGCGGGAGGTGATCCGACAGGAGCGGCTGGAACGCGCCAACGTCTCTGACGAGGTGAAAAAGATTTATGAGAGTCGGCCGGGCCTGCAGAGCCGCAGGCTAACGGAGGAGGGCGTTGAAACGGACGACAATATCGGGCTGCTGACCGGTATCGGAATGGCTATGGGGCTGCTGATCTTTGGTATCGTTACCGGGTACGGCGGACTTTTGACCCGGAGCGTTATTGAAGAAAAGACCAGCCGCATTATTGAGATCATAACCTCTTCGGTAAAACCGATTGAGCTTCTGTGCGGAAAAATTGTGGGCGTCGGCGCGCTGGCTGTCACCCAGGTGGCAATATGGATTGCAGCAGGCCTGGGACTGGCTTCGATTGCTGGACCTGTGGCCGGCATGTTTATGCAGACCCAGACAGAAAACCTGGAAGCAGCCGGTGGAGCCGGGCCGGCCCCAGACCCTTCTCTCTTTGAGGTGCCGGCTATTGAGCCGTCGCTGATCGTCCTCTTCTTTGTATTCCTGATCCTGGGTTACCTTATCTACAGCACCCTGTTTGCCGCCATCGGTTCGGCGGCCGACTCGGAGACCGATACGCAGCAGTTTATGTTCCCGGTAATGGTGCCGATCTTCATCGCCTACTTTCTGTTGTTCAGGGTGATGGAAGCCCCCGACAGCGGCCTGTCGGTTATCAGCTCACTCATCCCCTTCTTCACCCCGATTATAATGATTACCCGGGTCGCCATTACCGACGTCCCTTTTTGGCACATCGGCCTTTCAATTATCTTGATGCTCGCCACCTTTTGGGGTTTGTTGTGGCTCAGCGCCAAAATTTACAGTGTGGGTATTCTGAATTACGGCAAAAGCGCCAGCTTTAAAGAGCTAATGAAGTGGATCAGGGCGTGAGCATATGGCCAGCTGTTTAAGTGCTCAACGTCCGCCAGCGATCTTCTGCATTTCATAAAAAACGCGGCCGTCATACTCATCCAGCAAGCGCTCTCCCAATATATTCTCCGCATCTATGAATTCAAGGTCGGCGGCAGCACGTACGGCTAAAAATCGAATACGTGGATCACTGTCAGCAAGCATTGTTTCAATACGGCTGCTCCACTCATTCTCACTGGTATCCACCTTTTTTAATATCTCAAGTGCCGCGGCCCGAACCGGAAAATCATAATTGTGGCCGGTCAACAGAACCAGGTTTTTAACCAATACTTCAGAATCGGCCAACTCCTGCCGGGCCAGTTTCCGGAACACAAAAACAGCCCTGTTGCCAGTACTGTCTTCACTCATTACCTGCTGCGAAAACCTGTTCAGTGTTGAGGTATCGGAAGAGTCTACAACAGCAAACAAGCTATTCGTTGCCTGCCTGAACAGGGATACCGAGTCGCTTTGGAGCGCTGTGCGCTGGATAGTTTGGATCACCTGGTCGTTCCCCTGGTAGTATCGCAGGGCTCGGATTGCCGCTTCCTGAACAGCTGCATGATCTTCGTTCAGAGCCTCAATAAATTGCTGTTCTGTTCCGGTCGCTCCCTTCGTTATCTCTCCCATCGAGTAGAGCAGGGCGGCTTTGACCGTTGGGGGCTGCTCTTGCTCAAGCAGATCGTTAATAGCGAGTTGCAGGTCCGGATTATCCGAATGATTCGCCAACTGGTGCGCCGCAGCCACTTTTTCGTCAGACGACTCGGCATTTCGGAGCTGGCTCAGCACAAATGGTATCGGCTTATATTCGATGAGTGTAATATCTTCCCGGGCGGACCCATCGATGGTGACATAGGAGACCAGTGGATCCAGGTTTAACATGATGGAATCACTCTTGCCGGTGAATGTGACCTCGAGGGTATCGGCGCCCTGCATGGTGTGTTCCACCAGGGGAAGCGTGATCAGTTCACTTACCACGGAGTCCTGCGCCTCAAAATTCAGGACCAGTTCCCCGCTGGTTTCATCATACTGGTAGTCAACCCGATAAATAATTGAATCCTGTTCGCCGGTTTCCTGGTTTACGATCAACTGTGGTGGACTAAACCAGGGCTGCCCGCTTTGTTGATACCAGCTGTCCGCATAATCATTCCAGGTTTTAACTCCGCCTCCACTTGCCGGCTCGCTGTCCAGGCTTTGCTCAACGACCTGTTTCCATGTAGTATTTTCCCACTGCTGGTAGAACTGTTGCCACCGGTTCCAGCGTTTTACACTAAATGCGTGATAGGGATTTATCGAGGCGGCCGGATTTGCCTGGTCTGCAATCGAGGCGGTCCCCTCCGCCAGCTGTTGGTTCAACACCGTTTGGTACAGGTTCATCGCTTCCGCATCCGACCACTGTTCCTCTCGCTGGTGCACGCCGTACCACTGCGCGAGGATGCCGCGCCGGAGCTGCGCCTGCAGGCCGCCCCTGTTGGCAAAAAGGAAGACGGCTCCCGCCGCATATGGTTTGCTCTCCCAGCGATGGTCATCCATCAACATGATATTGAGAGTTTCGAAGGGATACTCAACGCCCAACGCTTTTTCGGTACGATCCAGGATTTGGTATGCCGACTCAAGGAGCTTTTTGCCGGATCGGTCCATCACGACGGTATCTCCCGAAACCCGAATCTGCTTGATTCCAAATGATGTTTCTGCAGTTGTAAACGGGCCGGTGGCGAACCAAAGAGCAGAAGCCGGAACAGGCCGGCGGCTCTGCCACTGCACCTGTTTTTCCTCAACCGAGGTGATCGCTTCAGTACCGGTTCTGCCAGGCGCCAGGGCCGTAAAGTTGCCCGGCACAGCCAGGGTGATATCCGTGGTAAAGGTAACGCGCGGATGATCGGCTACCGGCAGCCAGTGTCGCGTGGTCAACGGCAGCGAGGAGGACCACACGCTACCATCGGGTTCGAAATGGACTCCAAATTTGGGAGAGGTTTCATATAAAATCTCAACTGAATAGCGGCTGCCTGGCTCAGTGGTCTCTCCCAGCGCTACAAACAGGGAATCGTTACCCAGCCGGTATGGCACCTCTTTGCCATCTGCCAAGACGGCCCGGATATCCATGTGGGCGGCGTTCAGTACCAAAGAATCAACACCCCCGATATTGGCTTCAATTTCGTAGGTAGCCTGCCCCACCAGCAGCTTTTCTTCCGGATCAATATTTAATTCCAGTGCCAGGTGATTAAAACTGAAATCAAGTTTGGGATGGCGCAGGTAGTCGAACGACGGCGACTGCGCGTTGACGGAAAGAAAAGTAAATGAGAGAGCAGCCCATGTTAACAGGCAGAACATTCGAATTTTATCAGAACGCATATATTATTTGTTGGAATATTTTTTAAAAATTTCAATCACTGAAGGATAAAGGGCCTTGCTGCAAGAAAAGCCGTTGCCGGTTTCGATCGTCTCACGGCCCGCCGTATCGCTAAAAATACCGCCGGCCTCGCGAACCACCGTTAATAACGGGGCCGCATCCCAAATATTCAGTACCGGGTCGAACATCAGGTCCGCCCGACCGGTCGCTACCATCATGTGACCGTAGGCATCTCCCCACGTTCGGTGTACACGGGTTGAGGCCAGAAGTTCCGAAAACGGTTCACGGTAGCCATGCTCAGCGGGTGTGGTCACATCGGTTGACAAAAAACTGGCTTCAGCCAGGTTTTTGTTAGAGCGCACAAAGCAGGGTTTCCCGTTCAGCCTGGTCCCTCTCCCCTCGGCTCCTTCACAGAGTTCATCCAGCGCAGGTGCATAGATGACGCCTATTTTGGGATCTCCCTTGTACGTTACTCCTACAAGCGTAGTATAAAAGGGAACCCCGTGAATAAATGACAGCGTTCCATCAATCGGATCCAGGATCCACTGAATATCGCTCCCGGGGTTGCTGTTCTCAAACTCTTCACCGACAATCCCCTGCCCCGGGAATTGACGCTGAATCTCATCCCGCATCAGTTCTTCCGTCTCCCGGTCGGCTACAGTCACCGGAGAGGCGTCTTTTTTGTACTCCACTTCCACGGTGTCCCGAAAGTAGGTCAAGCTGTGGTCGCCCCCTTTCCGGGCAATCTCGATCGCCGCTTCGTGCATCGTTGTTAAATCAAAATCCATGTATGCAAAAAGTATTAGTGTGGTTATTTTAGCATGCGAAATATAGGACTCAGAAACCAGAAGTCAGAATTTAGAAGAATTTAGAATAACCCGTATGACCGAAGCACAAATCCACAAGAATATCGCCAGTGAATTAAGTCTCAAACCGAAGCAGGTGGGCACCGTCGCCCAGTTTTTATCTGACGGGGCCACTGTCCCGTTTTTGGCGCGCTATCGCCAGGAGGCCACCGGCGGACTTGACGAGGAACAGATTCGGAATGTCCGCGACAAGCTGGAGTTCCACCACACGCTGGAAGATCGCAGGCAAACGATCCTGAAAACAATTGAGGACCAGGACAAGCTGACGGACGAGCTCGAAGAAAAAATCAAAGCGTGTACCGACCTGAACACGCTTGAGGATCTGTACCTGCCGTACAAACCCAAGCGGCGCACCCGGGGCGACATGGCCAAGGAGAAGGGGCTCGAACCGCTCGCCGAACTGATCTGGGCACAGGAGATCGTGCAGGGCGACCCGATGGAGCACGCCGCAACGTTTGTGGACGAGGAACAGGAAGTAACATCGGCCGAGGAGGCGATGGACGGCGCACTCGATATTGTGGCGGAATGGATTAACGAATCGCCGGAAGTCCGTGACAAGCTACGCGATATTTTCCGCGAGCATGCTGTCATCAAAACAGAGAAAAACCCCGATGTCGAGGAACGAACCAACTTTGAGGATTACTACGAGTTTTCACAAAAAGCCAAATACCTGAAGCCGTACCAAATTTTGGCGATCAACCGCGGTCAGCGCGAAAACATCCTGTTTGTGAATGTTGAGCTGTGGGATGACATCACGCTCGAAAATATCGATGATGTCGTCATCAACAATGAGATGAGCATCTTCGTACCCCACATCCAGGATGCGGTGGAAGACGCCTACAAGCGCCTGCTGTTTCCCTCCCTGGAGCGCGAGCTGCGCAACCAGCTCACCGAAAAAGCGGACGAGCACGCCATCGAAACCTTTGCCACCAACCTCTCCAACCTGCTTATGCAGCCTCCGCTCGACCACAAGGTAGTCATGGGCATCGATCCCGCCTACCGCACCGGCTGCAAGGTTGCAGTGGTCGACGAAACCGGCAAATACCTGGAGGGGACCACCACCTATCCCACTCCCCCACAAAACAAAGTGGCTGAGGCCGAAGAGGTCTTTTCCCGCCTGATCGACAAGTACGGCGTCAACCTGATCGCTATCGGCAACGGAACCGCGAGCCGTGAGACTGAGCAGATTGTCGCCGATTTCATTCAGAAACGGAAGGAGGAAAATCCAGATGAAGAATTGAACTACATGATCGTCAACGAAGCCGGGGCCTCGGTATACTCGGCCTCCAGGATCGCCGCCGAAGAGTTTCCCGACCTGGAAGCGGCCCAGCGCGGGAATATCTCCATCGCCCGCCGCGTGCAGGACCCCCTGGCAGAACTGGTCAAAATAGATCCGAAATCGATCGGGGTGGGCCTCTACCAGCACGACGTCAACCAGTACCAGCTGGCGCAATCCCTGGACGATGTGGTGGAGAGCTGTGTAAACCAGGTGGGCGTTAACCTGAACACGGCCAGTGCACCACTGCTCTCTCACATATCGGGGCTGACCTCTCGCGTTGCCAAAAACATTGTACAGCACCGGGAAAACGAGGGCATCTTCTCCAGCCGAGAAGAGATCCGGGAGATCCGTGGGGTCGGCGATTTCCGCTTCCAGCAGGCGGCCGGCTTTATGCGTATCCCGGAATCAGACAACCCGCTGGATAATACCGCCATCCACCCGGAAAGCTATGAGGCCACGGAAAAATTATGCAATCTGTTTGATATTAACTTGACCAACTTGAAAGAGCAACACAAGGCTATATCCGATAAGCTCGATAATATCAATAAGGAGGAGGTGGCCGAACAGATTGGCGTCGGCGTTCCGACGCTAGAATTGATTATCGAAAACCTCCAAAAACCGGGACGCGATCCGCGGGAATCACTGCCCAAGCCCGTACTGCGCGACGATGTGATGAAGATGGAAGACCTGAGTGAGGGACAGGTGCTGCAGGGAACCGTCCGCAACGTCGTAGACTTTGGGGCTTTCGTCGATATCGGTGTCAAGCAGGATGGACTTCTGCACATCTCAAAAATGGCCGATCGCAAGGTTGAAGATCCCCACGATGTGGTAGCGGTTGGCGATATCCTGGAGCTTAAAATTGTATCACTGGACCTGGAACGGGGGCGCATCGGATTGTCGCTCGTTGACTGAGATTTGATCTCCAAAAAAGCGGAGCAGATAACTACTCCGATATAGTTAAACTAGCTTCCATTTTTATCTGAATATTTCTGCTGCAAGGCTGCCGGTTTTCTTTTCGGCAGCCTTTTTATATCCCCCCTCTGACAGCGCAAACACCATACCTCGATATTGTTCAAACCGTAGCACTATTTTCACCTTTTCCGCGGTGAGCTATCCCGCAAGTGACTCTAAAAAGCGGCAAATAACATAAAGTATAATTTATGCATAAACTATAAAGTAATGGCGCTCATGAACTTATATACTCATTATAATTGCTGTCAAATCGTCTCATTCCGACTCTTTCCATATTCACCTAAATTATTTAGGTGACTTTCCCTGAGTGCCAAAACAAGCATATCGATCATGGAGGTGCTTATAACCCATTGATAAACAATCACTTATACTGGCCCCTAACGTAAAAGTTAACAGCAAATATTTGAACTTATTTTTCTTGCCTAAATAATTTAAGTCACGCACAAAACATCTACTCATACATATTTAAAATTTCTATATATAAATACATTAATCTTATGTGCAGCATATAGTTATATATAATATATCTATCCATATTTTCCCATTTGACAATACAATTAATGAGATTTTTTGACTCTCTTTTCCAGGGATATGACCCAGCTGGTAACTCATGACGCCAACTCATTGTCGGACAATCAGCTACAGCTTTCTTACATTATTATTTCTTTTTCTCATGACAAAATGCCGATCCGGTAGATTATCACCCCAAAAACTTTAATGTGACCTCTTCATCCCTGCACTTTTCTGTATGGATGGGCCCATCATTTCCTAATTCCGTCCTGGCGGCCAGCATTAAAAATTTTGTGAAATGTGTTTCCAATGAACCAGCTTACACTGTGTACCCTCGAGGTATCCCTTGCCTAATCCCAAAGTAAATTCCACCCTACTCTCTACACCTATTTTCAATACCAAAAGGGTCGTTTTTTCTCCTTATATCCCCCCCCCTCCTTTCATCCAATTATTTATCCATTATTGCCTGCGTGATATACTCTTTTCAGGTTTATTTTTCCGGGCTTTTCCCTGCAGGAACCACCAGGCTGTCGATATACATTTTACCGCTTAAGTCGCACTCCCTGTAGCAATTTAATAGAGTGCATTTTCAACTTCCTCAATTCTTCGTTCTGAGGGGTATACTCCCGTTTGATAAGATCAGGTGGTACAACCACCTTCCAACAAAATAGCAGGTTCTGCAAAGGTCCCTCAATATCAAAATTCATTTAGGGTATGATTCTTAGTTCTTACTGTTTATTTTAAGCGGGAAAGCTCACAAAGTGCCTAAAAATTAATATTACAATGACCGAATCACAGACTCCTGAAATCACTGAACAGTATTATTTTAATGTCTTCAACCGTCTCCCGATTGTAATGGAACGGGGAGAAGGTACCCGCGTATGGGATGAGGAGGGAAATGAGTATATCGACTTCCTGGCCGGCATTGCGGTAAACAGCCTGGGACACAACCACCCCAGCGTGGTGAAGGCGATACAGGAACAGTCTGAACGGCTGATACATGCCTCCAACATTTTTTACTACAAACAGCAGGCCGATCTCATCAAGAAGATGGCTGAGCTGTTTGATATGGATAAAATATTCCTCTGCAACAGCGGAGCCGAAGCGGTGGAAGGCGCCGTTAAACTGGCCCGGAGATATGCGGCTAAAAATGGAAAAGACGGCGAGATAATCACGATGGAAAACGGGTTTCACGGCCGTACCATCGCCACCATTTCAATGGGAATGAAAAAATACCAGGAGGGCTTTGACCCGATGCTGGGGGGATTCAAGGAGATTCCATTCAACGATATCGAGGCGCTGGAAGCGGCGTTCGACGAGAACACCTCCGGGATAATACTGGAAGTAATCCAGGGTTCCGGCGGACTTCACGTGGCCACCCAGGAGTTTATGAGCGCTATTGAACAGCTTTGCCGCACACACAACGCCGCCTTTATTGTGGATGAGGTACAAACCGGCGTTGGTCGAACGGGCGCATGGTTTTCGTACCAGAACTTCGGTGTTCAGCCGGATATCGTCGCCTCTGCAAAGGCGCTCGGGAACGGGTTCCCCATCGGGGCGGTCCTGGCCCGCGAAGAAGTGGCCGAAGCGATGGACACCGGCATGCACGGCAGTACGTTCGGGGGAAATCCGGTGGCCTGCGCGGCGGCGCTTGCCACGCTTGAAGAGATGGAAAAGCAGCAGATCGTAAAGCAGGCCGCCGAAAAAGGAGCCTATTTTACCGACAAACTGAATGAACTGGCTGACAAGCTCGACGGGGCGATCAAGGATGTACGTGGACTCGGACTGATGATCGGCGTTGAGCTCTCTTTCAATTGCGGAGATATCGTTACCGAAATGCTGAAGCGCGGCATTATCACCAACTGTACCAAGGGCAATGTGATTCGTATCATCCCGCCCATCATCATTACGGCTGAAGAGATCGATATCTACATCGAAAAACTGGAGGAATCGATTAATGCCGTGCGGTAACCGCGTACAGACCCGCCCGGGTTAACAAGTCGTTTACAATACCTCGTGCATGAAGTGGGGATGCGTTTCTTGTGGAGAGCAGCCGGCAGCTCCGGTATAAAACGCCTGTTTCAACGAAACGGTCAAACAGATGGAGATCTATAATGAAATCGAGGCTGCAAACAAGCGGATACGGAGCCATATTCTTCATACCCCGTTGATTCGGTCTCGCTGGCTCGGGTCACTGGCCGATGGGGAAGTGTATCTCAAGCTGGAAAACGAGCAGTACACCGGGTCCTTCAAGGCGCGGGGCAGCCTCAACAAGCTGATGTGGCTGCAAGAGAGAGGACAGCCATTTTACCCGGTAACCGCCTCCACCGGCAATCACGGCCTGGGATTTGCCCGGTCCCTGGAGCTGCTCGGACTCGAAGGCCGCGTCTACCTGCCGGAAACTGCTGTTAATGCAAAGGTGGAAAAAATAGCGGCTTACGGGGCAGATATCGAATATTATGGTGATGATCCCTATAAAACGGAGATGCATGCCAAAAAGCTGGCAGAAAAACAGGACCAGTGGACATATATATCGCCTTATAATGACAGGCAGGTGATCGGTGGACAGGGAACGATCGGCATCGAAATTTTCGAGGATATACAGGGTATCGACAACCTGTTGGCGACAGTCGGGGGCGGCGGACTCATTTCAGGAGTTGCGAGCTATTTTGCCAGGCATCTCCCGGGAACCCAAATCATCGGATGCCAGCCGGAGAACTCTCCGGAAATGGCAGTCTCGGTCCGTGCCGGCCGCTATCAGGAGGTGACATCCAGCCCCACGCTGTCGGATGGCTCGGCCGGCGGATTTGAACGCGATTCCATGACATTCGCTCTTTGCCGGCAGTTGGTCGACCAGTTTATCCTGGTCTCGGAACAGGAGATCGAGGATGCAATCAGAATGATGATAGAAAAGCATGGCAAACTTGTGGAAGGAGCCGCGGCAGTGGCGGTAGCCGGTTTTTTAAAGAAAATTGAACTATTCCGGGGAAAAACCACCGTCATCATTATCTGCGGGGGAAATATTTCGCGGGACCAGCTGAAAACCATTCTTTGACCTGGCGAAGATGTTGAACAAACCGATCGTTTTAAACGGAAATTAACCGGCTGTTAAAATTAATCGCAACCAGCAGGAAACACGATGAGCTTTCTTTTCCCTCTTATTACCTGTTCACATTGTCAGTACCCCATCAATTGTGTGTTGGAGTGGAACCAGTAACACGGTTAAAAAAATATTAACGGCGAACACTGCGTCAGGAAATTCTCTTTCCCTTAAACTATATTTTGACGGCAACCCGTTAGATTACAAACCCTAATCATCTAAACCCATTGATATGCGTTACCTCCTGATCCTGTTAAGTTTTTACTTTATTGTCCCCCCCGCCCCGGCGCAACAGCCTCAAGATAATATCATCTCGGTAACCGCAAGTGGCGAAGTAGAGCTCCCGGCCGATATCATCCAGTTCAATATCAATCTTAATGCCGAAGCCGATACGCCCCAAAAAGCTTATGAGCTACACAAAGAGCGCGAAAAAGTGCTCGTGGACCTGTTGGACCGATATGAGGTAAACGAGGATCAGATCCGTTTTCAGCCGATTTCGATCCAGAAAAGGTATACTGATGAGTATGTTCCCGGGGGAGAACGTGAGCGAAAAGAAATTTTCCAAACCAAGCAGCAGGTTAGCCTGGCTCTAAGGGATTTTGAAATATATGAGCAGATCCAGGTAACCCTTATTGAACACAGTTTTGACCAGTTTAGCGGGAATTTTCTCTCCTCCGACCAGCAGCAAGGAGAAGATGAGGCCCTTCGGCAGGCGATGCGCAAAGCTCAAAACAAAGTGGATATCATCGCCGAAGAAGCCGGTGTTGTACTCGGGGATATTAAATCCATCAACTACCACGAGAGCCAGTACTATCCCGGCCAGCGGATGGAATCGATGGCCATGAAAGCCGCCGACAGTCCCAGCCTGATGCAGTACGAGCAGACGGTGATATTAGAGGCGTCGGTCACAATCCAGTATACCATCGGGAAAACGAACTGAGAAGACGGAGACTATCTTTGAAGAAGACTTCAATCGTGCCGGTAGAATCCTTCGCCCGTTTTGTCGCCGAGCCTGCCCGCATCCACCATCTTCACCAGCAGCGGGCATGGCCGGTATTTGGGATCTTTAAATCCCTCGTAAAGCACCTCCATGATGTCCAGGCAGACATCAAGACCGATAAAATCAGCCAGGCGCAGCGGGCCCATCGGGTGGTTCATTCCCAGCTTCATGACCGCATCCACATCTTCGGGATCGGCCACGCCCTCATACACGCAGAAGATCGCTTCATTGATCATCGGCATCAGTACGCGGTTTGAGACAAATCCAGGTGAATCCTTCGCTTCTACCGGCGTTTTGTCGATCGCCCTGGCGATGCGTTCTACCGAATCATAGGTAGCCTGGCTGGTTTCAAGTCCCCTGACCACCTCAATGAGTGTCATGATGGGTACCGGGTTAAAAAAATGCATCCCGATGAAGCGGTCTGGCCGGCGGATCGTCGCCGCCAGCCGGGTGATGGAAATGGATGAGGTATTGGAGGCCAAAATGGCATCCTCACCGGTGGCAGCATCCACTTCGGCAAATACCTGCTTCTTCAGTTGGAAATTCTCAGGTACCGCTTCCACGACCAGGTTCACCTGCTCTACCCCTTTGGCGAGATCGGTGAATGTTTTGATGCCATTGAGCGTCTCCAGCTTTTTTTCGGGATCGATCTTGCCTTTGTCAACCATCCGTTCAAGGTTATATTCAATGGTTGCCACGGCGTTTTCGGCCAGCTCCCGGGAGGTTTCCACCAGGTGAACAGGGATCCCATTCATCGCAAATACATGAGCAATACCATTCCCCATCGTTCCGCCGCCCACAACTGCTGCTTTCTTAATCTCCATCGCTTGTTATTGATTAGTGGTTCTCCTTTATTGGCTGAAAGAATCATTTACCCTTTTGTAAACTAACATATCTACCCGCTATATGCGACATTGAGTAGCAACCGTTCTTTCTCAATCTACTCCTTTTTGGGAATGCGTTGCATATCACATGATCATTGATCAAACAGTTTTGTTTCGTACATTTCCAGAGGACTTTGCAAAGCTCTCTTCCACAAATTTTTATCGTCGAATTTTTCCATGAATAATTTTCTGAAAATTCTTCTGCTCATTCTGATCGTGTTAATCGGGATAACGGGACTGGGGATCTACTGGACGTTCTACCGGACGCTGCCCGACTACCAGGCCACCCATACGCTGGAGGGACTGGACCGCGAGGTTCAGATCCACTGGGACAACTACGGGGTTCCCCATATTTATGCCGACACGCGCAACGACCTCTACTACAGTCTGGGCTATGTGCATGCCCAGGACCGTCTCTGGCAAATGACCCTCACGCAGATGGCTTCCGAGGGTCGCCTGGCAGAGTTCCTGGGGGAAGACCTGGTGGAGGCCGACCTCTTTCAGCGTACGCTGGGCTTTTGGAAGATTGCCCAAAAAATCGAGCAACAGCTGCCGGACTCTACCCGCCGGATCCTGCAGTCATATACCGACGGTGTCAATCAATATGTCAAAACCCATCCGAACCAACTCCCGCTAGAGTTCGCACTGGTCGACATGGAACCAATACCGTGGACGGTTACCCACTCGCTGGCACTGGCACGACTGATAGCCTGGGAGCTGAATATTGCGTGGAAGAACGAGCTGTCGCTGGCCTATCTCAGCAAGCACCTGGAACCGGCACAGTTCAGGGAATTGATGCCCAGCAATGAATTTACAGCTGCCAAAAAGCCCTCAGTTCCCGCCTCTCTCACTTCCGACAAGATGCTCGCGTTGCTGGAGGGGGATCTTGCGCTTCGCCGGGTTTTGAAATCGGAGGGATTCAGTCCCGGCAGTAATGCCTGGGCCGTCAGTTCCGAAAAGACGGAGACCGGCTATCCCCTGCTGGCGGGCGATCCCCACCTGGGACTCAGCATGCCCGGCAAATGGTATGAGGTGCACCTCAATCTCAACGGCCGGAATCTCTCCGGGGCCACCCTGGCCGGGGCTCCGATCCTGGTGCTGGGACAAAACGATTTTATGGGATGGTCGCTCACCAATGTGATGCTGGATGACACCGATTTTTTCCTGGAAAAAGTCAATCCCAACGATGAAAACCAGTACCTGGTGGATTCGCTTGACGGTCAGCCGGTCTACCGTGAATTTGAGATTCAACGTGAACTGATAAAAGTTCGAAACAGCAATGATACCACCTTAACCCGCCGTTTGACCAAACACGGACCGGTGATATCAGAAATCTATCCCGGCCAGCAGATCATTGGCGAGCAGGTGATTTCCATGAAATGGACGGCCCTGCAGGTCAGCCACGAGGTGGATGCGCTGCTGGGCATCAACTGGGCGCAGTCATTCAAAGAGTTTCAGCGGCATCTTCCCTATTTCAAGGTTCCGGGTCAGAATATTATCTACGCCGACAGGGACGGAAATATCGCGATGTACAGCCTCGGCGGACTCCCGGTCCGCAGTGGTAACCCGGTATTACTGCGCGAAGGCTGGAAGCCGGAAAATGACTGGCAGGGCTACGTGCCGTTCGAAGAGATGCCCCGAACCGTAAACC
Source organism: Halalkalibaculum sp. DA3122 (assembly GCF_043951865.1). NCBI lineage: Bacteria > Pseudomonadati > Balneolota > Balneolia > Balneolales > Balneolaceae > Halalkalibaculum > Halalkalibaculum sp. DA3122. The sequence goes on from NZ_JBINJF010000004.1 coordinate 47,107, forward strand.
CGGAGTCTGGCTGGGTTGCCAATGCCAACAATCCTGTACAGCTTCGCGAAGCTGAGCGGTATATCTCCATATACTGGGAACCCGACGCCCGGTATGAACGAATCCGCCAGTATTTGACACAAAATGAGCGCCTTTCGCCCCAAATTTTCCAGGCCATGCAGCTCGACACCTACTCTATTTATGCCCAACAGATCACCAACATGATCTTGCCCGTACTGCAAAATGCCGACCAGGATTTCGATACGGTGATATCTTACCTGGAAAACTGGGATTTCCAGTATGAACCCAACGAAACGGCTGCTTCTATTCTCGATGTCTTTATGCTTCGGCTCAACGAAAATGTGTTTAAGGATGAGATGGGAGAAGCCGGCTACAACAACTACATCCGCTTTTCGGGGCTGCCCGCGCGTATCCTGTTTCGTTCCCTCAGGCAAAACAGCTCGTTCTTCGATAATGTTAACACCGACACCATTGAAACGCGGGAAGACCTGATTGTAAACACGATGCGGGAGACGACGGATTACCTGGAATCGGAGCTCGGCGAAGAGCCGTACGAGTGGCGGTGGGAAAATATCCATACCGTTACACTTAAACCCCAGCTTTTTGGTCAGGCGGCCGAACAGCCGGATGCCAACAGCGCGCTGAAGCTCATCGTCCGGAACCTGATGAACAAAGGACCCTATGCGGCACGGGGACACAAAATGAGCATCAACAAGGGGTCCTACCTTTGGAGCGATCCCTATGAGATGGTTGTCGGCCCCTCCATCCGCCGGGTTGTGGACCTGTCGAATATGAGCAGAACGCTCTCGATAACACCTACCGGCCAGTCGGGGCTGATGCTATCGGAATATTACGGAGATCAAACGGAAAGCTGGCTCAACGGCCAGTACAAATATCTTTACCAGGACAGTACCCTCTTTGAGGAGACTGTCTACCGCACCATGCGGCTACTACCGGCCGAAGCCCCATAATCAACATGGCCGACAAGCGTTGCAAGAGTTGAACTCTTTGCCGTATGTTACGCATCAAAGAGCTGGTAGCTCATGGTTAAAGACCTGTATAAAGTATTGATCTTTTCAGCACTACCGCAGGAATTGTGTAAACAAAAATTTAACCGGACCGAAACCTCATGTATTCGACGCTTTGTAGTTCCACTGTCAGCCAATATCAGTCAGAGGCAGTGAGGACCGGCAGGCTACAGCAAGAGGGTCGATCCGGCTTAACCGTATTGGAAATTTGGAAAAAAAGTTACTGATGAATGTTGGATCAAATTGGAGCACCCGTATAACAGTCCTTTCCCTATCTGTACTGGTATTGCTGGTCAGCTGCCGCACCACCCGGGAGACTCCCTCTGTTAATCAGCCAGATCAACCCGGGGCGATGGAGCAACCAAGCGTGCTGGAACAGCAGCTCCACGGAGAGGGTGACGGAAAACCGAAACCTGAAATATCCCTGGTCTCCGGTCCCGTAACCATCGATTCGCTGATGGAAGAAATGACCTTGCGCGAGAAGATCGGTCAGCTTTTTGTTACCCACGCCAACGGGTACTTTGTCAATGAGGACAGTGACACCTATTATGAGCTTGTACAGAAGATTCGGAAATACCAGGTGGGCGGAATCATCTTCAACAGCGGTAATATTTACGGACAAGCCGTGCTTCACAACAAACTGCAGCGGGCCAGCAGACTCCCCCTCTGGATAACCCAGGATATGGAGTTTGGGGCGGCGATGCGGGTCCGCCGCTCGACATACCTGACCCCCGCAATGGGAATTGCCGCCACGCAGAACCCGGAATACGCCTACTGGGCCGGAAAGATTACTGCGCGTGAGGCCAAGGCGCTGGGCGTACATCAGATCTTTGCTCCCGTCCTCGATGTAAATAATAACCCGGAAAACCCGGTCATTAACGTGCGCTCTTTTTCAGGTGATCCACAAACCGTGGCTACCTTTGGTAACGCCTTTATTGACGGGGTACACTCGGAAGGCGTCGTGGCCACAGCCAAACATTTTCCGGGTCACGGGGATACCGACGTCGACTCTCACCTCTCCCTGCCGGTCATACCACACTCCTATTCCAGGCTGGACACCCTGGAGCTGCTCCCGTTCAAGGCAGCCATCGACCATGGAGTTTCGAGCATCATGAGTGCTCATATCGCTTTTCCAAAAATAGGCAACTCCAACGGTACCCCCGGCACGCTGGATGAACAGGTGCTGGATCGTATTTTGCTGGATTCACTGAATTTTAACGGCATTGTGGTCACCGACGGGCTGGAAATGCGCGGGATCTCTTCCCGGTATTCTCCCGGCGAAACTGTTGTCAAAGCCCTTCACGCCGGGGCCGACCTGATGCTGCTGAGTCCCGATGAACTGACGGCAATCAACGAAATAGAGCAGGCGGTCCGCCGGGGAAGTATCACCGAGCAGCGTATTGACCGTTCGGTGCGAAAACTGCTTGAATGGAAAAAGGAATACGGACTTTTTAAAAGCCGGACTATTGACATCGACAGCCTCGACAAGGAGATTCATACTACGGAGCACCAGCTGATCGCGGATGAGATCGCCCGCAAGTCGATCACAGTCATTAAAAACGAGCAGGATCTGCTGCCCCTGCGCCCCTACAAATACCCGAACGTGCTGGCGATCTCTATCGCCGACGACATCTCGGGAGAGACCGGCACCTATTTTGCCGAGCAACTCAAAACCTATCATCCAAACGTCAAGTTTCATGTATACGACCGGCGAACAAACGAGGAAGAGAAAAAGGAGATCATGAACAATGCCCGAAATGCTGATCTCATCATCCTAGGCTCCTTTATTTACGTGCGTTCCGCCCAGCCCATGCAGCTCTCTTCCGAACAGTTCGATTTTTTAAAACAGCTGGCGGCCGGGAACAAACCCTCCCTGCTGGTGGCGTTCGGGAATCCGTACATTGTTCGAGACCTTTCCCAAACCGATGCACAAGTGATGGCGTGGTCGGCTCGAAACGCACAGGTGCGAAACACTGTACCGGCCCTGTTCGGGGCCTCCCCTGTTACCGGGAAGATGCCGATCGATATCCCGGGGTATTCGGTCATCGGTCAGGGCATCGAAATTCCACAAACCACTATCCGAAAAGATCAGCCGGGGACCGCCGGTTTTACCAAGGACTCCCTGCGCCGCATCGATCATATCATGCAGGAGGCTGTTTTCGATTCTACCTTTCCCGGCGGCACGGTAACCGTGCTTAAAGACGGGATTATCGCCTACCAGAAGGGATACGGGTATCACACCTATGACAAGCTGAACCCCGTAAATGCCACCGACATCTATGACCTGGCGTCCCTGACCAAGGTAGTTGCCACCACAACAGCGGTAATGCGACTGGTCGATACCGGAAAATTGAACCTTGACGACCGGGTGGCCGAATATATTCCCGAATTCAATACGGGACCTAAAAAGAATATCACGATTCGCCATCTGCTGTCTCACAACTCGGGACTGCCCCCGTTTCGGGTGTATGTCGATTCCCTGAAAGAACGCAGTCAACTGATCCAGGCCGTCAGGGATGAACCTCTCATCTATTCGCCGGGAAGCAGGTACGAATACAGCGACCTGGGATTCATCCTGCTTGCCGAAATAGCAGAAAAAGTCTCCGGCCGGCGGATCGACCGCTTCATCCGTCAGGAGATGTTTTACACGATGGGGATGAACTCCACCTACTTTAATCCCCTGGCAAAGGGAGAGTGGATCAGCAACCGTATTCCTCCCACGGAGATCGACACCGTCTTTCGAAAAGAGACCGTCCGGGCCCGGGTTCATGACGAGCGGGCCTATTTTATGGACGGAGTGGCTGGGCATGCCGGTCTTTTTTCCAACGGTACCGACCTTGCGGTATACGCACAGATGCTCCTGAACGGGGGAACGTATGGCGGACGCAGGTACCTGAGCGATGCTGTTATTCGAGCCTTTACTGCCCCGCAGCCGGCCAATCCTGAGCGGGGACTCGGATTTGACCGGAAAAGTACCGGTTTCAGTTCGGCGGGAACGTTGACCAGTGACAACACATTCGGTCATACCGGTTTTACCGGCACCAGCATCTGGATCGATCCTGCACGGGACCTCGCAATTATTATTCTTGCCAACCGGGTGCATCCCCACCGGTCGTACGGCCACAACATCAGTGAAATCAGGGCGGCCGTGGCCGATGCCGTTATTTCATCCATAATTGACAACCAGTAAAATGACGTTGGAAGAGCTCGAAACCCGATCCTACACTCCTTACTCCGGGCAGCCTGCAGCTGTTATTTTGGAAAGCCGCTCGGGGAAATTATATCCGGGTGTAAGAATTGAAAATATCTCCTTCCCCTTGACCATCTCCGCAATGCAGTGCGCCGTGGTAATTTGCACAAGCGAGGGAGAACAACCGGCAAAAGTCTACCGCCGAACACCGCCATCAACAGATGGAGAGACCGATTTTTGGGAACGGGAGCTGGACCTCGAGTACTCTGTTGAGCCTGATTTTGACAAAGAGCTGGATGGGATCGTCACTTCACACGATGATATCAGCCATTGCCTGCAGCGTCTACTGGGCCGTTCACACTCCCCCTATTCCAACTTCCCGGTTTCCACAATTCTTGAAACGAGCGGAGGCCTTGTCTCGGGTGTGAATATTGAATTCAGCGCCTGGGAGTCGGGGCTTTGTGCTGAACGCACGGCCATTGCCAAAGCGATCGCCGGCGGGATCGACCTTTCGTCGATCAAGGCCCTGCATCTCCATACCCGGCACGGAGAATACAGCAGCCCCTGCGGAGCCTGCAGGCAGGTTATCATTGAGCACCTGCCCCAAATCCCCGTTTTCATCCACCATTCGGATGGATCCCTATCCCGGCACTTTAGTTCCGACCTGTTACCATACAGCTTTAAATCCGACTTCCTGAAAAAAAACTTACAACACACAAAAAACCAGTAATGAAATATATTCTAACGCTCGATTACGAGCATCTCGATAATGGCTTATTCCTTACCAATGTTGCCCAGGGGCTGGCCCGGTTTCAGAACAACCGGGATGATGCCCGGCTTGTTGTCGTTCACGGAGAAAGTGAATACACCGAACGCCTTATACAAACCGGAATTATGCGGGAGGAGGCCACCATTCGAGCGATCAAGGATCTGAATCATCGACTGGTGGCCCTGTTTGCCGACCAGGGTGTTTCAGCGGTGGGGCTAAACGGCTATCAGCGAGAATGCATCACGCTGGAAGAGGGAAAACTCAACATCAATATGGACTACATTGAATCACTGCACCACGGCCCGGTATTGCTGCTTTCCAACCTCGTGCTAAACCGAAAGAACAATAAACCGACGCCCGTGCCACTGAACAGATACCTGGAATTCCTCCATATGCAATTTGCACCCGAAGAGCTCATCCTCTTTTCAAAGTACGACCATCGTTCGCCACCCAAAGAAAACTCTTCGGGCCCGGCCCCCGCTCCCCCGGATGATCTCACCGGACTCTCGGTCCCAACCCATATTACCACGACGGCGGAGTTCATTACCCGAATCAACCAAAATCCGGACCAATAGCAGTACAAAGGATTAATATTTCCCGATGATACTCCGGATATCCCCCTTATTCTGTTAGAATAGGAGAAAAAACGCAGAATTTAGGTTAAAAATCAGGTTTTTTACTTGACAGTACAGATTGGAATGTATTAGTTTCGAACAATCGATGGCGGTATAAAAACAAATGTCATCAAATCGATTAAAATTAACATTAAACATTAATTTAACGGAGTTACATAATGAGCCGATATGACGAAATGAGCGAACTGTTAGATCAGCTGGAACCAGATATTAACAAGTTCTACAACAAAGGGAACAAAGCTGCCGGCACACGTGCTCGCAAAACTCTTCAAGAGATTAAGAAGACAGCACAGGATATTCGTTTGGAAATTCAAGAATGGAAAAACACCGGTAAAGTAGACGAGATTAAAGGATAAGATACCCAATTATTTAATTCGGTAATATCCTACCGGAAAAGGCCACTTTTTTTGAAGTGGCCTTTTCTATTTTAAATGATTTTTAATGCCCGTTCGATATAAAATTTCTTGCAAATTATCTGTTCATTTCTTCGGGCCTGGCCCTGCCCTCCCGCCGCAACCGGGTATTTCTCTCCCCGCCCTTTCATTGCATCAGTCACTGGCACTAAGAGTATTTTAACGTCCGTTAAAAGTTGTAGGCCAGAGTAAGCCGGGGAATCAGGTCTGTGCCCGGCGTAGTGCCCGTTAAATCGCTCTCATCATATATAGCGGCTTCCAGGTTGGGCATTAAATGGATATTGTTGTCCAGCTCGAAATCAAGCCCGGCAATCAGGATGGTTGAGGCAGACTGGCTGCTGATCGGAAAATAATCGTTGTTCTGTACCCCGTTTATATTGTCAAACGTACGGTCGACCCGCAAGAAGCCCTGCGTTTTCTCTGAGAGTGTAAAATTGCTGAATACAGAGGCCATCTCCAGGTTCAGGTCCACCTCGTTGCCCGCTGAATACTGCGTGGCATTCTGCCGCTGTTGATGGGCAAAAAGAAGTCCCAGGTTAAAACTGTCTGACTGGTAGCCCAAAAAACCCTGCAGAGTGAACCAGTCCTGGTTTTCAAATTGATCGTTATAATCGCCATAAACTTCTGCCACCAGGTGATCGGTCAGTTCATAGGAAAGCGAAAGCATAAACTTTTTACCCGGGTTGGTTTCCGAGCTGTTGCTGTTCCCGTTGCCAACCATAAAGTGGTAATTCAGCCTGCCGTCCGTGTCCAGTTCTCCTTCAAACGCAATTCCAAAATCTCGGGAGCTGGCAAATTTCAGCAAGTCCAGCGGCGACTTTTCAACCGATCGGTAGCCCCACACATCCTCAATGAGGGCAAAAGTGGGCGTTGGTGATATGCCCGCCAGAATCTGGTGTTGGTCATTCTCCCACTGCAGGTAGAGATCTTTGACAACGGGAGTAATTTTTGCCTCGGTATTAAACTGACCGGGGCTGTTCCCCTCCAGACGAAATCGACCGGAAAAGGCCTCACTTATCTGGTAGTCGTAGGTAAAATAGACTCTGCGTATCCAGAATCCGTTTTTTCCCTCCAGGTCACTGTTGTGATTGGAGGCGACCCAAAAATAGTCGCTGTAGACCCTTCCGCTGATCTCACCCTTTTCGGTAAGAGCAGATTGTGCAAATGTGGTGGACGCCCATACCAATAGCAGGGCGCCTAGTAAACCTGACGTCTTCATGTAAGTGTGTTTTTTTGTTTTGCTGATCGTTTTTGGACGGCGTTTGATCGTCCTTTCAAAAAAATCATCCGGTGCATCGCTGCTACCCGGCCACGCTGTAGCACCTGTTATAAAGCTTCCGTTCCACTGTAGGTAAACCCAGGCATATATTTTCAGGAAGCGGCTTCATTAATATCTCATAAAGCCACTGCAAAGCCGGTATCGGGCTACTCCTCGTTATTCTTCTTTTTCTTTGATCCCAGCTTTTTGTGTTTAAGGACTTTGGCCTCAATATAAAATACCAGCTGCTCGGCGGTATTCTTTGTCAAGTCTCCCACCCGCTCCAGCTTGCGAATGATGGAAAACAGGTACAGGTACAGCTCTACGTTGTCTGGATCTTTCTGGATAAGCTTTCCCGTGGTTTTTGCCGCTTCCTGGTTGATCTCATTCAGCAACTGATCTTTGGAAAATACCTTCCGGGCTTTCTCCGTATCTTCGGCGACATAGGCGCTAAATACGTTGCTGAGCATATTGATAGCCGTTTCGTACATCTCCTCGATCCGCATTTTTTTGATCACCTTCTGATCAATGGGGTCTCCGTACTCCAGGATATACCGTGCGATGCTGTCGGCGTGGTCGCCGATCCGTTCGAGGTCGGAATTGATTTTAAGCGAGGCGATCACGAAGCGCAGATCCACTGCAACCGGATTAAAAAGCGCCAGGAAATTCTCGCAGTCGCGATCTATTTTCAACTCCAGGGCATCGACGCGCCGTTCGTTGGCAATAATATCGTGGGCCAGTTCTTTATCAAAATTGAGCAGCGCTTTTTTCCCTTTCTCAAGCTGGGTTTTCACCAGGTACATGATCTCTAAAATATCGTCGTTGAGTAAGCGGAGCTCCGTCTCTAGGTGTGACATGGTGGCTGATTCTTTTAATTGTCCTGATTCATCGGTATGCATTAACCGAATCTCCCTGTAATGTAATTTTGTGTACGCTCTTTTTCAGGATTTGTAAATATTTTTTCAGTATCGCCATATTCAATCAATTTTCCCATATATAAAAAGGCGGTTTTACTGCTTATCCTACCTGCCTGCTGCATGTTGTGGGTGACAATGACAATGGTGTAGTTTTTTTTCAGTCCATGGATAAGATCTTCAATTTTACCGGTGGAGATCGGATCAAGTGCCGAGGTGGGCTCATCCATGAGCAGCACCGAGGGTTTGACGGCGAGCGCACGCGCAATACACAACCGCTGCTGCTGACCGCCCGACAGGGATAATGCCTGCTTGTCAAGATCATCTTTGACCTCGCTGTAGAGCGTGGCCTGCTTAAGCGATTCGATAACCCGTTCCTCAATATAATCCTTGTCAGAAATTCCCTGTATTTTCAGCCCGTAGGCTACATTCTCAAAAATGGACTTGGGAAACGGGTTGGGTTTCTGAAAGACCATGCCCACCGCCTTGCGCAGTTCCTCAACCCGGACTGACGGGGCGTAAATATTTTGATCGTCCAACAGGATTTTGCCGTTCATTTTGAAGTTGTCGATATAGTCGTTCATCCTGTTAAAAAGCCGCAAAAACGTTGATTTTCCGCATCCTGAGGGACCGATAAAAGCAGTTACGGAATTGGGAACAATATCCAGGCTGATGTTCTGTATCGCCTGGAAATCCCCGTAAAATACGTCAATATTCTTTGCCTGCAGCTTGTACTGCAACTGGTCACCTTTCTTTTGCTTGTTGGATTCTTTCTCCACGGCGTTTACGTTTGCCTCTTTGGTTTTGGTCTCCATGTCATTTCAGTTTTTATCTTGATACTCATCGTTGTGAGCCGGGCTGCCTACCAGTTAACTTTCTTCTGCCATCGGTTTCTAAGGTATACCGCAATTCCATTCATCACAAATGTGATCAGCAGCAGTACAATGATGGCCGCGGCCGCATTTATTACAAATTCGTGCTGCGGGCGGGTAACCCAGTTAAATATCTGTATCGGCAGTACGGTAAACTCGTCAAGTGGACTCTGGGGAGCAAATGGGACATAAGCCAGGGCGCCTATAACAATGAGAGGGGCCGTTTCCCCCACAGCGCGCGAAATCGCCAGGATAACCCCGGTCAGGATTCCCCCGATACAAGCGGGCAGAATCTGATTCCATATAGTCTGCCATTTGGATGCTCCCAGTGCAACGGAGGCGTCACGTATGGAGGAGGGAACCGCCCTTATAGCCTCCCGCGTAGAAACGATAATAACCGGTAAAATCAGCAGCGACAGCGTCAGCGCACCGGCCAAGATGCTGTTACCCAGTTTCATAATCCGTACAAATACCTCCAGCCCCAATAGTCCATAGATAACCGAAGGGACACCCGCCAGATTCGCAATATTAATTTCCAGGAACGTACTGAGCCTGCTCTTTTTCCCGTATTCCTCCAGGTAGAGTCCCGCACCCACTCCCAGCGGAAACGAGATGAGCGTGGTCAGCACAAGCACCCATACCGTACCGATCCATGCAGTATAGATGCCAGATCGCTCGGCAAACCGGGAGGGAAGACTCATGATAAATTCCCAGCTCAAACGTTCGCTTCCCATGTATACAATAAATCCCAAAAAGATGGCCAAGACCACCAGTCCCACAAGCGTGGCAGCCACGCCCACCCCTTTGAACATTTTGTCTTTAAACCTGTTATATCTGGCTCTATTCATATTTCTCCCGGTATTTTGCGCGAATCCAGTAGCTGATATTGTTCAGGATAAAGGTAAAAATAAATAGCGTTATCCCGGCCGCGAAGATGGTCCGGTACGCGGTGGTCCCATACGGTACATCCCCCATGCTTATCTGTACGATATAGGAGGTGATCGTTTGAATCGGGACGGTGGGATCAAAGGTAAACCGCGGCTGCATACCCGCTGCAATTGCCACAATCATGGTTTCGCCGATAGCACGCGCAACGGCAAGAATACCCGAAACGATGATACCCGACGATGCCGCCGGTACCATCACCTTAAAAGCGGTCTGCAGCCGGGTCGATCCCATGCCGAAGGCCGCCTGCCGCAGGGAATCAGGCACCGAATTCAGCGCATCTTCACTCAACGACGAGACAAACGGAATAATCATGATACCCATCACAATTCCGGGCGAAAGAGCATTAAACCCGGAGAGATCGGTAACAAAATTCTTTAGAAAGGGGGTTACGATCATTAACGCAAAAAAGCCGTAGACCACGGTGGGTACTACGGCTAATACTTCCAGCAACGGTTTGACCACGTTCCGAAATCGCCTCGGGGCGTATTCATTCAGATACACCGCAATGATGATGCCGATGGGCAGGGCCACCGAGATCGCAATCAAAGAGGTGAGCAGGGTTCCCGCAATAAGAGGCAAAATACCATAAGACTTGCTGGTAAACAGCGGAGTCCATTCCGTACCGGTTAAAAAATCGATTATTGAAACTTCACTGAAAAAAGCGACAGCTTCCACTAGCAGCACCAGGATAATCCCAACGGTGGTCAACACGGTAATAAAGGCACAAGCCGCCAGCGCCCTTTCTATTATGTTCTCCTTCGTTTCCCTTTTCATATAAAAACGATGTCGTTACTAATACCCAGCAATTTTTTGGTTATGGTTGAGCGCTCGTGCTGTCAGAGGAAATAAAGGAGTGGAATTTGTCTTTTTGAACCTGATAAACAGAATCGGGCATCGCCACGTAACCGACCGATTTCGTAAGTTCAGGAGCGATGTCCAGATAGAATTCAATAAATTGCTGCACTGCCGGTCGCTGTGCGGCCTCTTTGGAGACATAGATAAACAGCGGACGCGAGAGGGGGGTGTAGGTATCATTGGATACTGTTTCAATGGAGGGAGCCACCGGGTCTTTCTCGCCATGTTTGACCGGAACCAGCCTGAGCTGTTCCTGGTTTTCCTCGTAGTAGGCCAGGCCAAAAAATCCAAGTGCGTACTGGTCGGTCGACACCCCCTGTACGAGTACATTATCATCTTCACTGGCCGTAAAATCTCCCCGGCTTGCACCGCTTTCGCCAACAACAGCTTCCGTAAAGTAATCGTACGTACCGGAGGCGACGCCCGGTCCATACAGGTTGAGACCATTCTCCGGCCAGTCGGGGCGGATATGATTCCACTGGGTAATCTCATCCTGCGCTTCTGGTTCCCAGATCGTTTTCAGCTCCTCAACCGTTAAATAGTCGACCCAGTCGTTTTCCGGGTGTACAACTACCGCCAGCCCGTCATACGCCACCGACAACTGAAGATATTCGACCCCGTTTTGTTTGGCCGCCTCAATTTCGGTAGGACTAATCTCCCGCGAGGCGTTATTTATAGCCGTTTCTCCTCGTACGAATTTCTGGAACCCGCCCCCTGTACCTGACACGCCCACGGTAACCCGAACATCAGGGGCTTCGGAACGGAATTCTTCAGCAACGGCTTCGGTAACGGGAAAAACAGTGCTTGAACCATCGATATTGATTCTACCGGAAAGGGTGTCTCCGTCCCCCCCGGAACCGCAGGAGGAGAGTAAAAAGGATGCAACCAACAGGGTGAGAAACAGGCTTTTATTCATAATGAGGAAAAAGTGAAAAGGTTAAAAAGTATTCTGATTTCAGTGTGCTGATCATTGAGCGGCAAAACTAAAGAACAGATGTTAACAAACTGTTAAGCCAATGTATTCTTAGTGTTATGTTGTCCTGCAAAACGACTTTCCGCTGTGGTTCTCTTTAATAAATACAAAACGGCAAAATCTCAACTGGTTTTTAAAAGTTATTTCTTTCCACAAACCTGTCATCTCCCTCCATCTCAGAACGCTCTGTTCTCCAGGTGTTGCGGCACAGTCTCCAAGAGAGCCTCTAAAAAGCCTGAAGCTTGTTTCAAAGCCAATCCCTGAGCGCGGAATTGGTCGAAACAACGTTTTTTTCGATGACCTCTATGAAAAACAGTCTGGTAAAATTATTTGGCCATTGACCACTGCACCGGGACCAGCGCCCGGGTGTAGTGCAGGTATTTACAGCCACCGAAATTGCAGCATCACGACCCAAAATTTGATACGCGGCTCCCTTTTTAAATGAAAAAGCGGCAAGCCCAAAATGCCGGCCAGTGCCAGAACCTGAAACTTTCCTTTTTAAGGAGTTCAGGCCAAATATGATGGTTTTTTCGCTTATAATTGGTTTTATTTGATACCCATATTAAAAGGATAATTACAGATCTAAAAATCATAAAATGAACAACCTATTTGATCTTTCAGGTAAAGTAGCAATCGTAACGGGCGGGACCGGAGTTCTGGGCGGAGCCATGGCAAAAGGGTTGGCTGCTGCCGGGGCTAAAGTCGGCATTCTGGGCAGGAGCGAAGATTCTGCCAAACAAAATGTAAAAGATATCGAAGACAGTGGCGGGGAAGCGGTGCCATTGATAGCGGATGTGCTGGTAAAAGCTGACCTGGAAGCGGCGCGGGACAAAATTATGGACAAATGGGGACGTATTGATATCCTCGTCAACGCTGCCGGCGGCAACATGGCGGGAGCCACGATCAATCCCGACCAGTCGTTCCTGGACCTGGACGATGAAGCACTGGAAAAAGTGATGGATCTGAATTTTTTTGGCACCTACCATCCCACCAAAGTATTCGGCGAAGACATGATCAAGAACGAACGGGGCTCGATTGTTCATATCTCATCCATGGCGGCAGATCGTGCCATCACCCGTGTGCTGGGATATTCGGCCGCCAAATCAGCCGTTGACAACTTTACTAAATTCCTTGCAACCGAGCTTGCAATCAAATATGGCGACGGACTCCGGGTTAACGCGATTGCCCCGGGTTTCTTCATCGGGGAACAGAACCGGGACCTGCTGCTCAATGAAGACGGATCTCTAACCGAACGCGGGCAGACGATTGTCGACAACACCCCGATGAAACGGTTTGGTGAAAAAGAGGAGCTTATTGGAACGGTGGTTTGGCTGGCCAGTGAGGCATCCAAATTTGTTACCGGTACGGTCATTCCCGTTGACGGAGGTTTCAGTGCGTACAGCGGAGTCTAAATATCGTTTTCCTGCTCAGATCCTCTCGGAAATGGGGAAAAATATTAAACGGTTTCACCCGTTCAGCAGGAGCTTTTTAATCATGCTCCTGCTTTTTCTTTTTCTTCCGCACCTGCTGCCCGCCCAGCAGATGAAAGCGGAGCGGTACGAATACCGTAGCTCTCACATGGGAACCACCTTCCGGATAGTGCTTTACGCAGACTCGAAAGTACAGGCAGACTCCGCCTCGCGGGCTGCATTCAGGCATATCGAAAAGCTGGATTCCCTGCTAAGCGATTATGATTCCGAAAGTGAACTAAATCGACTGAACCGGACCTCCGGCAGGGATACGGCCGTTGTGGTCTCCCGGCACCTGTTCAGGGTACTGCAGTACGCCCGGCAGGTTTCAGAGAAAACCGGCGGCGCTTTCGATGTCACTGTCGGTCCCTATGTGCAGCTTTGGAGAAAGATGAACCGCCAGGCGGAACCCGCACTCCCAACCGATCAAACCCTTGCCAGCATGAGCAAACGGGTCGGATTCCGGTATGTAAAGCTGGACGAACAACACCAGACCGTTGAACTCAGGCAAAAAAATATGCAGCTCGATCTTGGCGGAATCGCCAAAGGGTATGCAGTGGACCAGGCCCTGAAGATGCTGAACCGTCATGGAGTTGATGCCGCCCTTGTTGATGGGGGAGGCGATATTGCGATTGGCGCCCCTCCCCCCGGCAGGAACGGGTGGAACATCGAAGTGCTCACCCACGACACCGCCGGCGTTGACAACCGTATTATGCTGCAGCTCGCAAACAGCGCGGTGGCCACCTCGGGCGATCTCTATCAATACGTGGAGATTGACGGCACCCGCTACTCTCACATCATCGATCCGCGAACGGGGCTGGGGCTGACCGACCGCAGGCAGGTTACCGTGATCGCTTCCAACGGCTTGACTGCCGACAGCTACGCTTCCGCTGCCAGCGTTCTCCCCCCCGAAAAAGCCCTTCGTCTGGCCGAAAAAATGAAAGGAGTTGCCCTCTTTATGGAACAATACCGTGATTCCGGAATCAAACGGTGGCAGTCCGGTGGGTTTCGCACGCTGATACACAAGGAATAATGGGTCGCCAGACTGTCTGACAGATTGCAATCGCCAAAATTCTCATCATTTCTTAAATACTGCTGATTAACGCTCACAATATTTTTTTACCGCCTCCATATCTTTAACAAGGGCCTTTCTGATGGAACCCTTCATGAGTGGAGTCATGATCCTGGCCATAAATTTTTGCGGTTGGATATCCATTACCAGGGTCAGGGTGGTTTCCTCCCCCGTTTCCTCCACGGTAAACAGCGAATCCCAGCGTACACCGTGACTTTCGGCGACAATACGAATTCGACTATTTTCCACCAGCTCCGTCACCTCAAGCTCCTCCGTCGCTTCGCGGCCGTACATGACGCGTGTTTCCCTAAAACGGGTCCCCACCCCATATGTCGATTTTGACAAAAATTCCACCTCCACAATATCCGGTACCGCTTCTGAAAAATTCCGTATATCGGCGATGGTCTTAAACACCAACTCTGCCGGGGCATCGATCGCTATACTGGTGGTAATATGACTCATAATAGATCCCTTCGATATGTTCCAGTTTTATAAAAAAAAGAGCAAAGGGATATCGCCTGCTACAGCGACATCCCTTCACACATTACACCAAAACCATTCCCAACAAAACCTCAGAACCGGGCGATATGATGTGTTTTTTCCAGCTCCTTGTAGTATTCCAGGGAGTGTTCCGGCTTCTCATATTCCTCGGGAATCGGCTCTCCTGCAAACTGTTGGAAGTAGAGTACGCAGGCGTTTCTCCACCAAAGGGCCGCCTCCTCCTGGATTTCCAGCAGCGCTTCCACATGACGATAGCGTTCCTTGTCGATCAGTCCCTCTACGGACGCCCATTTTTCCCGCATTTCCTGGACATCTTCCACCCCCTGGTAGTAGCGATGCACCAGCTCCTGCCAGAGTGTTCGGCCGGTTGAAAGCTGATAATCCCAGGGCACGTGGTGGAACCAAAGCAGGTATTCCAGCGGTGTATCCCCCATTTCATCAAATTGTTCCCGTACTTCCGGTGCGTATTGCTCAATTGCGTTTGAGCCGGACTCCGTGCGGTCAAAACCGATCCCTTCCTCATCCGCCCTGTGATAGTATACCGCCGTCCAATCGGGGCGCGGCAGGTCGGAGGTCCAGGGCGCCGGACCATAGTGATGGCCCTGAGCGTACAGGTGCGTGAGGCCCAGCGGATTCCGGTATCGTACGCCCGCCTCGCGAGACATCATCATCATCTCTTTGACCGGTTCCACGAAATCCGGATCGTGGGTAAACGTCATTCGAATCCACTCGTCAGCGAGCCCTTCAGCCGTTTGTGTATGATCCCATGCCAACCGGCCAAACAGGTACCAGTTCGACTGCCCAAACGGATGGCCGGTCCAGTTTCGGTCGCGCCCGGTATTGGCCACACCCGCAATACCGGTGTGCTCGTAGTCAAATACCTCCCCGTCGATTACCCGGGCCACCGTCGAGCCCTCCCCTTTGGCATAGGTATCGGCACTCAGTGCTTCCTTGTAGAGTGGGCCCATATATGCAAGGTGCAGACTGAATCCGAAATATTCCTGCGTAATCTGCAGCTCCAGCATGGTATTGGTCTCCGGCAGGGCTCCAAACAGCGGGTGAAACGGTTCCCTGGGCTGGAAGTCGATCGGCCCGTTTTTGACCTGCAGTATCACGTTGTCCGCAAACTGCCCGTCCAGGGGAACAAACTCGTCGTAGCCCTCGCGGAAGCGATCCTCCTGCTCGGGACTGTATACAAACGCCCGCCACATCACAATACCGCCGTGCGGAGCCACTGCTTCTGCAAGGACATTGGCCCCTTCGGCATGCGAACGGCCATAATTCTGGGGTCCCGGCTGCCCTTCCGAGTTGGCCTTTACCAGAAAACCTCCAAAATCCGGAATATGTTTATAAATTTGATCCGCCTTGTCTTTCCACCACTGCTGCACGTCAGGATTTAGCGGATCCGAGTTTTCGAGACCTCCTACACGACTTGGTGCAAAAAAGTTGGCTGAAAAGTAAATCTTAATTCCATAGGGTCGAAAGATGTCGGCCAGCTTTGCGGCTTTTTTAATGTACTGCTCAGTGAGCATCCGCGGGTCGGCGTTTACATTGTTGATCACCGTACCATTGATCCCAAGCGAAGCGTTGGCCCGTGCATAATCCGTATAGCGGGGATCTTCGTAGTTGGGCAGCGTCTTCCACTCCCACAGCGAAAGCCCGGCATAACCCCGCTCCACCGTACGGTCCAGGTTGTCCCAGTGGTTTAGCACGCGATGCTGTATTTTCGGAGCGCTTGCGATCGAAATATGTTGCACCTCTTCATGCGTCTTCATCAGCCGCAACAGGTGAAAAGTACCGTAGAGTGCCCCCACATCGGTATTGGCTGCAATCACGACATGGTCATTCCCCTGAACACGGTGCTGCTCAATCAAGAACCCTTCGTCACCAACCGACGTTAATTTTTTATCCAGGTTGAGCGAGGAGATGATTTCAGAGTCCGACGGTGTACCGATGATAAGCGACCGGTTGCCAGAGAGCTCGCTTTTGACCGGGATCTCTTTACCCAACAGCCCACTCAGGCCCTTTTGGATTTCCCTGCCTGTCACCCTGGATGTTTCCGAATCGCCGGCCAGGACAACCTCCTGAAAGGCCAATCGATACTGCTGAAGTCTGGCGTTATCTGAAATCTGGTCATATCTCAGCCACAGGCGGTAGCCATCGTCAGCCATAACCTGCTGAGCCCCTAATCCGACTAAAAACACCACCAGAAATAATAGATGCCTTTTCATATTACGTATCATAGTAATCCTGTTTTTATGAGTTAACTTGCTACCAGGGTTTATAGTCTGCAATTGAGATAAAAAAATTTAAATGCCAACATTGCCCATAATGACCAAGTGCCCGTTTGCCATGTGACTCCCATTTACCCTCCCGGCAGAATCTTCAAATCACCGTCAACTGGTCTTGTAACTGCCTGAACCATCACTCGGGAAACTCAATCAGATACTCTCTTTTTTCCTCTTTCAGCTCCACCCGCTGACGGCGACCGTCAAACCAATGCACCTCTATTTCAGCAACATTGTGATTCGACCGGCTGCCCATTACCTGGGTAAAACTATTTTGCGACCAGTATCCTGAACCGGCCTGTATTTCGCGCAGCGGACCCTTTTCACCGTTGCCATAAACCAGTCGTATAGCCGAACCCAGGGCATCGCTGTTCTGTTCGGGTCCCTGCAGCGTTACACGATATCCAGGTTTCCTCGTTCGGTTCAGGTACAATTTAGTCTCGGCGTCATTTTGGGTCACCGCCAAATCTACTTTCCCGTCGTTGTTAATGTCACTAAACGCGGCTCCACGCTGTTCGCCATACACCTTGATTCCAGATTCACTTCCCGCCAGCGGCGTAAAATTGCCCGTTCCATCCCCCCGCAGCCACAGTCCCCGGCCGGCATCAAGGCGCGGCACTTCGCGAGGCATACCGAAGTAATTCTGGCTCAGGAACAGGTCCTCATTGCCGTCGTTGTTGAAATCAGCCACCCCCACGTGAAATGCCGCCGAAAATTGGGAGCGCACGGGCAGCGGTTTCGCGTCAAATCCTTCGCCGGTATTGATGAAGACCATATGCCGGAGATCGTTTACCGCTTTATACGGAATTTGCGATAACCGGCTCCCAAATATATCCTGCATGTCGGAACCGGCAAAGGCACGGTAACTTTGGAACCGGTTGGAAATAACGGGGAGGGTATTGTATTCATATAATTTCTTACGGGGTACGTAATGTCCTTCACGGTTGGCGTGTGTTTCAATGATATCTACGCGCCGATCGCCGTTGAGATCCGTATAATACATCCGCAGCGGATCCCCGAACTTCATCTGGTATGAGCTGTTCAATCCTACGTTGGCAACAACGATATCGGGTCGGCCGTCATTGTTGAAGTCGCCGGTGGCGATACCGCGCCACCAGCCCTTGTACTGATCAAGACCCACTTGTGCAGATATATCATTAAAAACACCGCCATCATTCTCCATCAGAATAACGGAGTCCCAGCCGCGGCTCAACAGCAGATCCTGGTCCCCGTCCTGGTCGTAATCGCTGAATACCGCTCCTGTAATCAACCCGATCTCTCCCAATTTCCTGGAATTCTGCGCATCGAGCACAAATGAGCCGTTTTCATTTTTAAAGAGCCGGGAGGTGGCATCCCTGGGATAATGGGCCGGTACAAACCGCCCACCGAGAAACAGGTCCACATCCCCGTCATTGTCGTAATCGGCCGCTGCCAGCGTACCGGTGGTAGAGTAGTTGGAAAGCGTGCCCGACTGCTCAAATTGGGTGCCCGGAGTCCGTCGGTATTGATAGGCGGAAGGCGCCCGGGGATTGCCCTGCTCATAGTTGGCGCTACCCACCATCAGGTTCGTTCCCCGGGCGGTAGACCATCCCAGGATGGCGGTCTGGTCGCCCGGTGCAATTTCATCAAAAGGGGATTCTGTCACCGGTTCAAAAGTGCCGTCGCCCCTGTTTCGAAACGCCCCGAGTGTACCTCCCTTGCCGGAGGCTACCAGCAGGTCATCGTCACCGTCATCGTCGATATCCACCCAGGATATTCCCGGTCCGAGCGTACTCAGTTTGCCGGGCAGCAGCGGCTGAAGGGTCGAATCATCAAACGGATCTTCGTGATGCGTATGGCCGATGCGGCCGGATACATCCTCAAAAACGGGCTCCCCGGAAGTAAATATGTTTCCATTGTCCTTTCTACCTGTCGTTGCACCCGACTTTTGAATTTCGTAGATCCGGTTCGCCTCCACCTCATTCACCACGCTGAAAGCCCCATCCGGCCAGGTGACCTCGATCGTGTAATCCGCTTCCTCGTCTGCCGCAAACATCGCTAAAGGAGTAGATCCGGAAAGGTAATCTCCCCCGGCCGAAAGTTGCCTTTCCTGGGTCATCGCAGGACCTATCAGCCTGACGCTGGCACCGATTCCGCGAACATTGGGTGCATCGCCCCGCAACCGGACTGCGATACGCGATGCGCGGCTTGTATTCTCAAAGACCGCCGCACTGCTGTTCAGGCGGTTACTGGCAAAATCGAGATCGCCGTCGTTATCCAGGTCGGCCGTGGCAAGCCCGTGAGAGACATCCGGTTCGCCAAATCCCCATTCCGAACTTCGATCCCGGAACGTCAGGTCCCCGTTGTTCATCAGGAATTTGTTGGAAAGATCCAGCTTCGGGGCCCTGCCGATCAACAGATCAAAATTTTCATCCATATTTCGGCCCTGCCTTATCATCCCCGCCTGCGTATCAATGTCGAGGATATCATAGGTGTAGCCCGTGTTTATGATAAGGTCTTCGTACCCGTCCAGGTTGATATCTATAAAACGGGTCGCCCACGACCACCCGGTGGCTTCTGTATTGCTGAGATAAGCGATCTCCGCGTAGGTATCGTCTTCTCTTTTCAGGTACATGGAGTTTCGGTTATACTGGGGTTGGGCTTGTATGGAGTCGGTCCGGTTGGGAGTCGGATCATCCGATCCCATCTGGCGGAGGCGGCGCTCGTGGTCGGGACTCAGCATTTCGGTCACAAACATATCGAGCTGGCCATCGCGGTTGATATCGGAAAAGTCTACCGCCATGGCCGAAAAGCTCATGTTCCGCACCGACTTCCAGTCCGCCTCACGAAAAGTACCATCTCCCAGGTTCATCCAGATGCGATCTTTTGGGAAAAAATCGTTGCACACATAGAGGTCAGGGAAGCCGTCCCCGTTTAAATCCTGGAATTTGGCCGTCAGTCCCCAATCTGGTTGCAGCCCCAGAGGCGCCCCATTTGCGTCAAGAAAGGTGTCACCGGTATCAGTAACTTTTCGGAACGTTCCTTCCTCATTAATATAGAGCTCATCCTTTTCTCCCGTCTCCGCGGCTCCAACAAGTCGATTATCCCGGGACATAAACAACTGGTAATGCTCGTCGAAGGGCGAAACGAGGGTAAAGGGGCCGGTTTGATTTTGCTCATTATAGGGCTCCTTCAGGATATTATTCCACTCCAGTTCCTCGGTCGTATATATATCCTTGACCGACTTCTCCTTGTAGTTGGTCACGTACAGGTCAAGATCCCCGTCCCCGTCAATATCAGCCAGGTCCATCGTCATGCTTCCCTTTGCAGCACCGAGACCGCTGTCCTCTTTTTTGAAAAAAATCCCGTTTCCATCATTAATATAGAGTACATTCTGCTTGTGCATGGCCGTAACCAGCAAGTCGAGATCCCCATCCCCGTCCACATCGGCAAAGACTGCGCCCGTGGAGTAGTAACCTTCGTGCGATACGCCGGACTCGGCAGTTACATCCTCAAACTGCATTCCTCCCCTGTTTTTATATAGCTTATTGGGCGTATCCAGGCCAGCAAAATATAGATCGACAAGACCGTCGCCGTCAATATCGCCCGCCGCTACTCCCGAGCCGTTCAGGTAGTGTCGATTTTCGGCGATCTGTTCCTCCGTAATCCGATTCTCAAAATGGATACCGGTTTGGGATGGAGAGCGTGGTGAGAAGCCGGTCTCCCCGAAAAATCCCGGAGAAATCTCGGCCCAGCGGTAGTTCGTCTCTTCGTTCCACTGCAGCTCCGGTGACGCAGAGCACCCGGCCAGAATAGCGATCATCAATATGAACACCGGTTGTAATACGGAGGTAGCACCTCTTTCGGATAGTACTGCGATGTTCCCTGGCAACCATTGTTTCATCCTACCTAACCCTGATTCTTGAAGTAACGGTGCTGATTTCACATGAAGACTTCGGACATACGGTTGTCAAAGCCCTCTCATATTTAATACCGGGCACCTCTTATATCACTGGAAAAAATAGTGTTGATCCCCATCTTCATGAAGTTATAGCAAGAGAAGGTACGCTGGATATTGGCCCGCATACACATCTGAACCCTGAACCTGATGCCGTATCCCCAAATCTTGCAAACTCAGCATAATATTGCCCGCAGGTTGATTGGGCTGCGGCACTCAGGATACCGATATGTAGCCCTTCAAAATAAGTCTGCGGGCAAATTACTTATTTTACTGTCCATGAGATTCTATTCCAACAGCTTGACCCGGATATTGCGCCAGCGTACCTGCAGGGGTTCTTCATGATCGGTACTGTGCACCTGCAACCCTATAAAGCCACTGGCGTCCATCGAGTCAACCAGGTGCGCGACCGGAACCCCGTTGACCCATGTTTTCAAGGTATCTCCGTGTGCCCTGATTTTGTATTTATTCCATTCTCCATTTTTAAAAGCTTTTCGGGCTTCTGGCTGTCCCTCCAGGTCATCCAGCCAGCCACGGCGGGCTTCGTCATAGATGCCGCCACTCCAGGCACGCTCAGAGGGGTCGATCTCGACCTGGTAGCCATGCACACGGCCGTTATTGTACGATGCCTTGCTCTGGCTGCGAATCTGGATGCCTGAATTCAGCTCCGGATCCACTTTTACCTCCAGCTCCAGTACAAAATCGCCATATTCCATTTTCGTGCACAAAAAACTGTTGGGCGTATCCGGTACCGTGGTACCTACAATCTGGTTGCCCTGGATACGATATTTGGCCTCTCCTCCGCGCTGCACCCAGTTCTCGGACAGATCTCCTTGAATGAGGTTGGTCCACTCTCCATCCTGCGGAAGATATGTTGAATGCAGGTCGGCTTCAGGAGTCACAAAATAGTCACTGTTTACGCCCGCCAGCAGTATAACCGTTAGCAGAAGTACCAAGGTGCTCATATTTTTCAGTCTGTTCATAATTATATCCGTTTTCAAGTAAGATTAATTTATAGAGGGCTTGCAAAACCCTGAAATCTTCGTTCCAGGGAGAGTTGTACTCCCGTTTAAAAAACAATAATAAGGGGTCGGTACAACCACCTCCCAGCCAAATAGCAGGTTCTGCAAAGGTCCCTCACAGCATGTTTTGTAAAAGGGTAATAATCCTATATTCCGGTATGTTCGCGGTTTTAAAAGGGAAACCACAACATATTCAATAAACCGAGCCATATCACAAGTGAAGGTATTTACCTAATTAGCGGCAGAGTCTGACCCGGTGATTTAGATTTCCATTTCCTTTACCCTTTTACGAGCGTACTATTTACTATTAATTTCATCGTATTTCAAATATTTGCGGACACAGTTCCAAATGGATAACAGGATGCCGATCCAATAATCATAAACATCGGATGATTCATTCAGCGGAGCCGGTTCAAGGTATAATATACCCGGTTGTGAACCAGCGAATCCCCGTTTTCAGCGGGCAGCCCCTGGATACGCATATCGTAGATAAACCCGGGTTCAAGATCTTCAATCGTTAGGTTTACTTTCTTGTGATCACCTGAGACCTCGGCCTCCGAGACCTCAATATTTTTAATGCCATACCGATCTGATCCATACGGCTGGTGATATTTATAGTAATACCGTTCAAAGTGGTAGCGGTCGGGATCGGATGCGGTCTCGGGATCCACCGGCCTGGTAAAAGTCAGCTCAAACCCCTTTTTAGTGAGACTCATGGTGAGTACCTCCATCGGGACGATGCCGTTCCAGGTGATCTTTTGAATTCCCTGGTCCCCGGGCCAGCCGTGATCGGTCTGGCCTACCCACAACTCCCCTTCGGGCGAAAATGCCAGCCGGTTATTGCCGATATTCAGTCCCGTGGAATCGATAAAAGAGGTCGTTGCTCCCTGGAACTCACCCTGCACTTTTTCAAGCATGACGCGTACAATGCGCTTGTGATTCATCTCCCCCACAAACATCTGCCCGGAAAACGGTCCGAATTGCCCGGCGGTTCTGTCGATGAGCGGCTGTGTGGGAGAATTCACAAAAAAGCCGTGCGGAAACTGGATGGCCGCCTCCGTCCGCATCTTATCCAACACCGGAACCGGCAGTTCAAGCGGCTCAATATCTTCAAATCCCTCTTCCCATACCAGGCTGGGCGCGTGCCCGTAAAAATGATCCTTTTTGATGTGATAGAGTTTGCTGGTGCCAAGCCAGTCTCCCTGGTTATCCGGTATAAACAGGTTATCCTCATCGTCCATCTCAAGCCCGTTTGGAGAACGAAGTCCGCTGGCCCAGGGAATCGTTGTGCCGTCAGGCTTAACCTTGAGCACCCAGCCGCGATAGGGAACGGCTGAATACATGCGTCCCTGGCGACCAGCGGACGAAAATTCTCCACGTATAATGTCGTATACACCGGCCATGGCAGAGGCGGTATTGAGAGCGATATAATAGTTGCCCTCCCTGTCGACTTCGGGTCCGTATGCAAACTCAGCGTAATTTCCCGACATGCCGAAGTCATCGGTAACCGTTTCATACAGGTCGGCTTTTCCATCCTGGTCGGTATCTGTAATGCGGGTTAGTTCGGCCCGCTGCATCACCAGCACCTCGTGGTTGGAAACGGCTTTAATCCACAGGGGATCCTGCAGGCCGTAGGCAAATAAGTCCCACTCTTTCGTTTCCTCGTCATAGGTCATAACCTCTCCCCGGCGGAAACATCCTACCAGCCGGCCGTCCGGGAGGAAGTCGAGTCCCCCGGTCTCCACACTCAGTCTCTCCGGCGTCTCGATCGTTTCCACGCTGTAGGCAGGTCCCCCTGTCGGTGATGCCTGCTCGCATCCCATTCCCGTCAGGAGGATCAGCAAACCTGTGATACAAATTATTCCGAGTGCCGTTCCTCTCATACTCTCGTTATCTACTTTTCTGAAATAAATGCTATTGAAAACTCCTCCGCCTCTTTGGGCGTCAGTTTGACGGTATCTGCCTCCCTGGTTCCTTTTGACACCGCAACCCGCAGATTATCGTTGGTACTAAGGTCATACCAAATCGGCTGCTCTACATTTTCAAGACGATACTCAATCCGAAAGCCGGGCGTGGTATCAGCCGGCAAAATTAATTCGCGAACCACAATCTCTCCCATTCGATATTTAAACTGCGGATACCCGTCTACCATGCGATATCCCTGGAAGCTGGGCCGGGGCACCGAATCCTGGTGTCCCACCCGAAACGGGAACCCGGTGGTATTCCGGTAATAGATTTCACCCTCCAATTCAGCTACTTCATGCGCTTTGGCATCCCACTGTTTGGATGCGTCGATATAGCCGCCGTCCCAGGCGTACCGCAGGAAGCCGTATCCCGCATCCCAGTTGTAGGATTGATCTTTTTCCATACCCACAGCAATGGCAGCGGGACTCGATTCCGGCATAAAAAGACGGGTGATGGTGGGCATTTCCATCGGGTATGGATGCATGGCGTTGGATGCGGCCATCTCGTTCAGCACCGGTTCCGGGATATTCGGATCTTCATCCAGCGGCGGGAGCTCGTCAGGATTTCGGGTGGCATAAATAGCCCCGTACATCACCATGCCGTGGGCCGGGTAAGTGCAAACATAGGGATATGTCGCCTCCCGGTCAGGGACTTCAAATATGACCGAGGCTTCTTCCCCCGGGTCAAGAAGCGGGGTGCTTACCAGCACGTTTGGGGATTCAGGTACAAATCCGGCTTCAACACCCTCTGCTCCCATCGCTTCTGCCTGTTTTACCACGTTTTCCCGGGTACCCGGTTTTACAACAAGCAAATTGTGGATCATTTCATCGGCATTTACCAGCCTTAACCGAACGACAGAGCCCGGTTCTACCACCAGCCGCACCTTGTCATATTTTAACCCGGCAACCGCCTCGATATCTATCGTTTTATCGACAGAAGTGTTGTTTTGTGCCACTCCCTGCAAAGGCCTGGCAAGCAGGAAAGCGACAAGTATAAAACAAGATAGTATCAGCTTCGCAATCGGATAGCACTGCTTTATAAAAGATGTTTCCGGCATTAATCTGTAGACAAAAATTCGAACTGAAGGATGATATTGATCGCTGTGAATAATGTGGGCTTACATTTAACCCGGGAACCTGTTCCTGGGGAGCTCTGAAAAGTGTAGCCAGAATCGTCCCAGGCGGAGTTTATCGTGCCAATTTCAGCCTCTATATCTACCCGGATCTCCACCTGTACGTTGCAAGAAGAACAATACTTGCGCCTGGACGAGATAAATAATTCACCCGAGCAAAGCTCATGGGTTAACGCCGGTGATGATGTCCAACACCGGCAACGAGCCTATCTGCTTTTCTCATACGCCTGGGTGGTAATAAAATACTTGGTCAGCATATTTTTTCGCTCCCACTCAGGAATTTCCCCATCTACAAGATAATCCAGATACTGTTCCGTGACCTGCGCAAAATGGGCTTCGTGACCGATCCTGTGTTCATCCGGGATAACCACTTGCCATCCGTTATCGGAGGGAGTGAGTGACACGCCCGAATATTCACCGGCAATCTCTTCGATTGCACTGTTAAGGGCTTGTTCAAACTGCTCGCCACCGCTGCCATTCACCGGCTCAACATACAGGGTGGGCGTATAATTTTGCTCTTCGCCCTGCCGTATAACCAAATTCGCTTTCGTTCCGCGCATAATCGAGTAGTGGGTATCACCGGCTCCCTCGGGCGCCTGGTAGTCCCATTCAACCGAAACCTTGCCGTGCACCCCATTTACGGTAAAGACAAACGATCCGTTGGCAAACACATTCAAATTGTTATTTTCATCCAGATCTTCCTCCAGGTACTCGGGGTACGGCTCCATCTGCGTAACCTTGGTAAATTGATCCGGAGTCATCTGCGTGGCCCACCGGTCGGCATGCACCACGTTCACATCGGTAGTGTCGATGCCCTGCCCGGGAAAGGTTTCCCACAATATCATATCCACAAGATGGGTGGAAACATCTACAATCGCCTCTCCCTGCTGGTCTACATCAAAAAACCAGCCCGGACGAATAAGCGGTTGGCCGGAGACATATTTAAAAAAGTGATGCACACTTTCTTTCGTAATAGCAGGATCCTCGGGCGTACCTTTTTCCAGCTCGCCAAACACATCCGGGTAGCGGGAGAGCTCACGCTGCAGTATCGTGGTTATTTCAAACCGCTCGGTCATGATGTCGTAGAGCAGAATCCCGTTTTCATGGGCCTGCTCCAGCGCTTCTCTGAGCATCGGAAACCGTTCCGGCTTGATCACCATCGGCTTGTCGGAAAGCACATTCAACCCCGCATCAACCGACTGCTTTATGTAGCTGGTCTTTTTCGCATTATTGCCGGCCAGCACCACTACATTCCCGGGTCGCTCTTCGATCATCTTCTCAAAAAAATCGGGCCCGGTATAGACCTCTTCCACCCAGTTAGTGGGATTTTCCTCGCGATTATTGTACTGCTCAATACGGGCCAGGTGCCGTTCCAAACCGTCCGATCCTTCAGGAGCGTACACGTAGGCAACAGAGTCTACCTGGTCATAGCTGTACTTTTGTACCAGACTGGCGTGGAAATGGCCCGGATCCACCGTCATCAGCTTTACCTCCCCGGGCGCGCCGGTAAATTCATTATCTGCAGTTGTGCTGTCGCCGGTTTCGGTACCGGAGCAGGAATAAAAAACCAGGGGTAATATCATCAGTGATGCAATTCGTTTAAGTGACAGATTCTTCACTATTTCCTCTTGTCGTTTGTTTAATGACTGTTTACGATCAGTATAAAGATAAAATCAAAATCGAGAGCACAAAAAATGGGAGGCACCAGAGAGGCGCCTCCATGCGGTTCATCTAAATTCGCAGCCCGTCAATATACTTCACGCCCCATGGTGAACGCTGCGGGCGCGAAAGCATGGCATTGGCCTCATCGTCATTTTTGAACCGCTCATTGACCGGATCCCAGTACAGTTTGCGCGGCAGTTTCATGGCGATATGAGAAACCAGGCAGGCGCTGCACGAGCGGTGTGCCACCTCGGCGGGGGCCACAGTCAGTTCACGCGATTTTATGCACTTCAGCCAGTTGCCGTGCTGCTCTTCTGACTCGTAGAGGTGAATTTCGTTTTCCCCGATCTCGGAGCGCAGTATCTTCGGATCGCTCGCCTGGAACGATTCCGTCTGCTTCTGGGCGCTGACCGGATCACTCGCTGTTACTCCCACATCGCCCCGTGAGACGTAAATCCAGCCGTCGGACCCGACAAAACGGACGCCCTGCTTGTTGTCTCCCCCCACGGTCATCGTAACGCCATTGGCGTACTTGGCTGTTACCTTGAAATCGCCGTGAACATTCCAAAGTCCGCTGTAGTTGGGATCGTCGGTTGGGAATTCAGCGGTTGCCTCTATTTCCACAGGACCGGAATGCTCGGTGCCCATGCCCCAGTGGGCCGTGTCGATGTGATGGGCGCCCCAACCGGTAATCATGCCCGCACTATACGCCTCGATGCGCAGCCAGCCCGGACGTGAGTATCCTTCTTCCGGGTGTACGCGCTGCTCGGTGTACGGAACGTCGGGTGTTGAGCCCAGCCACATGTCATAGTCCAGGCTTTCGGGCACCGGCATTTGGGTCGTATCGCCCCCGCCGGGGTCGCCGGGCAGCCCCACTTCCACATGCTGGAGCTCACCGATGCGGCCGTTGCGAACCAGCTCGCAGGCCCGCTTGAACTGCGGCCACGGGTTGACCGATCGCTGCTGGCTTCCGATCTGGAATACCGTGCCGGTGCGATGGATAATATCGCTCATGGCACGCCCTTCTTCAATCGTCAGTGAAGCCGGTTTCTGCAGGTAGATATCCTTGCCCGCCAGGGCCGCCTCAATGGCCGGCTGGGCATGCCAGTGGTCGGGCGTACTGATGATAACGGCGTCAATTTCGGGGTCTTCCAGCATCTCCCGGTAATCCTGGTAGACAGCTACGTCGACATAATTTTCTTTGCCTTTTTCCCTGGCATAATATTGCTCTACCAGCTCTTTTCCCTCGCGGGCCCGGTCCATATCCACATCGTTGACTGCCACCACGCGGGCCATATCATATTTCATGGTCTCCGGCAGGTCGTGTCCCCGGGCAATACGCCCGCAGCCGATCTGGCCGATATTAATCTTCTCGCTCGGTGGATTTGATCCCATCACCGACGAAGGGACGATAGAGGGGGCAAAGAAGAGTCCCGCCCCGCCCATAGCGGAGGTCTTTAAATATTCGCGCCGTGTCATTTTGTTGCCACTACTGTTCTTTTTATCCATAGCTACATTCCATTTTAGTATTAAACTTTATTTCTTGAATATTTTGGCGGGGGTTTTGCAAAACCAGGGTTCAGAAGCTCGTTCACAACTGCTGGTTCGTGGTGCAATAAAGCCCTCCACATCTAATATTTTACTTGAGAGAACCCCCTGAAACGGCCCATTCTATACCGCCCAGAATATGCTGTACAAAAACCGGGTCGTCATAATCCTCCACACTGTGCCCCAGCGTAGTATACCAGGAACGTCCCCCCTCAAATTCATGGTACCAGGCCAGTGGAAATGTATCACCGAAAACATCCCCGGGATACTGCTGCTTCTCCTCATCTTCCACCGTAGTCATATCGGCGTGA
This sequence comes from Halalkalibaculum sp. DA3122, assembly GCF_043951865.1. Taxonomy (NCBI): domain Bacteria; kingdom Pseudomonadati; phylum Balneolota; class Balneolia; order Balneolales; family Balneolaceae; genus Halalkalibaculum; species Halalkalibaculum sp. DA3122. The sequence continues at coordinate 75,869 of NZ_JBINJF010000004.1, forward strand.
AGCAGTACGTTGACATCGGGATTCAACTGCTTCAGATAATAGCACTCATCTTCGCGTACCCATTCTTCCTGTAAAAACGCGGTAGACGGGTGGGAGTGATCCGTTACGTTCACCGTAAATTCCTGGAAGGGAGCGTGCCGGTGAAAGGTACCGCCGACCAGACTCCAGAACCAGGGCCAGTCGCGCTCAGCACCGGAAGTGGAGTGAATACCCACAAAATTGCCTCCGTTTTTCATATAGTTTTGCAAGGCCTTGTGCTGGGCTTCGGTATTGAAGATGTCATTGTTGGTATTTGAGAATACCAGCGCATCATACTTCTTCAGGTTTTCTTCCGTAAAATCCGAGGGATCCTCTGACGCATCAACCGTAAAGTTATATTTCTCGCCCAGGTTCTGGATCGCCTCGATACTGTTGGGAATGTTTTCATGAACATACCCTTCCCCGTTTTTGGTATACACCAGGACACGGCTCCCCTCGAGAACCTTTTTCCGGACCTCAACCTCCGGTGGATTCCCAAAATCCTGCCAGTAGCTCTCCGCATCTTCCGGTTGAATTTTGCCATCATAGACCATCATGCGGTATTTCAGGTTATAGCTGTTGCCCGGCTCCAGGTGCCAATCCTGTTCCTGAGCAGGGTTGAAGTTAAAATAGACATTTTCCTCTCCCCCGTTGGCGCCTGTCGGCCAGATTCGAAGCTGTTCCGGAAAATTCTGGTTGCCGGGATGGGTCATAAACAAAATACCGGACGTTCCGACGTGAGACACCCCGTTGATGTCGGTCCAGCGGGCGCGCGTGGCATTGCCATTGCTCTTGTCCTTTCCCTGCGAGGTCAGCAAGGTGGCAGTGTCATCGCTCCATTTTTCGGTGGCCCGCAGGCTGAACCCCTGGTAGCGGTAGGCCTTGATCGTTACCGGTGACTCTGACGCCGGATTCAGCGTAGAAACAAAGTCGACCAGCCAGATGTCGTTCTCCGGATCTGCATTCCATACCTTTACTTCCCACTTTTCATTGAGAGCGACCTTGTCTCCCGTTGGTGTGGGGGCGGTCAGATCCACGTGGTTCAGGAAGGCCTCAAATCCTCCAAAAACCTCGCCTTCGATGATCTGGGGAATCGCTTTGTGGCGCACGGTTCCCTCTCCGTCACCCAGGTTCCAAAAGTCAATTTCGCGACCTTCAAAATCGGTTCGCGTCCAGGGATTCCATATGCCGTAGTGATGGTAGTGATCGGAAGGCTGGATCCGGGTAATCACCTCTCCCTCCGGCGACCAGAGCGGGTGGATATATCCACTGCGCGAATAGAGATCTGAGACCCCTTCAGGGGGAGATTTAGTCGCATACCGGTAGCTAAGAACTTTTTGGTCATCGACCATCAACGTCAATGATTTTCCATCATCGGTAATGTGAACCGCCTTTTCGGGTTCACCGGTCTTGTCTTCGGGGACTCTTTTTAATAAATAATTTCGTTTTGCTCCTGCAGGCGTTTCTCCCCTCAATATCCAGCGGAGCGTCTTGTCATATCCATCCGCATCAACCTGCGAGGCGACGGGATGCTGTTCACCGTCAACAATTTCGTAGAGCTGCAGCTCCTGCCCAGTTTGTAGTCCCAGTGGAATACCGTTCAAAGAGGCACTTACCGGGGTATTGCTCCGGTCATATTCTCCCGCTTTTACCGTAACTTCCGCTATTTCCTGTGATTGTGCAAAAAGCGCGTCAGCCGGAAACGCTGAGAATGCCACCGCAATAACAAGAGACAGAAACCCGCAAAGCTTCCTTGTAGCATTTTTCATAAGCTGGTTGGATCATTATGGATTAAAAATAGCTGCCCTGGGAGTGGATTCTCCCAAGGCAGTGTTAATTTTATAATATATCAGAACCTAAGGCAATATTAATAGCCGGGATTTTGCTCATATCCCCCGTCGGTTCGGTTAATCTGCGTAGCCGGAATCGGGCGAAGCAGGTGCCTTTCCTCGATATTGTCGCGACTTTCCTGCAAGCCTGCATAATTTCTGACCCGCTCAAGCAGTTTGCCCGTTCGCTTAAGAGTGATCCACCGCTTTTGCTCGCCGTAAAACTCGCGGCCCCGCTCATCGAGGATGTAGTCAAGCCCCTCGTTCTGGAGATTGGCCAGCGTATTGGCGGTTATATTGGCTTCTTCTCCCGGCCAGGCCGCCCGTTCCCGAACAGCGTTTATATGATCGGCGGCGGCAGGCAGTTCACCCATCTGGTAGCGCGCCTCGGCGGCAAACAGGTACGCCTCTGCAAGACGATAGACGATATAGTCTTTATTACCAGCCGCTTCGTTGACCGATGGGCGCTGGAAATCGTCGTGCTTTTTAAGGCTGGGGAACATGTTGATATTTTCGTTGGTGTGCGCTGTAGCCCAGGACATCAGGTAATAGGGAGCACTGTCCTGGTTTTGCTCAACCTCCTGTGCTGTCATATCCGGATCGATATAGATCGCGGTATCGCCTACAGCCACATTGGGATACTCATCTGTTGGAAGACTTGCGGCATCGTTGTAATACCATGTATCCTGGAAGCTTTTCTTGTACCGTGAATCCTGGTCGATGGGACGGTAGTTCTGCAGGGCAAACGGCGTCATTTTAAATCGAATCCAGGGGCGACCATAGCCCGGCTCCAGGCTGCGAACGAGCCCGGCGCCACTTCCGTCTCCGCCGTACACTTCATACCATGGGCGGTAGTAGAGGTGGCTTCGGTTACCCGGACCGTTAATCAGCGGATCCTTGCCATATTGGACGGCCCAGATGATCTCCTCATTCTCCTCGTTGTCATTGTCAAAGATCATCTCGTAATCATCCAGCAGCCGGAAGTTGTAATCATTGATCACACTTTCAGCAAGCGTGGCCGCGCGGCTGTAGTCATCGCTCTCGGCAAAGTCCTTGTATCCTCTCGTCAACAGCACCTGGGAGAGCAGCATCTTGGCAGCCGGCTCGGTTGCCCGCCCCCACTCCTGCTCCGACGGATCGGAGGGGAGGTTATTAATGGCGGTCTCCAGGTCGGAGACGATCTGGGTGTAGACCTCTGATTCCGGAGCTCGAGTAGCCTCAATTTCAACCCCGATGGTCTCCTCCGTAGTCAAGTGAACGGGACCAAAATGTTCCACTAGGTGAAAGTAGTAGTGAGCCCGGAGAAAATGGGCTTCTCCCAGCCTGGTATTCTTGAGCCCTTCGTCCATATCCTCGATCTCGGAAGCACGGTTAATCGCCGCATTGGCTGAATTTATGGCGATATAGTAATTATCCCACAGCGTTTGCATGGGACTTGCCTCCGAGTTAAGACCGGCATTATACTGATTCATATAATGGAAGCCTCCGTGACCTGCATTCTGGATCAGGTCGGTACCGTACTCGGTAAGATTTCCTCCCTGCTCAGCCCCGTAAAACGACCTGAGTGGTTCGTACGCCCCGTTCACTGCATCTTCAAACCCGCTTGGAGTCGTGAAATGTGTTTCTGCAGTTACATCGGAGACAACCTCCTCATTCAGCACGTCACAAGATGCAACAATGAGGATCAAAAGCGATAATATCGATGTATAAGTTAATTTATTCATCACGCTAAATCCTTTGTCCTTAGAAATTAATGTTTACGCCAACAGTGTAGAGTCGGGTCGTCGGAACGTCTGCTTCAATTACCCCGCCATACTGCTCAGGGTCGATATTCCCCGTTTCCGAGAAAAGCAGCGGCGTTTCGGCGTTGGCGTACACTCTCATAGAGCGCAGTCCAAACTGCTGAACCAAATCAGGAGGCAAGTTGTATCCAAGCCTGATATTGCGCACTTTCAAGAATGACCCATCCTGGTATGTAAGCGTACTTCGGTAGAGTGGATACTCACGACTCACATCGGGCCGCGGGAACGCATTGGTAGGATTGTCTTCTGTCCAGTAATCGACATCCAGATCGTTGGTTCGGCCATTTAGCGTAACATTTCTATAATTATTAACGATGGTCTGACCTACACTCGCGTAAAGAAAGACCGAAAGGTCAAATCCTTTATAACTGAAATGGTTGGCAAAACCCGCATTCCAGTCCGGCATATCCGATCCCAGGATCACGCGATCCTGTTCATTGATAGTACCGTCGCCATTTTGATCTTTAATCTTAATTTCACCCGGATCCTGCCCGTACGAATCGGCCTCCTGGGCCTCGTCGGACTGCCAGATGCCGATCTTTTCATAATCGTACCACACCGTCAGCGGTTCACCGATAAACCATTCGTTACCCACATCATCCTGCTGGTTGCCGTAGAGATCAATAATCTCCTCCTTGTTGGTAAAGAACATCAGGTCGCTGCTCCAGCTAAACGCATCGCGACCGGAACTGACGAGATTCTGGCTGTTCACGGTCAATTCCAGCCCGGTGTTTTTGGTCTCACCCACGTTTTCAAACACACTGTTAAACCCGGAGGTAATCGGCAGGTTTCGTTCAAGCAGCATATCCGTGGTGTTGGTCTGGTAGTACTCTATACTACCGGTAACCCTGGAGTTCCAGAGCCCGAAGTTCAGCCCTACATTCCACTGCTTTGAGGTCTCCCACTGCAAGTTGGGATTGGAAATTTGCCCCGGCCGATAGCCGTAGCCGGCGTTATCACCAAACTGGTAGGTGGTTCTTGCAAGGGTCCCCTGGGTTTGATAGGGATCAATGGCGGTGTTGCCGGTAACCCCGTAACTGACCCTCAGCCGGAGCTCAGACAGCAGGTCCTGCTCTTGCATAAACGGCTCTTCAATAATTCTCCAGCCCACGGCAGCGGAGGGGAAGAAACCCCATTTTTTACTTTCTGCCAGCCTGGAGGAACCGTCGGCACGACCGGTAAACGTAAACAGGTACTTGTCGTACAGCTGGTAATTGACACGCCCCATAAAGGACATCATGCCCCATTCTGTAAGATAACTGCCAAAGTCTTCAGCGGTGCTGGCCGTTCCCAAATTGTGATACTTCTGGGTTTCGTACGGCAGACCGGAAACCGACACACTATCTCTAGTCGTACGATCTGTTTGAATACTAAACAGCCCCGTGGCGTCGATTTCATGAATATCAGCAAATGTTTGCTCGTACGTTAAAATATTTTCGAATGTATAAGCCTGGGTTGTGCGATTCCGCTTTTCAGCATATGGCACCCCTTCTCCGCGGGCCGTGGTCAGGGTTCCCTGAAAAACGCCGCGGGTAAAAGAAGAAAGATCCGGACCAAAATTCATGCGATAACTGAAATTGTCCGAGAAATCGTAAATCCCGAAAATATTACTGAAGATCCGCATCCGCTTTCGGTCATCCAGCATTTTGCCGGGGACCAGGTCATTCAGCACATTTGCTACCAGCCCGTCGTCTGTCGGCCTGAAATCAAGGGTTCCATCCTCGTTGTAGGGGTTACCAAGCGGGTTCATGGCCACCGCGCCGCCGTAGGGATTGGTGCCATAGGCCTGGTCGAATCGAGACAACAACGTGGAGGTACCGATGCGGAAACGGTCGCTCACATCATGATCGAGATTGATCCTGACCGTGTACCGGTCAAAATCCTGGCCGGGAATAATACCGATCTCATTAAAAAAGTTACCGCTTATGGCAAACCGCGTGCTCTCATTCCCGCCCTGCACGGTAATTTGGTGACTCTGCTGGTACCCGGCGGGATCGGTGACAAGGTCCGGATAATCATAGGTGGCCCCGCTCTCGATCGACTCCAGCTCGGGCTCCGTAAAGTGGTTCTCATCATTGCCCGTGTAGTTGTCGTTGGCCCTGAATCCTTCGCGACGCATCTCGGCAAATTCCGGTCCGGTCATCATGTCCGGCTCCTCGAGCTGTTGAGAAACTCCCAGGTAACCGTCATACGAAACCAGCGTCTCGTGATTTCCACCGCGCTTGGTCGTGACCAGCACAACCCCGTTTGCACCGCGAGACCCGTAAATAGCGGTGGCGGAAGCATCTTTCAATACCTCCATCGACTCGATATTTTGCGGGTTGATATCGTTCAGATTTCCGCTAAACGGAATACCGTCGACCACAAACAGCGGGTCATTGGAAGCCGTCAACGAACGGCGACCCCGAATGCGCACCGTAACGCCATCGCCCGGGCGGTTGCCGCCGGAATTGGCCACCATAACACCGGCAGCTCGTCCCTGCAGCGCAGAAGCGGCATCACTTACCGGAACTTCGGCAATCTGGTCGGAGGAGACCGAAGAAACAGAGCCGGTAACATCCTGCTGTTCCTGTTGACCGTATCCTACAACCACGAGCTCTTCCCCTTCAAATGTCTGGGATACCAGCTTAACGTTGATGGTTGAACGCCCTTCGATGGGCACCTCCTGGGTTTGGAATCCGACAAATGAAAAAACGAGTGTTCCTTCGGCTGAAGGTACATTAAATGAATATTCACCATCTGCATCGGTGGAAGTACCAATCGATGTTCCCTGTACCGAAATATTTACTCCCGGCAGGGTTTGACCATCTTCGGCAGAAGTGACTGTCCCACTGACTTCGTGGGTGCCTTGCGCGTGCACCTGCGGGGAGAGTCCCCCGAGCAAGGCCGCACATATAGAAAATATCAGAACCTTTATTGTAGTTATTTTCCCCATATTCAGTCCTTTGTAGTAAGTTTGAGATTAAAAAGAGAAATGTTAACGTCTTTGTATTCAGGATCCAGGCCTTTAACCCAAGACCCTTCCCAGAAGTAAACCTTATCCTTATCCTTTTGCTATATTATTCCCCTTTCCCTTTTGTGTTGGATTTGCTGTGTGAGTTTTCCCGTTTTGCACTTTGTGCGAAAACGTTTGCACTACCCAAAAGTAAGTGAAAAGACTTTTTTATCAATTATATTTACATTTTTTAACATTAACTCTTTTGTTTTACGTATTTTCCCGTAGTAAAAGAACTCCAACCCCGATCTATATCAAATTTTGTTGAATAAACGTTTGCAATAATTATTTTTTTATACAACTTTTTGACAAAATTTGGTTTAATCCGTAATGAAATTTATAAATCAGGTTGATATTGAGCATGTTGTGGCGAACTCCGTTTGTAGTAACATCGCGGAGACGCCCGCGATGCCTCTGAAACGTCCGCCTGGTTGCAAACGACTCCTGTTCCGGTATAGATTCAGATAGGGATCAATGGTTTTCAGGAATATTCTGCTTTGTTTTTTTGCTAATACATTCCTATACATTGTTTAGTCAAAATATCGGGGCCTGACGGTCTTATCAGCACAATCGGAATCTGATCTTGTACACGCACATACGTCGAAACAGACGTCACCTGCTTGTTGGCCTGTGCCTGGCCTCTAAATCATAACTACTAATTTCTACTATCCACGTTGGGGAGCCACCGCCAGCCGTTGGTTACAGACGGTCTCCGGTTCCCGACTACATGACTATACAATGAAAAAGAAAAAAACAACGATCCGGGATATTGCCAAAGAACTGGACATCACCGCTTCCACGGTATCCAGGGCGCTGAGGAACCATCCGAGAATTAGCTCCGCCACTAAAGAAGCAGTGTGGGATGTGGCCGAAAAATTAAATTACCAGCCCAACAATATTGCCGCGGCGCTGGTCAAGGGCAAAAGCAATATCCTGGGGGTTATCGTGCCCACCTCCGACCGCAGCTTTTTCGCTTCCGTGATTCGGGGTATCGAGGAGGTCATCCGCGACGAGGGGTACAACCTCGTGATTTGCCAGTCCGATGACCAGTTCTCCAAGGAGCAGACCAACGTTGAGGCGCTGCTAAAGATCCAGGTTGACGGAATCATTGCTTCTGTGGCCAAGGAGACCACGGATTTTGAGCACTTTAAAAAGGTAAAACAGCAGGGAGTTCCACTTATTTTGTACGACCGCGTGAATGAATCGCTGGATGTAAATGCCGTGGTTACCAACGACTACCTGGGCTCCTACAAGGCGGTATCCCACCTGATTGAACAGGGATGCAAGCGCATCGTACACTTTGCCGGCAAGCAGCACATCAACATCTACCAGGATCGCCTGAAAGGATATATCGACGCCCAGCGCGAGCATGGCATTCCCATCGACAACAACCTGATCATGGAGGAGGATCTGATCTTTTCGATGGAACGGGTGGTGGAACTGGGACAGACCCTGGCTCACCGCATGCTGGAGATGCCGGAACTGCCTGATGCGGTATTCTCGGCCAGCGACTTTGCTGCGATGGGCGCCATGCAGGTTTTCAAGGAACAGGGCATTGAGATCCCCGGCGATGTGGCTTTCGTGGGCTACAGCAATGACGTGTCGGGATCTTTTATCGAACCGGGACTGACCACCGTTGACCAGCACACCAAGCGGATGGGTAATTTGGCGGCCCAACTGTTCCTGGAGCAGATCAGCGAATCCAATACCGAATTCACCCCGCGCAAAACACTACTGAACCCAAAACTGGTCATCCGGGGATCATCACAGAAGAACGGCTGATTTTATGGCCGAGTCCCAAACCCTCTCTACCCCAGACTTTGTTTTTCTTTTGGCTTGATATATAGCAGGCGACTTATTATTTACCTTGTGCAAACGTTTGTATTAATATGGAATTAAGGGATATACCGATGGGAAAATTTCTGACTGAGGACTTTTTACTGCACTCGGAGGAAGCAAGAGAACTTTATCACAACTACGCCAGTGACATGCCGATCATCGATTACCACTCTCACCTCCCCCCGGCCGAGATCAGTGAGGATCGTAATTTTGACACCCTCACCAGCATCTGGCTAGACGGCGACCACTACAAATGGCGGGCCATGCGTACCCTGGGCATCGATGAGCAATATATCACCGGCAACGCCGCGGACCGGGAAAAATTCCGAAAGTGGGCTTATGCGGTGCCCTACACCATGCGGAATCCCCTGTACCACTGGACTCACATGGAGCTGAAAAACTATTTTGGCATCGAAACCCTGCTGAATACAGATACGGCTGATGACATTTACACTACTGCCAACGAACAGCTTCGACAACCGAACTTCAGCGCCCGCAGCCTTCTGAAGCGCATGAACGTGGAAGTGGTCTGCACGACCGACGACCCCGTTGACACTCTTGATCACCACCAGGCCCTCCGGGACAGTGATTTTGAGATTACGGTGCTCCCCGCATTCCGCCCCGATGCGGCGTTTAACTTCGATGACCCCGCCTCCTACAACAGCTACATTGATGAGCTGCAGGAGGCCAGCAATATCGAAATAAGCTCGCTCAATTCCCTGCTGGAGGCCCTCGGACAGCGAGTTGACTATTTCCACCAACACGGCTGCCGTCTTTCGGACCACGGATTGCAGCGGATGTACTACCGCCCTGTATCCCCGGAACAGCTGAATCGCTATTATAGCCGGATACGCAACCAGAGAAAAGAGCTGAGCGAGGAGCAGAAGCAAGCGCTGATATCCCACATTTTGCTCCAGCTGGGACGCATGTACAACGAGCACGGCTGGGTACAGCAGTTTCACCTGGGCGCCCTTCGCAATGCCAACGAGCGAATGTATAACAAAATGGGACCGGCCGTTGGATTCGATTCCATCGGAGATTTTCAGCAAAGCCGGGCACTGGCCAATTTTCTTAATGAGCTGGACAAAAACCGGGAACTGTCCAAAACAATCCTGTACAATCTAAATCCTGCCGACAATGAAGTCATGGCGACCATGACCGGCAATTTCAACGACGGTTCGGTAAGAGGGAAAATACAATACGGGTCTGCCTGGTGGTTCCTGGATCAAAAAGACGGGATGGAAGAACAGATGAACATTCTCTCGAACATGGGCTTGTTGAGCTGCTTTATCGGCATGCTTACCGACTCCAGGAGCTTCCTCTCATTTCCGCGGCACGAGTATTTCCGGCGCATTCTCTGCAACCTCATCGGCAACGACGTCGCGAACGGCGAACTGCCCGATGATATCGAGTGGCTCGGCAAAATCGTATCTGATATCTGCTACTATAACGCCCGGGAGTATTTTGACTTCCATCCCGCTCCTGTTAAAAATTCGTAAAACCGAAATATTACCCTGAATAATTCAAATTTGGGTTTGTTATCATTGCGAAAAATTTGTATTTGAATATTGATTTGCGAACGGTTTACCACTTTAAATATGTTCGAATCTTATTGATCAAATCGCGTGGTATACAAACCTCCGACCAAATCAAATAAAATAAAAACGAACTGGGCAAACGGGACAAGTAACCGGTTACGGGTTGAGATACCATTTTTGAAATCAAATTGTGGGTGCAGGATTGAGAATGCAACCTGTTGCACAAGGTTCAAGGGTAATTTGAAATTTTCGGGAAAAACCGCAGTTACACTGACATTCTTTTCCCGGACAGGCGAAAATTACAGGCTTTTTTACCTGCTTTATTTATGACCATAGCTCAAAAATCTATGACACAAACAGCAAACTTCTACAGTTCGAATCTATTATTATTTTCAATGGCCCTGCTACTCTTTTGGGGGTGCAGCCGATCCGATACCGCTACCGACCGGTCTAAAACACTAATTATGGCCCACGCCATGCACCTGGAGCATCCGGTAAGCAAGGCGATGGCCTACATGGATGAACGGGTTGAAGAAATTTCGGACGGAAGGCTGAAGATCGAGATGTACCCCAACCAGCAACTGGGATCCGAACGCGAATTGCTGGAGCTTGTGCAGATCGGAACCGTGGGCATGACCAAGATATCCGGCGCTGCACTCGGCAAAATAGTTCCTGCCGTTACGATCTTCAGCCTGCCCTACCTGTTCCGCAATGAAGCCCACCTGAAGGCTGTCCAGAATGCACCTATCGGCCAGGAGATACTGCAGCGGGGGGCCGAATACGGGTTGAAAGGCCTGACCTACTACGATGCCGGCTTCCGAAGCTTTTACACGGTGGAAAAACCGGTACGGGAGCCTGCTGATCTGAATGGTATGAAAATTCGCGTGCAGGAAAGCCAGATGGCGATTCAAACGATGCAGGCGCTCGGAGCCTCTCCCACTCCCCTTGCCTACGGTGAGCTATATACCGCCCTGCAAAGCGGCGTGGTGGACGGCGCTGAAAACAACCCGCCGAGTTTCCATACCGCCCGCCACTACGAGGTCTGTAACTACTACTCGCTGGACCAACACACCTCGGTCCCGGACTTCCTGGTGATCAGCACCAATGTGTGGATCGACCTGACCGACCAGGAAAAAAAGTGGCTTTCTCAAGCCGTGGAGGAGTCGGCCGCCCGGCAGGAAGTGCTCTGGGATGAAGCCGTTGAGGAGGCGATGAATATTGTGACGGAAGCGGGCGTAGAAATTATTCGTCCTGACAAGGGTCCATTTCAGGAGGCTGTTCAACCGGTTTACGACCGATATGCCCAGCAAAATCCCGAACTTTACAAGATGGTCGAACAAATCAGGGAGATTCAGCCCGACAGTCAACAGGTTCAATCTGCAAATACCCAGGAGACAAAATGAGAGACACGGTAGATACCATCACTAAATACACACTCGTATTTCTAATGGGCCTGCTGGTGGTAGACGTTGTATGGCAGGTGTTTACCCGTTATGTGCTCGGCTCTCCAAGTATATTTACGGATGAGCTGGCTCGCTTTCTGCTGATCTGGGTCAGTTTTTTGGGAGCAGCCTACGCTTCCGGCCAGCACATGCACCTCTCCATCGACCTGCTTTCGCACAGGCTCAGTCCCGCGGGGCAGAAAAAACTGGCCATATTTATCCATTCTGTCGTGCTCCTTTTTGTTATCACCGTACTGGTGATCGGGGGCAGTGTACTCGTCTATTACACCCACATATACGGACAGCTTTCTTCCACATTGCAGGTACCGATCGCCTACGTTTACTCGATCGGGCCCATCAGTGGATTGCTGATCCTGTACTACAAGCTTTCCGATATTAAACGAATTCTGAATCAAACACCCGCCGAATACATCGAAAACCTATAGGAACTTATGGAACTGTATGAAATTCTGGTACTCGTTTTAAGCTTCGTTGTTCTTTTGGGCATAGGCGTGCCTGTAGCCTGGACGCTGGGTATCTCCGGCGTGCTTACCATCCTCCTGAGCATTGAAACCATTACAGCTTTAACGACGATGGCCCAGCGCTTTGTCACCAGCCTGGACAGCTTTACGCTGCTTGCCATCCCCTTTTTCATATTGGCCGGTCAACTAATGAACAAGGGCGGCATTGCCACCCGGCTGATTGAATTTGCCAAAAACGTGGTGGGAGCACTGCCCGGAGGGCTCGCTCATATCAACGTGGTTGCAGCCATGCTTTTCGGGGCCATTGCGGGCTCCTCCGTAGCGGCGGCCTCGGCAATCGGCAGTATTATGGGACCCAGGATGGAAAAAGAGGGATATACCAAAGAGTTTGGAGCGGCAATCAACATCAGTGCTTCCACGACCGGGCTGATTATACCACCATCTAATACGCTGATCGTCTATTCCCTGGCAAGCGGGGGGACCTCCATTGCCGCCCTGTTTGTGGCGGGCTATCTGCCTGGTATTCTCGTGGGACTCTCGCTGATGGCCGTGGCGGCAGTATGGACGCTGCGCAAAAACTTCCCGGTCGGGGAACGAGGTACCTTTAAAGAACTGATTCAATCATTTATGAGCGCGTTCCCCAGCCTTTTTCTGCTGGTAGTCGTAATCGGGGGTATCATCGCCGGTATATTTACGGCAACGGAGGCTGCCGCCATTGCCGTGGTTTACACCCTGGTACTTGGATATTACTACAACGAAATAACGATGAATAACCTACCGGATATTCTGCTGGGGGCGGTAAAGACCACCTCCATCGTAATGCTGCTGATTGCTACATCGGTCAGCATGTCCTGGGTTATGTCATTTGAAAGCATTCCACAGGCCATCAGTAACGGCATTCTTTCTTTGAGTGACAGCCCGGTCGTGATTCTCCTTCTTATTAACATGATCTTGCTGTTCGTGGGTATGTTCATGGATATGACCCCGGCGGTACTGATCTTTACGCCCATCTTCCTGCCTATCGTTACGGAGCTGGGCATGGACCCCGTTCACTTCGGCATTATGATGGTACTGAATCTCTGCATCGGTATCTGTACACCGCCTGTGGGTACACTGCTGTTCGTGGGCGTAAGCATAGCGGGAACGACTATTCCAAAAGTGATAAAACCATTACTACCGCTTTTCGTGGCCATGATTATCGCCCTGCTGCTGGTTACCTTCTGGCCGGCCCTGAGCCTGTGGCTGCCACAATTGTTTGGGCTGGCGTAAAATAGCGTCACAACTTATTTGAGTTCAGTCTATGCTATGGTTCGAAGTAATCAAACTATATTTATGTCATGCATCCAAAACGTCTGATTCAATCTTCCTCATTGCTCCTGCTTGGGACCTTCTTGCTCTTTTTGACGGTAGCTCAGGGAACGGCTTGGGCCCAATACCATGATTCGCTGACCTCAGGTAACGTTCTTGATCCCGATCGGCTGTCACAGGTTGATTCCGTACTGCAGCATTATGTGGACGAGGGGCGAGTAGCCGGAGTGGTGGGCCTCGTTATGCAGGATGGCGAAATTGTATATGAACACGCCGCCGGGTGGGCCGACCGCGAATCCAATCGCCGGATGGGCACCGATGCCATTTTCCGGATCGCCTCGCAAACCAAGGCCATTACCAGCGCGGCCATTCTCATGCTGGTGGAAGAAGGTAAAATCAACCTCAACGATCCAATAAGCCGCTGGATGCCCACGTTCGAAAATTCGACCGTCGCCGTACAAACCGACACCGGCCGAGCCATTGTCCCCGCCAACCGCCCAATTACCATTGAGCATCTGTTGACGCACACATCCGGAATTTCTTATGGCGGCAGTTCGTTAGTTGCCGACCTTTATAAAGAAAAAGGGCTGGGCTATGGCGATACCTACGGCTGGTACACGGCCGATGACGAGGAACCGATCTGCGAAACGATGGACCGTCTCGGCACTCTGCCATTCGTGGCTCAACCGGGCTCCGACTGGGTATATGGATACAACACGGATATCCTGGGATGTGTGGTTGAGCGGGTCAGCGGCCTGCCGCTCGACCAATTTTTCCTACAACGCATTACCGGTCCGCTTGGAATGGAGGATACGCATTTCTTCCTGCCCCCGGAAAAAGAGGAGCGGCTGGCGACGGTGTATACACCAACGGAGGGTTCCAACCGCGTGCTGCGTGCTCCTGATGGTCCCCGTGGACAAGGTGACTATGTTGAGGGACCACGTCGCAGCTTTGCAGGTGGTGCCGGGCTGCTCTCAACCGCACGGGATTACGCCCGCTTCCTGGAGATGATTCGACGGGGCGGTGCCCTCGACGGGAAGCGATATCTGTCGCCACATACCATAGCCCTGATGACATCGAATCAAGTAGGTGATCTGTTCAGTGATGAGGGCATGGGATTTGGACTCGGATTTGAGACCAGCGATCGCCTCGGGGCCAATGGATTTACATCCGCAGGCACATTCGGCTGGAGCGGGGCCTATGGCACCGACTACGAGGTTGATCCCAAAGAAGATCTCGTTACCGTGCTCATGATCCAGGTCGTTCCCTATTATGGAAGCGGCATTCGGGAGGCATTTGAGAGTGCTGTTTATCAGGCGCTTGTACCGGCAGAATAATAGAATGTCGTGAATTCAATGTAGGATAAATTTTGCCACTAGTGTGTGCGTCTCGCTCGTGCTATTATTCAAAAATGGCACACTTGCGCCAGTACTTATTTTCTTAATTTTCTAAAAAAGAAGGCGCCACAGCCGTCGGCTGCAGCGCCTTAATTGTTTAATCGCGTTATCACCTACAACAACCCCACACCTGGCTGCATTTTTCACCAAGAAATCTAACATGATTCTCGTGGAAAATGCAGGCTAAATCGCGTACTCTTCCTTCCACGGTTCGATGGTGCCATTACGCATGGCATTGTTGGCCATTATTACGCATATCGCGGAATCATGTCCATTAATTACATTTGAAAGCGGTTGTTTGTTATCAATAATACATTTCACAAAGTGGGTAAGCGCCATTTGTGTGGTTCCTGCCTCTTGGTTGGCCTGTCCTTCAACCTTCAGGGGGATCGGCTCGCCCTGCTCCCAGGCTTTGTTTGTGGGTTCCGTTATGGCATCAGCCTGGTTATCGTCTGCACGGACTTGCCGGGCCTGCTGTTCGGCGTAGATGCTGGCCTGGTGCCCCGAAACATCCCTGACTTCAATCATCGCCTTTTTACCGTAAAACCGGATGGAATAGCCTTCGTGTGCATTGGTGGTAATGGCGGTGTACTTTCCTTTGACGCCGGAAGGATAATCAAAAATGGTGTGCACATTGTCATAGGTTTCCCGCCCGTCTTTCCAGTAATCGATGCCTCCAAAGCCCGACACCCTGCCTGGAACCTCTCCAAGCACCCAGTTGACGATGTCGATTTGATGAGAACAGAGCTCCGCCATAAGACCCTGAGAGTACTCGCGATACATCCGCCAGTTGATCAGTCGCTCCAGCGAGGGATTCGGCACCGGCCGCCGCCAGTCGCCATTCCGGTTCCATGTACATTTGACGTACGAGATCGGTCCTATCGAACCATCATTGACAAGCTCATATATTCGTTGATACAAGGGGTTATGACGGTGCTGGTACCCAACCTGGAATATTGATGATGAATCCTGAACCTGGGCGGCCAGCTTCTGGGCCTCTTCAATGGCGTAGGTCATAGTCTTTTCACAATACACATGCTTGCCGGCATTTACCGCATCCCGGGCCATTTCATAATGCAAAGAAAGCGGCGTTGCAATGATCACGGCATCCAGTTCCGGGTGTTCAAGCATCTTGCGGTAGTCAGTGTACCCCTTTGCGTTGTTGACAGCATAACTCAGGCCGCGCTCCAGATTTTCCTGGCGGACATCGCAGCAGGCAACCAATCGGACATTAGAAGTTTGTGCGATTTCCTGGGCCAGGTAGGTACCACGGCTCCCGGTTCCGATGACACCAACATTTATCGTGTCATTTGCTCCAAGTATAGAGGAATAACCCAGAGCACTTATCCCGGTAAATGCAGCTCCTGTTCTAAGAATAAAGTCTTTTCGAGTAATTTTATCGGACATACCGATACCTTTTTACTGTTGGATATCACTTTTGGTTAGAACTTCAACTACCAGTAGTTAACTACTTGTTTATAAAGAGAGTATAAATTTTCACAAGTTTATTCCTTTTACCGAAATCAAAAAATAACGCGGGTAGCTATTCCGCGCTACCATATTTGAAGCGGTCAGGGGATCCGCCTTCGTTAACCCGGATTATTCACGAAGTAGAACAAATTACGGCTTAAGCCAATGATATTATTATATCCAGCGGAAGCACCCGGTAGCTCAAATTTTGGTATCCTCACAAATAGCTGCGAAATTGGGCCGTGCACTTCGTTGAAGGAAAAATAACCTGCTCACTGTACATCTGTAATACTCCGCGGTCATGTTTCCTTCGCCTCGTGCACAATCAAATTTCTTGGTGAATAATCCGGGTTAATATTGCTCGCCCAGAAACAAGGGAGCAATGTGCCGGTTAAAGAGGTTATACGTCACATTTTCACCAATGATTTCTTCATGAGCTTCCAGGGCATCAGTAAAGTCTGATCCCATTTCACCCGCAATCTTGTAGGCGCAGTGGAGCAGCTGACGGAAGCTGGAGTTAAAATCCGGGTGTGAGGGGTCGTGGCGCAGTGCATTTGCCAAATGATTGCCGTTCCAGCTGCTTACCTCCTCGGCGGTGGGGAGTTCGGACCGTGAGATGTCGATCACCGTTTCGTAGGGAGCGGTCAGCTCCTCGAATCGATCCAGCGCCCGGCGATAGATCTGCTTTACGATATCGGCCGCCTCATTCCCGGCCAGCGCAAGCCCGATCAGCTCCTCCAGCCAGGTTGTACCGGCCGTTTTCAGGTGAAGTCCCTTTTCATGTTTCATGATAAGATCGTGCATAGGCTTGTAGAGTGAAAACTTGTCGCTGCCGGAATGCACGCTCAGCTTGAGCTGCTCAGGCAGGCCAAACTCCCGGACCGCATGATCAATCACCAGAAGATCCTGCTCAAATTCACGGGCGAACTGATCCACATTGCCCACGTAGTCCACCCCTTTGTTAAATCGTCCGGAGAACTTCAGGGCGATGGTATCCAGCTTAATATTGCGATCTGCCAGCATTCGGAGAATCAGAAGCAGCTCCACCGGCGTCTGGGGTGTTTCCACTTCATCCATGGAGACCTCGATAACAGGTTTTTGATCCTTGTTTTCAAGGATGTAGAGATACACTTTCTCCACCTCGGCAATCGCCTCCCAAAAATCGGAGACTACCTGGCGCATTTTTGCTTCTGTAATGGTAAACGGCTCCCCAATGCCGCGGATTTTAACTGTACCGATCAGATCCTGGTGGAGCTCCAGAAAAGAATCCACCGCTTCAACTTCAGTCCCCTTGCCGATATAGTCAGCCACGTCAATTGTAAAAAAATCGGAATATTCCAGAAAATAGTCGACATTGTCCATGCCGATATGGTCGGCATCCACAAAATATGGCTCCTCCCACCCCGCTTTTTCCACCGCCTGGTCTGCCTCCTCCCGCACCTCCCGGGGCGACGTACCGATAATTTGATGCTCGCGGTACGACTTGTTCCAAACGGGGGAAATATGAACGCCCTGCTCCCTGGCTTTGATGACGGAATTCAACTGTGCAGTGCCCTGACGCGCAAATCGATCTCCTGTTCCGAATGAGTATGTTGTAAGTTGCATAAGACAATCAACATTTTTTAGAATTTGAGTAATACTTCGTACTGTCCTTCCGCACACAAAATAAAGGCGGTTTTCAAGGGAATTTCCACTCTTTTATAACATTCCTGGTCTTGAAATTGACGTAATTCATGTACATCAGGACATTAGGAGTAGCCAAACAAATTCTTGTTAGAAATACAGGTTATCCTCTATAAAAGGAAACCCTGCCAGTGTTATTACCATTACATTCAGGAATACGATACGCGGTAAATTTTTCAGGTAATACGCCTGGATTATCCGGTTATAAGGCAGAAAATAACTTGTGACCCTCCCCAAGTGACTAACACACGAATCAACCGATAACTACACTGGCCCCGCATATTTTAAATACGTCATACAGCGATCAGTTGACAAGATTGTGATCAGGGAAAATATCTATAATATCAAAAATGGCCATTGCCCCTGTTAAAAGACAATGACCATTCCGATAACGAAGGTTCCGGTTTAGAGTTTTGGTTCCCATCCGGGTTCATATTCACGGCTCCAGAGTTCCATCGCGTCCCGGTCGTAAATACGGCCCGTGGAGGTATCGGTCTCAAACGACTTGTTTACTCGATAGGCTATATTGGCCAGGTGGCACAAGTGGACGCTCTTTGCTCCCTCATCAATCGGGGAGTTCTGTTCGGAGGCCGTTCCCCGGATCGTATCCAGGAAGTTAACAATATGCTTGGTCGACATGCTTCCGCCGCCGCCCAGGGCTGTTCCCTGCTCATTTCCGTCGGATGTGCGCTCTCTGACCAACTCGCCCCCGCGGTCATAGAGCCGGTAACCGGAACGGTTAACAAATACCGATCCCTCGGTTCCGTAGATAATGGTTCCCCGTCCGGAGCCGTAGGTATTCAATCCATTGCGGCTTTTGCCATCCCAGTTGATGACCTTCTCATCCGGAAATTCAAACGTGGCGTACATGGTATCGTACATGGTCCACCCGTCGTCCTGGTAGTGCTGCTTGGCGGCATCCACGTAGACATATTCAGGATAGTCTACCTGGAGTGCCCAGCGGGCGACATCCACCTCGTGCGTGGCGTTGTTTCCGGTTTCGGCCGTTCCCCACTTCCAGCCGTACCAGTGCCAGTTATAGTCCCAGGTATTGTGGTGATATTCCTCGCGCGGGGCCGGCCCCTGGAAAAGCTCCCAGTTCAGGTCGGATGGGGGATCCTGCGGCACGCGGTTGGTCACTCTGCCGCGCTGGTTGCTGTAAAAGGCCACCGCTTTGTAGGCTCGGCCAATGGCACCATTGTGAATATCATTGATAATTTCGATCGTAAGATCGGCCGAGCGCTGTTGATTCCCCATCTGCACAACTTTGTCAAATTTTTGCTGGGCAGCCACCAACAGCTCGCTCTCGGCGGGATTGTGGCTGCAGGGTTTTTCCACATACACATGCTTGCCCGCCTTCATTGCCATTACGGCCCCGGGTGCGTGCCAGTGGTCGGGAGTGGCGTTGAAGATGGCATCCACATTGGGATCTTCATGTACTTCGCGGATGTCGTCGGTCAGTTTGGGAGTATATGAGAGTTCTCCCTCCAGGTCTTTTGCCACCCGGTCTCGCTGGCTTTTTTTAACATCGCAGATGTAGGCCAGTTCGGTGTTATAGGGCTCGGACAAACTCTCGTAGTAGGCTCCCACCCTGCGGCCACATCCCATAAAGGCCACCCGTATCCGATCATTGGCCCCAATAACTCTGCCATAGCTTTTAGCTGACATGCCGAGAGCCAATCCCCCGGCTCCAAAAGTCGCTTTTTTGATAAAATCTTTTCTAGATCCCATAATCAGTATGTTTTGTGTTAACGTATTGTGGTTTACAGTTCTCGAACTTTGATGCTTCGAAAGCTCACTTCATTTCCGTGATCCTGCAGCAGCAGATGTCCCTGCGGCCAGCGACCGAATCCTTCCCATTTCTCATATTTGCTGTAGGCCACCAGTGCAGCAAACATCTGGGAAAACCGGTCATATTCGACCACTTTTTGATTGTTCAACCAGTGTTCCACATGACCGTCTTTGGAAACAATTCGGGCTTTGTTCCAGCGCCCCACCCCATTAAACGGCTTGCTTCTGCTGGGAGCGGACAAGTTCTCCGCGGCAATCAGGTCGTACAGGGAACCCACCTGTCGATTCCCGGCGACGCCCTGGTTAGCATCCGGGTGGTTCTCATCATCGAGAATTTGAAATTCTGTTCCAATAGCTGATCCGGGTCCCTGGTTCAGCCCCGGATCGACAAAATATTTGATGCCGCTGTTGGCGCCCTCGGTAATCTTGAACTCGAGCTCCAGCTCAAAATCGCTGAACTGGTTGCGGGTAATGATATCGCCGGGGCCCGTGGCTTCGCCGCCGTCGGTCTCCTGTACCGTGAGTACTCCATCCTCAATCTCCCAGCCGCTTTCCGGGAAATGATCGAGTTTGGCTCCACGCCAGCCGTCACTTGTTTTTCCGTCCCACAGCAGGCGCCATCCGCGGCGTTTCTCCAACTCGGTTAATTCATTTTTCAGGTAACTGATCTCCGGAACCTGCGGATCCGGGGTCGTACTGTGTGCTTCAAGATTTTCCGTAAGGATCCTGATATCACGCCATTTTACCTTACCGCCAACCATTTGGTCCTGCCAGGGAAAATGAACCTGCAGTGCGATAAAACCCTCGGCGGTCATATCATCCACCAGGCGGGCACACTGCACGCCGTTCACCCAGGTATTAATGGTTGAACCGATCGCTTCAATCCTGACTTTATTCCACTGCCCGTTGCGGAATGCACTTTGCGATTTCTCACTCTGTGTTATCGGATACAGCCATCCACGCCGCGCTTCATCGTAAATTCCGCCGGTCCAGGCGCGATCCGAAGGATCCAGCTCCACCTGGTACCCGTGCACCCGGCCATCTCTGTACGATTCTTTGCTCAGGCTCCGGATTTGAACTCCGCTGTTAATATGGGGATTCACCCATACCTCAAACTCCAGAATAAAGTCTCCATACGTTTTGTCGGTGGTCAAAAAGGAATTATCGTTGTTCGGAATTGTTTCTCCCACTATCGCACCATCTTCCACGGTGTAGGGTGCATCACCACCCTTCTGCGTCCACCCATTCAGCGTTTCCCCATCAAAAAGAGGAGTCCACTCCTCCTGGGCCAACAGGGTTTGTGGAAATACCAGAAAGACTACTATAAGAAAAGAAAGCATTATTTTTAAGATACGCATACCGATATATTAGTTTCGACTACTATTTTGATGTTTTCAGATCCATTTGGATGGCAAGGTGTATCCCGTAAACCCGTTTTACATCCGTTGCCCACAAGCAATAAATGCAATCGATTGCACATTTTCAAAAAAATTTTCCCGGCAACCCCTGCCGTTCGAGGCAGATACCGAGATTATTAGTGTAATCTTTGCAGAGATGGTGCGGCCTTCGCTGGATGATCGGGCAGACCAGTACAGTTCCGTGAGAACAATAGAGGTCGTTCGCCACCACATGCAACTTCAGCCCTGTCAGCCGCCGGCATTCCGGAACACTTCATCCAGCCTCACCTCTTCCCCACCGCGGCGCTTGCTCTCATCGGCCGCCTCCATAAAAGTATAAATTTCCAGGATCTCCTCTTTGCCGACCGGGGGAACGCCCGTGCGAAAGAACTCCACGATTTTGACCAGGAGTGGCCGGTATCCCCTGTAGGGACCCACCTGGGCTTCTCCCTCCTCGCCAAACGCCGTTCCTCCATAGCTGTGCTGTCCCGACCTGCGTCCACGGAATGTACCGATGCGACCGTCTTCCCAGGTTCCGACCACCACATCGGTGTCAGCGGTGTGCTTGCGGACTACGCTCTCGCATCCTGTCCCCATAACGGTAAAAAGTGTTTCCACCCCGTGAATGCCGTACCAAAAAAGATCAGGATGCGTCTTTTCCAGGAGAGCGGGACTGTAGGTATCCGCACCGGTAACCTTGCCTATCAGCTCCCCGTTTCTTATCCCCTGGGCGTTTTCCATATATCGGAGGGAAGAGGAACAGAAGGTGGGAACATTATATCGCTCGGAAGCTTCAAAAATAGCTATGGCGTCAGACAGTGACCCCGCTATCGGCTTGTCAATAAAAACCGGCTTGCCCGACATAAAAACGGGAATCGCCTGTTCCAGGTGGCGGTTCCCGTCATTGGTCTCCAGCAAGACGGCATCGACCTTGTCGAGGAGCTCATCAATCGAATCGACAATTTCAACTCCCATCTCTTTTACCTGTTCGGTATACTTCGGAATTCTGCTGTAGCTCGATTCAATTCGCAAACTCCCTTTCGGGTAGGCGGCCACAACGGGAAACCCAGCCAGGTCGGGAGCTACATTCGGGTCGTTCAGGGCTTTGGTGAAAGCAATGCTGTGAGAAGTATCAAGGCCAATAATTCCGACTTTCATCTCTGCCCGGGACGATCGATCCCGCCACAGGGAAGCCGGTCCCTGCAAACTTAGCCCGAGTCCCGCTGAAGCGGCCATCTTAATAAAATCCCGGCGATCTACTGAACTATCCATATGCTCTTTTTTTTGATATTTTCCTATTTACGTTTTGATAGTGTTACAAAAGGGTCCCGCTTAACCCGAATTATTCACAATCATATTAAAAATATATGCATAAGCCATTGATATTGTTTGATATATCGAAAATCATCTATAGCTTAAATTTCTTGGTGAATAATCCGGGTTAAACGATGTGAAAACATTCGATAAAAACCTGCGGGAGAAGAATTCTTTCCCGTTTACACGGTTGGCTCCCATCCCGGTTCATACTCCCGGCCCCAGAGCTTCATCGCTTCCTTGTCGCCCAGAATTCTGCCCGTCTCCACATCACAATTGAGAACGCGACCGGTCCGGTGTGCAATATTTCCGAGTTGACACAGCACGACACTTATATTGCCATCTTCGATCGGGGAATTCAGGGTTGTTCCTTTCCGGATGGCATCCCTAAAATTCGCGAGGTGGTCGGCATCAAGATCGAAACCGGGTCCCGAGGTATCCAGGGCGTCCTCGCTGTCAAGCGTGACTTTTTCCAGTTCATTGCCGTTCTTGTCAAACCTGGAGTACCCGTTGCCGTGAATCACCAAACTGCCCTCGGTACCGTGGAAGGAGGCCCCCACCGAATGTCCTTCGATCGGTTGACCATTACAGCTCCTTCCCTCCCATGAGATCGTTTTGCCCTCCCTGAAATCGTACGAGGTGATCTGGGTATCAGGGGTTTCCCAGTCATCCTGGTAGGCGTACCGCCCCCCGTTTGAACTGACCTGTTCCGGGTAGTCGACCTCCAGTCCCCACCGGCACAGGTCGATAAAGTGGGTCCCGTTATTCAATATTTCGCCGGTTCCCCAGTGCCAGAACCAGTGCCAGTTGTAGTGGATCAGGTTGTCTTTGTACTCCCTGCGGGGCGCGGGTCCCTGCCAAAGCTCATAATCGAGTCCCGATGGCACCGGAGCCTTTTTGCCGTGGCCGATTGATCCCCGGGTATTGGCATACCAGGCGCGCGCGAAATATGCCTCTCCGATGGCCCCCTCCTTTACTTCCCGGATTCCCCGGACCACGTTCGACCACGAGCGCCGCTGATTCCCCATCTGTACTACTTTTCCATATTTTTGTGTTGCCTCCACCAGCAGTTCCCCTTCTCGGGGATTGTGGCTGCAGGGCTTTTCGACGTACACATGTTTGCCCGCTTTCAGCGCCAGGATGGCGGCAGGAGCGTGCCAGTGGTCAGGGGCGGCAATGACCAGCGCATCCAGGTTCTTGTCATCCAGGATGCGCCGAAAATCTTTGACGCCCCGGGGTTCCCTTTTTTGTCCCCCTTCCCTAACAGCTTCCATTCCCTTTTTAATAGCCTGATCATCCACATCGCAAATATAGGCGACCTCGGCCTCCGGCAGCTGTGCAAATCCCCGGGCCAGGGCTGCGCCCCGGCTGTTCGTGCCCATAACTCCTACAACAATAGTTTCATTGGGAGAGCCCCCGGCAAAAACTCCGGGTGCATTGGCCCCGACCAGTCCCACACCTACACCGATTGTTGAAATTTTCTTAAGGAATTCTCTTCGTTCTATTTTGTTGTCCATGTCGTTATTATCCATCATTTGATTTATCTATTTTATTCTTTTCCAAACCGTGGTTTTCCCACCCTGTTGTTTGCTATTCGCTGGTCACCATCATTTATTTTTCAATCCCGCTGCTGAGTTCTTATCCAAGAAGAGAACGGCGGTTTCGTGTGTTCTCAGGATGGAGGCCGGGCAATCTGTAGTTACCGGGCCGTAGAGGGTATCGTGGACTGCTTGTGCCTTTCTGCTGTCGGGGACCACGCAACTGATGACATCGCTTGCCATAATGGCCGGTACAGTCAGGGAAAGGGCCTCTTTCGGGACATCCTCGATGGTATCGAACCAGCCCTCGCCAACCTGCTGGCGGCGTGATTTGTTGTCCAGTTCCACGATCTTAACCAGCTGGGGATCATCAAAATCGGCTATCGGCGGATCGTTAAATGCGATATGCCCATTCTCCCCGATCCCGATGCAAGCTATATCAGTCGGGTATTTTTTCAGCAGGTTTTCGTACCGTTCGATCTCCTTGTCGATATCATCCGCATCCCCCTCCAGGAAATATGCCTCTTTGGGCTGCACGTCATCAATAATACGATCATGCAGATATTTGCGAAAACTGGCCTTGTGATCCGGGTTTAGCCCGATATATTCGTCCAGGTGAAATGTTCTGATTTTCAACCAGTCGATGGTATCGATATTTTTAAACGCATCTAAAAATGCAAACTGGGAGGCACCCGTCGCCAGCATCAGATTGACATGATCCTTTTTGCCAAGCACCTTTTGGATGTTATCAGCTACAAATCGTGCGGCAGCCTGACCCATGGATTGCTTAGAATCATAGGCCTCTACGGATAATGAATCAATTTTTGTCGTTCGAACAGGATTTATTGTAGTCATAAAGTAAATACAGTTTGAATGAAAGTCGTTTAAGGAGACGTTGGAAAACCCATCCCTTGTTAGCAGTAAAATGGATTTAAGGAGTCTCAAGTGCTCAATCGGAGGCAAAACGGTCAACCGATGAGAAATTACAAGGACTGCTTTAAATTTACAGCCACGCCTTTCCCGTTATTCCATACTTGGCAGTAAAAAAGCTATTCCCTGTGGGCGGGATATCGTTCCTGTATGGGGTAAAACCCAACACCGTAAAATCCCTGTCAATATTCTTCCAGATCCCCTGTTTGGTTTAAAAAATAAATTTAATTCATGGAAGGTTTTGCAAAATTGTTCATTTTCAAAGCCCCCCATGCAAAACGGGGATAAGAAAGCACCGATTTTATATCCCAAAAAACATATGAAGGTGAATACGAAGAATACTGAAGAAATTCAACTTTCACTGCCTTTTGCTTCAGGATGTAGTTGGGACAAAAACAGCTGTTTAATTGCAACGGTTGTCTTGTTTTTTTGTACCAACTCTGCGATTTGGGTAGCCGGGAACACATATAGCCCTAAGGTCCCACGCCGGGCGCAAATGCCCCGTATGTGCTGTTCCTGTTCCCCTAAACTTGTGCCAAATTAGGATTCCGGCCAAGCCTTTTCCAGGCTTTGAGCCCAGAAGAGCTGGTTTAGCAGCGTTAGCGAGAAAAGCCCGCTTGTCGGAGCACACGGGTCCGGCCTGCTCGGCATTTCCACTTACTGATTCGAAATTCATTATTCTTTCCCCCTGTTCATCTGCGGTGCTGTAACCCGCGGTTATTTTGCAGCAGCAGAAAGGGGAGATGACCGCCGTTCTTTTCCGGATTCTCACTCCAGGTACTAAACAGATCTTTAAAAAAGTTGCCCAGCAGAATATCGGCATACCCGTCACTGTTCCAATCCGCAATATCCAATGAAATCCACCGTCCATCCGAGGCTGCCGGGTGGTGAATCGGGGTGAAGGAAAGGAGCCCGTCATTTTTGAAAATCACAAATCCCTCTTCCGGCCGATTCTCGAAATCGGCATAAAAGGAGATGGCGGCAATATCCAATTTCCCGTCATGGTTGAAATCTGATGTCTTGGCATCATAGGCCCCGTGCAACGGGTAAAACCACTCCCGGCTGAACCCATTGTGGCCATCATTAATATAGATATACACCCCGTGATAGGGCTTCAAAACAGGCGAATAGTCTGCATTATCCCCGCTGGTATATAAAATATCCAGATTCCCGTCGTCGTTAAAATCCACCATTTGAAACGAACTCGATCCATAGGTAATCGGAAACTGGAGCAGCTTCTTTTTTCGGAATTTACCGTGATCGCGGTTCATAAAAAGGTAGATGGCCTGGTCTGCCTGCGTGCAGAGCGCGGCTATATCTGTTAATCCATCACGGTTGTAATCGACAAGCTGCGTTTCGATGCAACCGGGTGTCTCAATCAGCATGTTTTTTGCGCCGGAATACCGCCCGTTTCCCCTCTTTTTCAACCAGAAAAGGGCCCCTGTTCGATGGCCGAATTCGCTTATCAACAGATCCCTCTTCCCGTCTTGGTTCAGGTCGGCAAGCCTGCTCTCCACCGGCCGAACCAGGCTGTCGGCGATGGTTGAAGATGACTGGTATTCGCCATTTTCACGATCAAACCGGAGGTCCTTCACTGAACCCGCGGGCGCATTCGAAGGCAACAGATGTCCCATATAGGTTACAAACAAATGTTCCGATCCATGCCCACTCGTTTTTTCCGCAGACCGGATGTCCGCAATGGGACTGGCTGCATTTAGCTCTTCAATAAGTGTCAGATCTCGGTCAAAAACAAGCAGCTTCTTCATGTTGGCGTCCGCCGCGTACAGCCGCTGATTGAGCGTATCGAACCGGGCCGCTGTTACCAGGGGCAATTCGGCACTGACGGGACCGGGCGAAAGGGCTGTAAATGAGAAGGAATCGGTGACTATCTTGTTTTCCCGGTGGGGGCGTTGTAATGTTTCGGGAGCTGCCTCCTCGTAATAATTCAAAACCTTCTGCCATTCACTCGTGGTCAGCCGGGGCGTTTCCGGGTAATAATCTGCGGGAAGATAAGGGTCATTTTCTGTGGGATAGGTTGTGAATTTATGCCTGAATATCCCGAGATGCGGCGCCATGGCCGGCAATACCGATTCGCTCCACAGTTTTTTGGGTAGCAAGGTAGGTTCGGGAAAAGTATGGCAGCTCGAACAATGGGTAACAGCCAGTTGTCCGCCTTCCGAAACTTCGGGATTGGCTGCGGATTGTTGGACCTCAGAAAAGGATCTGCCAAACAGGTAGAGAGACAGTACAATCATCACAAATGCCAGTAATATTAAAGATAAGGTCCTGATTCCGCTGGTTAATCTCATTTTTGTTTCGGCCCGGCTTGTGCTGATAATATCATGACTGGCAGTATAAATAATTTTTATCTAAAAGATATTTTAGTTAATTAAAGGCGATAAAAATTTGTTAATATGTATAACAAGGAGATGGTGATTTATGGTTAGAAGTATAATTATCGGGATAGGGCTATATCTAACAGCAATATGCTACAATCCGGCATTAGAGACCGCCCAAGCACAGGGAACTCCACAGTTTACGGAACCCGGCGTCGTCTCATACACGTTCCGCCATCAATTTGAAGAGGATGTGCCGGGGACACTGGATCTCATCAAGGGGATGGGACTGACCAACATCGAATTTTCCAGCCTTTTTGGGACCACCGCGGATGAATTAAAGGCGATGCTCGATGAAAGAGGACTGATCTGCACCTCGTTCGGGGTAGGCTACGATGCCCTGGTTAACGATACCGAGCAAGTTATCGAAAATGCGCGTACCCTCGGGGCAAAATATATCCGTGTAGCCTGGATTCCGCACGAGGCCCCTTTTTCCATTGAAGATACCAAAAGAGCTGCCGCTGATTTTAACCGGGCTGGCAAAAAAATAAGGGAAGCGGGACTTTACTTCGCCTATCACAATCACGGTTATGAATTCCGGCCCTACAACAACGGCACACTCTTCGATTACCTGGTTGAGCATACCGATCCAGAGTATGTCAGTTTTGAAATTGACCTGCTGTGGGTCGCCCACCCCGGGGCCGATCCCGTTAAGCTCCTCAAGCAATATCCGAACCGGTTCAGGCTGATGCATCTCAAGGATCTCAAAAAAGGGGCTAACAATGATTTTTCGGGAAGTGCGCCCGAAGAGTATGACGTGCGACTGGGTACAGGGCAGATCGATTTTCCCGCAGTAATGGAGGCCGCGAAGAATACCAATATTGAGTACTACTATATTGAAGACGAGAGTTCAGAAGTCGTTGAAAGAGTACCCAAAAGTTTTGCCTTTATAAAAGAGGTCATTTCGAGCCTTGAATAAATAACGCCTGGCGTGCATGCTGAGACCGTCTCACCTGCATGAAGTGCCGGAATTCCCCACATGTCGGCGTCGACAGGAGAAAATGCCTTTGCAACTCGCAGGAGCATCACGATGGTTATTAATCCGGTCTATCCCATTAGCATGTATATTCCGGGTAAAAGCTGGAATAGGGGCAGCTGGTGATCTGCAATTGTGAGCAATGACCCGCAGCGATTAATCACTCATTTTCGGATAAAGTACGTTAAATATGCAGCAACTTGATTGGATAGTAATAGCGCTATTCTTCCTGGTTATGGTAGTAATCGGATTTTGGTCTTTCCGGGAGGTGGATAACTCGGGCGACTTTTTTGTGGCAGGGGGAAAATTGCCGTGGTGGCTTTCAGGGATATCGCATCATATTTCGGGCTACAGCGGGGCCGTATTCGTGGCGTATGCGGGGCTGGCCTACACGCACGGGTTTACAATTTATGTTTGGTGGGCTTTTACCATCGCCGTCGGTATTTTTGTGGGATCTGTTTTTATAGCGCCGCGCTGGTCTCGGTTGCGGGCAAAACTGAATATCGAATCTCCCACCGAGTATTTGAAAACGAGGTACAATCTGCCCACGCAGCAACTCATGGCATGGTCAGGCGTCTTGTTGAAGCTGTTTGATGTCGGGGCCAAGTGGGCGGCCATTGCTGTTCTCTTGAACGTGTTCACCGGCACCTCCCTGGTTGTGGGAATTTTACTGGCGGGAGGGATCTCACTGATCTATATAACAGTTGGAGGATTGTGGGCCGATGTGTGGACCGATCTGGCCCAGTTCGTAGTCCAGATTGTGGCCGGTTTTGTAATGTTTTTCATTGTGATGGATATGCTGGGCGGGGTGAGCTCCATTTTCACCATTTGGGATCAGCTGCCGGAGGCCAACGGGCAGCTATTTAATGATCCATACACGCCCGGTTTTGCCTTTGCCTTTCTCTTTATCAACCTGCTCAGCTACAACGGCGGTACGTGGAATCTCGCTACCCGCTATATCTCTTCCCCATCTGGTTCAGACGCCCGGAAAGCGGCCCTGTTGTCGGGAGCCCTGTACCTGGTGTGGCCGCTGATCCTGTTCTTCCCGATGTGGGCTGCCCCGATCATCCTTCCGAATTTGGAGGATCCGACCCAATCCTATGCCCTGATTACCCAGGAATTGCTACCCCCGGGCATGGTGGGACTGGTACTGGCTTCCATGTTTGCCAACACCATGTCGATGACCTCGTCGGATTCCAATACCATCTCTTCAGTGATCACCCGGGATATCTTGCCTAATCTCTCCGACAAGTTTAAAAATATGAAACAAAAAAAGTCGCTTCTGCTGGCCCGCTTATCGACGTTTGGCTTTACGGCCCTCACGCTGGTAGTGGCCATCAATGCCGATTCATTTGGCGGAGTGCTGGGATTAATCATCAGCTGGTTTGCCGCCATCGTGGGCCCGATTTCGGTGCCCATGATACTGGGCTTGTTGCCCGCATTTCGAAATTGTGATTCCAAAACGGCTATCATATCGATCATCGGCGGACTCGGAGCCTTTGTGGTGTCGAAGTATCTGGTTGACTCGCCGCAGGTAGTTGAAATCGCCTCTCCGCTATTTGTATCCTTCCTCCTCTACGCGTTGCTGGGCTGGCTGAACAGGAATAACGACGTTTCACCCGAGGTGGACGAACTGCTCGACAAACTGGAACTTGACAAACAAGAATTGATCGAAGAAACGATCTGAACCCGTGGATAAAGCGTTACCAGACTTCTATCGGAATCATGTAGAGGAGGTGTTGCTGCCGTTTTGGGATCGGGCGGTTGATGAGATACGCGGGGGCATTTATACCTGTTTCAACAATACAGGGGATGAGCGGGTCAGCAATGACAAATACAGCTGGTCTCAGGGCCGCTTCCTTTGGTTGTGGTCGGTTGTAGCCCGCATGATTGACGAAGGCAAGCTGGATGGAAAGCGGGAACGCTACCTGTCACATCTCCACAAGAGTGCATCCTTTTTGGAAAAATATATTTTTTTGGAGAACGGGAATTGCGCTTTTTTACTGGCAGAGGATGGTACCAAAAAAGAACCAGTTCCGGGAGAAGGATATGATACCAGCATATATGCGGACTGTTTCGTGGCTCTGGGCCTGGCAAAATTCGCAACCCTGACAAAAGATAACAAGCGGTTCCAACAAGCGCTGGATCTTTATGACCAGATCAGGGCGAGAATAAAAATGGGAACGATTCGTACCGAACCCTACCCCATACCCGAGGGGTACAGGGCCCACGCCATTCCGATGATCATGCTGAACCTCAGCCAGGAATTGGCGGAGGGAGCTGAAAAGCTGAATCACCAGCACAAGCGCCGGCTGTTTCAGCAAAGTACCTCGTATATGCACACAATTATGGAGGACTTTTACCAAGCCGACCACCGGGTTATTGAAATGCTTCCCGGAAATAAAGATCCAGCAAAACACAGACTCCTTTTCCGGCACATCAATCCCGGTCACACGATCGAGTCGATGTGGTTTGTCATCCATACAGCACAAAAGACGGGAAACAGGAACTATCTGGTGAAGGCGATAACGGCTATTGATCATGCTCTTGACGTGGGCTGGGATCCCAAGTACGGGGGACTGCTGAGGTTTACAGATGCGGAAGGAGGAAAACCGGCGGGAGAGCGAACAGGGACCCCATACGAGCAGCTGGTTGTTGATTCCTGGGATATGAAACTGTGGTGGCCGCATGCCGAAGCGCTCTATGCCACACTGCTGGCATACGAAATAACCGGCGATCCCCGGATGTATCAGCGCTACACAAAGATGGCTCGCTACGTTTTTAGTACATTTCCAAATCCCGATACGGAAATCGGGGAATGGATCCAGATCCGGGATCGGAAAGGAGATCCGGTGGATAAAGTCGCCGCTCTACCGGTTAAAGACCCCTTCCACATCCTGAGAAGTATGTTGCTGATCATAGATCTGCTGGATGGCGGAACAGTCAACGCGGATAAACAGGATTAAAGATTACGAGCCCGTTACTGCTCATCAACTAAAAAAAACTCATTTTTGTCCTCATCGTATTCAATGTGGGTGTCGGCGCCGCGAAATGAAGCGGGGTCGATGTCAATAAGTTGAAGAGGATTATTGAACCCGATATCGTACAGCTCTTCAAGGGTTAACAGATCCAGGGACAACAGGTAGTTCATGCAATCGAGAAGTGAGGAGGAGGATCCCACCAAGTACCCTGTTTCGGGGTTGTACAAACGACCTGACTCCTCCAGGATAACATCGTTGCCGAGCGTGTTGTACCTGCCGGGCGGCAGTCCGGCAATGGGAGAGGCGTCACTTACTGCGATCGTTTTCGACACGCCCTTGGTCCGGATAATCGTTTTAATTAAAGATCTCGGCAGGTGGTGCCCGTCAGCAATAATCATAGCCGTCAGATCATCGTTGGCAATGCCCGCCCAGAGAGGATTGCGGTGTCGGGGCAGTAGCCGGGGAATTCCATTTCCCAGGTGCGTCAGCGACCGGGCTCCGGCGGCAGCCATCTGTTCAAGATCCTCTTCGGTTGCCAGGTGATGACCCAGCGAAACGGTAAGACCCAGCTTTTCCGTGGCATGCCGGCACAGGGCAGCAGCCCCTTCTGTATCAGCCGCCATCGTCAGGAGTTGGATGAAGCCGTCTGACCACCGGTAAAGGTCTTCAAGCAGGCCAATATCCGGCGGTTGTACCCAGCTGGCGTTGTGGGCGCCCCGCGCTCCCTCCTCCATAGAAATAAAAGGCCCTTCAACATGAATGCCCGGCAGCGCCCGATCCAGGTCCTCATCCTGCATCGCGCTGGCCATCAGGCGCAGATTACGTTTAAAGGTGGAAACCCGGGAGGTTATAATGGTTGGCAAAAAACCCGCCGTTCCCTGTTTGAGTAATGCCCGGCAGGCAAAAATGAATTCCTCTTTGGTCAGCTCCGGGCTGGAGAAATCGATCCCCTTGTAACCGTTTACCTGCAGATCAAAAAATCCGGGAATAGTCACTGCTGTTCCTTCTGAACCGTTTTGAAAATAAAAAATGCGTTATTTCTGTGTAACAGCTTCACTGGCCAGTATATCATCGATATGTACGACTTCTTGCTTATCCGAAGCCTTGTACAGTCCTTCGACAATTGCCAGTGACTGCAGGCTGTCGGTACCCGAAACCGTGGGCTCGGTACCGTTGAGAAAAGCCTTCAGGATCGAATCATACTGGTTCTTGTGGTTTTGGTAAGTCATTCCCGCAAGCGGACTGGCGGCACCGGCGGATTCGCCGGATTTATCTTGTTTCTCATCGCCGGAATCGCCCTCCAGCTTTTTATGAAGGGTGTCTCCCTCCAGCAGCAGGGTGCCCTTTGTACCGTTGATTTCCACTTTCCGCTCCTGGGGCGGCGTGATTGAAGTGGAGGCTTCAAACACGCCGATAGCCCCATTATTGAACGACAGGCAGGCAACCGCGTTGTCCTCGGCTTCGATCCCCTCATGCGTAAATGTTCCCTTAAAAGCGGAGAGCGATTTGACGCCCCCGGCAAACCACTGCAGCAGGTCTATGGTGTGGATCGACTGGTTGATAACCGCCCCGCCCCCGTCCAGGTCTAATGTGCCCCGCCAGGAGGATTCACTGTAGTATTCCTGGGAACGGAACCATTTGACAGAAGCGCTCGCCATGACAATATCACCAATATCCTGCCGGTCGATAATCTCTTTCATCCGGATGATATCCCCGGTGAACCGACTTTGATAAATGACGGCCAGCTTGACCCCGTTATCGTCACAGGCGTTGATCAGGGATTTCCCGCGCGCCACGGTTATTTCGATCGGCTTTTCCACAATCACATGCTTGCCGGCCTCGGCCGCTGATACGCCGTAGTCAAGATGCGTGCCGGAGGGGGTGCAAATTACTACGATATCGAGCCCCGGGTGATTGAGAAACTCCTCATAGGAGGTGAACCAGGGGATATCATATTCCCGGCCAAACTGTTCCACATTTTCCTTCGTTCTGCTGTGGGCAGCAACCAGGGTTCCTTTCTGCGTTCGCTGGATCGCTTCGGCATGCGTTCCGGAAATATTGCCACAGCCAACAATTCCAATACCATACGTCTTTTTATCTGTTCCCATAAATATTATTGGGTTTAGTTAAATTTTTCGGGAAAATATCGAATAAATAAAGCTTTTCATAGAATCAGCCTGTTTCCTGTGATCCGGACCTTCTGTCATCTTCCATATACTGCCTCTCGTACCTCATCCAGGAACGGAGGCACTTTTTTCATCGGGTCTCCCCCCAGCGTCTCAATCGGGATATATCCCCTGTATTCCACCTCTTCCAGGATATCGGCGATTTTATGGAGGTCGGTTCGGACGGTTTTGTCCCGGTATCCCAGGTTTTCCTTGATCTGCCAGGAGATCGCATGCGGCGCCACGCGGGCAATATCTTTGTAGGGATTAGCGGTGGAAAAACTGCCCACATCCAGGATAATTCCCAGCCAGTCGGAATTGACCAATTCAATAATCTCCAGCACGTGGTCCGCTGTTTTGAGGTAGTCGTTGTGATTCTGAACCCCGATCATGACCCCATACTCCCGCCCGTACCCCACGCACTCTTTCAGGGCTTCCGCAACCCACCCGTTCATTTCGCTGCGGCTGTACCCTTCCGGGATGCCCCGGCCCGCAAATACCCGGATGACCGGTGCCCCCAGCTTGGCGGCCACCTGCACCCACTCTTTGATCAGATCGAGATCAGCCCGCCTGTTCGCCGGATCAGGATCGGTAAAATCATTCCGTATGCCGGTCCCGCTGATCTCCATACCGTGAATGAACGCCTTGCGTTTAATCTTATAGATATACTCGTCGCTAGGGATTTCCGGATAATCGGGGAAGTAGTATCCCGTGGGATCGAGGGCGTCAAAGTTTAACTCCGCGCAGTAAAGCAACAGCTCCTCCAGGTCCATCTCTCCCTCCTGCAGGTAGCTGTTAAAAGAGTAGGCATTTAAACTTATCTTGATCTGCTTGTTCCTGCTGCAATCCCTCTCGTCTGTCGGCATTTTTTGGGTGTACCAGGGCATCAATGAACCAAATGCCAGTGCCGATTTTTTCAGAAAGTCTCTTCTACTCATATCATCCCTTTTTTATGAACATTTTATACGAATTTTACCCAACCACCGCATCCCGATAGTATTCAGTCATGTGAATTTTGAATAACGAAATATAACGACCCGTACAAAAAATTGATCCGCAATATTTCAGCGCCCCAACATTTTCGCTTTTCGAGGCTGCACAAAGCAAAAAATATTGCTACGCCACTCTGTGAGTCCAAATCACTCGATTCTGGCCTCTTCAAAAAATTGTGCGCCCTGATCATTTTTTATCACCATAATCATTGTATCTTTTTCTGCAACAGCAACCGGAAGTAGTCCCCGCACCTCCCCTTCCTCAATGTAAAATCCGCTGGATTTCATGGGAAGAGGTTCAAAATTCCCGTTTCCATCTCCTTCAAGCATCAGCCCATAGCTGGCGTCCTGGCGTCCCCCGATACTCGGTTTCACCCCGTACAAGTTACCTCCCAGCAACAGGTCCGTGTTCCCGTCTCGGTTAAAATCACCAGAAAGCATCGCCTTTACGGGGGCAATCTGGGCATGAAACGGCAGTTTTTCAATACCGTAGTTCCCATCTCCCTCGTTTTCGATATAGAGGGATGAGAGGGTGGTAATCTCCTTTATTTGAGCGGCAGAAGCGGTGGGCTCTCCAATCACTTTCCGTATGGGCAGTTCCGCAAATGCGGAATAACTTGACACCTTGCCGGTCAGCGAGGGATACCGCTGCAACAGCTCGTTGACCGGGGCAAAGGGATAGTATTGGCCGCCTTCTTCGTAGGCTATAATCGATGAGAGCTGCCCGCTTCCTTCCAGATCCTGCAGATACAGACGAAGCGGGGAATCGAACGACGCCTGCAGCCGGGAATTGGTTCCAAAATTCCCTGTGACAATATCGGGCCTTCCGTCGCTGTTAAAATCATCAATCAGCAGTTTTGACCACAGCCCGCGGGTTCTTGCCAGTTCCGTATCTTGGCCCTGCATGCTGAGACGCTCTCCGTCATTTTCAAAAATATGTACCGGCATCCATTCACCCACCACCACCAGGTCGGGGTACCCCGAGCCGTTCATGTCGGCCCACCCGGCATCCGTTACCATGCCGACCTCCCGCAATTCCGGTGCCACAGTTTCGGTAACATCCGAGAATCGGCCCTTACCGTCATTTTGGAGCAGGTAGTTCCGGGTAGCCATTCCATAGCTTCTCGACTTTCTGCCGCCCACGAAGAGATCTGCCGCACCGTCGTTGTTAAAATCCCCTGCGACCACCACCGAACCGTTAGTCACCATTGGTGGAATACTTTCTCTCGACTTAACGAACGCCCCTCCCCCCGTGTTGATGTAGAGACGGTCTTTCAAAATCTCCTCGCTGTTATGGTATTCATTGCCGCCGCTGACTACATACAGGTCCAGCAGTCCATCCCCGTTGGCGTCAAAAAAGGTTGCGGAGACATCCTCTTTTTCTCTGTCCAGAGCGAATAGTTTCTGGTTGTCTGGTGAAGCCGTAAACGTACGGTTCTCTTGCTGCAAAAATAGCTGTCCCGGCTGCCCGTGTGCGCCCCCGAGAAACAGGTCGTCCCGGCCGTCCCCATTTACATCGCCCCGTGCGGCGGCCGGTCCCTCCCTGGAGATCATGTATGGCAGGTTGGGTTCCCGCTGAAAATCTGCATATCGATTTTCCCTGTGTTCGTAGTCAAGTGCCACCTGATCCGTTACCTGCCGTAGATAAGAAGCATCAGATCGATCCTGGAGGCGCTGGTAAATAAAAGAACCGGAAGCCTCGGCCTGGTCAAGCTCCAGCAACTGGTTGGGACGGACATCGTACCGTGTTTGAAAGGAGTCGTCCGGCCAGATGACCGTTAGCGAATCGACCGCAGTGCTGTCTCCAAGACCAACATGCAGCACGTGCTCCACGGAGGACTGGAATCCACGGGTTGGCATCTGTTCCCGGTACAGCACCTGCTCATCCCTGTAAAGGACCACCTTGGCCCCGATTCCCGACGTATTCTGCCCCTTCCCATGCAGCTTTATCCTGAGGTAGGCAGTCTCCCCCGCTTGGCCCGTCTTGTTGCGATACACAAAAGCCGGCATATTGACGTTGTTAACCACGAGATCCAGGCTCCCGTCATTGTTGAGATCCGCATAGGCCGCCCCGCTGGAAAAGCTCGGCTGATGGAATCCCCAGTCCTCGGCTCTGTTTTCGAACGTCAGGTCGCCCTTATTTTCGAAGGCGTAATTCGGGATTTTTATCGGGGGCATCTCCCCGATCAGTTCGAGATTTTCCTGGTCGATATCCTCACTCAGTGTAATCTGTTGACTTTCTTCCTGCAGCAGCTGGTTATAATCCAGGTCAGTGGGGCGGCCAACCATACCGTTGGTCACATAGATATCATTGAAGCCGTCATTGTCCATATCCATTACCAAGGCGGCCCAGCTCCAATCGGTAGCCGCTATCCCGGAAGCGAACCCGATATCACTGAAAACAGGCATTCCCTCCCCGTTTATACCCCTGTTCAGCTGGAGCGTATTATGGGAATACTGCGGCTTGTACCCAAACCTCGCATCGGTGCGCATGCGCCCGAAGGTGTTCAATATGCCGGAGTGCCTCAAAACGGTCTGGTTTTCAGGCAGCATGTCCAGGGACACAATCTCAACCAGGCCGTCATTGTTGATATCTCCGATGTCATTTCCCATCGATGACCGGGTCGTATGCTTGAGGGAGGTGTCCAGCGCTTCCGTGAACGTGCCATCCCGATTGTTGATGTAGAGATAGTCATCTTCGTGGTAGTCATTGCCGATATAGATATCCGGCCACCCGTCCCTGTTAATATCGGCGACTGCGATGCCAAGCCCATACCCGAGCGAGCTGCTGTATATACCCGACCTTTCGGTGACATCAACAAATGTTTTTCCCTCATTCCTGTACAGGCGATCTCCGGCCAGTGAATCGGTTTTCTCTCGCAACATCTGAGCCCGGCCCCGGGTGTTTTCGCTGTGGAAGGAGTGATTCAACAGGTACAGGTCCAGATCTCCATCCTTGTCATAATCAAAAAAAGCCGCTTGTGTGGAGTACCCTTTAAAGTCGAGCCCGTATGCACCTGCTTTTTCGGTAAACGTGCGGTCTCCATTATTGATAAATAACTGGTTTGCCCCCGTTTTTCCTCCATAATTGACCCGGGAAACATAGATATCCAGGTAACCATCTCCATTGACATCAGCCATAGTGACGCCGGTAGACCACCCCGTGGTATCACCGCCTACTCCGGCTGTTTCCGTTATGTCTTCAAATACAAAATTGCCCTTGTTCAGGTACAGCTTGTTGGCCTGCTCATTCCCGACGAAGTAAAGATCGGGCAACCTGTCATTATTGATATCCCCCGCCGCCACGCCCGCGCCGTCATAGAAATACCCGTAATTCTGAATATTTAATTCTCTTGTATTGGTAATCCTGTTCTGAAAATCGATATTTGTATGATCGGACCCCAATAAATCAAACAGGGAGGCCTTCTGCTCCTGCAGAGAGGAACATCCTGCAACAAAACAGCACAGCAAAAGGCTTATCGACAAGAGAACAGTTGTACGCACTGGCAGTTATTCGTTAATTAGTGTATAAGTTATTTGTTGAGAACAGAGCGTTATCTTTCGGCATTTGCATTGTGAATTCATCATTCTCCATCTGAAAACTACAGCTTGTTGGATTACAAACGTAGTGATAATAACATCAGCAGTGTATGGATATTTATTCAAACAGTTTTATGGGTCGAAGATTCAAAACAGGGTAAAAGAGCGTTTGTCAAAATCCAAAAAAAGAGGCAACCTGTTGAGGCTGCCTCTCCCTGTTTTAAACAGTTAAATAAACTATATCCTGACCGATGCCTCAATTATAGCCGGGATTCTGCTGCAATACCGGTTCTCCATCCACGGTACTCAGATCGATCTGATTTTGTGGAATAGGATAGTACTCATTTTTCCCGGCGGTGAACTGGCCGTTACGGGTGGGAATTCCCAGAGTGGGTCCCTCGTAATCGAAGAATTCGTTCAGCTGCTCTTCGGCTTTGCCCCAGCGCACGAGGTCAAAAAACCGGTGACCTTCCATGGCCAGTTCAAGCTTTCGCTCAAAGTGAACAGCTTCGCGGGCAAAATCCTGGTTCGCAAACTGGGCAGCCGTGTATTCCTCAATTTCATAATTGGGAATTTCATACTCCTGCCAGTTGGCTGCATCACCAGAACCGCCGCCGAGGTATACAAACGTGGTTTCGGTGTCTTCCCGGATCACCCAGTCAAACTGTCCCACATCTTCGAGACTCAGCATCTCGTTCTCGTCGGCCACTTCGGCGATCGCCTGTGCCCGGTTGTGATCCAGGTTTACCCATCCATCTTCGTTGGCGGCACGTTCGCGCACCCGGTTTACATACTCCCGGGCCTGCTCCAGGGAACCAACCTCAACTTCGGTTTCCGCCGCCAGCAGCAGCACATCGGCAAAGCGGATCACGTAGGTGTTGATTGCAGAACCCGGAGCCCAGGAGTTAAGATCCGCGTACTCCGCCTGCTGCTCGGCCCAGTAGACGTGCTTTTTAGGTCCATAGGGACCGAAATTTTCCGGTTCGCGCGCCCAGGCGATACCCGGGTACGGGCCCCAGTCCAAATAGGGCACTCCTCGGCGACCGACCGTCCAGTCGAGGCGGGGATCCAGGGGACCGTCATATGGGTCGAACTGATCTTCCGGGGAAACGCCCATGTCATTCGTAACCATCTGGTCATTATAGGGATCGGGATCATTCACGTCGATGATCGGGTGCCCGTTGCCATCGGTGCGATAGGAGTTTACCAGATCCTGAGTTGGCTGGTAGTAACCACAGCAGGGAAACGGGCTGGTATCGCCATACGGGAACGCGGAAGACATCCCCAGGTTGGCATTGTTGGTATGGCCGGTACCGTCGTTGGCGACCATTTCCACGGCAAAAACGGCTTCCGGGTTTCCATCCTCCCGGGCCGGATTGTAGTTTTGGCGAAACTCGTCAATCAGGTCGTATGCCACGCCCTGCGAGGTCATGCCATTGGCGATGATATCATCGAACAGCGGCTGAGCCTCGTTCCATTTTTCCTGGTAGACATAGGTTTTTGCCAGGTACGATGCCGCCGCCCATTTATTAACGCGGGCTGCGTCATTTTGCACTTCCGGCAGGTTGTCAAACGCGAACTGAAAATCGGCTTCAATATTCGGCCAGATATCTTGGTCGTTGGGCTGGTTTGGATTTTCCGTAGTTTCATCGACCCACGGTACCATATTGAACATCTTCTTCAGTTCAAAGTAATAATGCCCTCTCAGGAACCGGGCTTCACCGGCAATCCGCTGCTTGGCGGCCTCGCTCATATCTTCCACTTCGGGAAGCACTTCCAGGACCGAGTTGGTACGCTTGATACCTTCATAGAGCGCGGTCCACTTGCCGTCGAAAAAGCTGATGCTGGCCGAGGAGTTACCGTTTCCGATCTGGACATACCCGTTGGTGTTACCCAGCGATTCCCCCTTGTGGGCGTCACCACCGGCAAGACTCCCGTACACCCAGTTGCTGACGTCGGTGGCCTCCCTGCGTTCGGAGTTCAATTGTTGCCCGTCGAGGGCTCCATAGGCTCCGACCAGGAGTGTTTCAACCCCATCCTGGTTGGCCAGTACATCTTCACTTAACGCCCCTTTTGCAGGAACTTCAATAATGGAATCACATGCATATATAAGTCCGACCAGAATAACCAGACCCAATATTTTTGGTGTTTTGCTTGAAAAGTTCATAAAACAATCCTTTTTGTTGTTAAATAATTTCATTTATCAGAACGAAAGATTAATGCCGAGCAAGAACTGGCGCGTGCTTGCATAGGCTCCCTCGTCAATACCGAAATTCGTATTGCCCCCTCCAATTTCAGGATCGATACCACTGTAGCCGGTAATGGTAAATAAATTGGAAGCTTGCAGGTAGATTCGCAGGCGGGAGGCTGATATTCGCTGGATCAGGCTTTCCGGCAGGGTATAGCCGACAACCAGCTCCTTCATCCGCAGATATGACCCGTCTTCCACAAAATAGGAGTTCGGTACGGTAGATGTACTTTCGCCGCCCCCGGTGGTCTGCATGGGAAGAGAGGCATCCTGATTTTCCGGCGTCCAGGAATCATACAGAGCCGCATGACTTTTGGCACCGGCAAAGTTGGAATAAAAATCGGTCCACCACTTTACCTGGTTCCAGATGTCGTTGCCCTGCGAGCCGTAGAAGAAGGCGCTCAGGTCAAAACGTTTGTAGTTGAGCCCGAGGTCAAGCCCGTAGGTGAAATCCGGGTTTGGGTCACCCAGGAAGGTGCGGTCGTCGGCAGTAATCTGATTATCGCCGTTGATATCGGCATACCGGAAAGTTCCCACATCCGCATCGGTCTGGTAGTTGCCGTTGGGAGCACTGTTGTTGGCCTCGTCCAGCTCGCTCTGGCTGTTGAAAAAGCCCACAATTTGATACCCGTAGAAAGAGGAGATCGGCTGACCTACCTCATTGCGGATGATATCCGAGCCAAATCGGCGGCTGTCCTGGCTAAAATACTCGCTGATTTCGGAGATCTTCACGATCTCGTTTTGATACGAGGTAAAGGTCAGGCTCGCATTATAGCTGAAATCGTTGCCGATATCTCCGAGCGTAGTCACCATGGCATCGACCCCCCTGTTTTTCATATTGGCCACATTCACATACGGGGGTGTGGCGGTGCCGGCGGTACCCACCAACCGTGGATTAAACAACAG
The DNA here is from genome assembly GCF_043951865.1 of Halalkalibaculum sp. DA3122. NCBI lineage: Bacteria > Pseudomonadati > Balneolota > Balneolia > Balneolales > Balneolaceae > Halalkalibaculum > Halalkalibaculum sp. DA3122. The sequence continues at coordinate 116,846 of NZ_JBINJF010000004.1, forward strand.
GTCCTTGACGTCTTTCCAGTAATACTCGGCTACAATTTCGAGTCTGTCGCCGAAAAGAATGGTCTCAATACCCAGGTTGCCGCTTATGTTCTTTTCCCACTTGGCATCCGGGTTTCCGATACGGCTCTGCTCAAATCCCTGCTGTACGCTGTTGTTGCTGCCGTTGATGGGATAGAATGAGGATGAATTGTCACCCACATACAGGTTGTACGGGTTGTTCGGATCTACATTCAGCTGATTCCCCATAACCCCGTAACCGGCGCGTACACGCAGCTCCGAAAGCCAGGATATGTCCTGCATGAACGGTTCCTGGGAAACACGCCAGCCCACACTACCGGCCGGGAACATGCCCCACTGGTAATTCTCAAATCGCGAGGAGCCGTCACGTCTCAGCGTTGCACTTATGATGTACTTGCTGTCGTAGTTGTAATCAACGCGCCCGAAAAAGGACAACAGCCCGTCGCGGTACTCGTTGCTGTAGTTGGTCCGGTTACCCGATCCGGTAGAAAGATTTGTATAGTTCGGATCGAAGGAGAAATATCCCTGAGACGATCCCCCGAAATTGGTTCCCTGGTTGTGGTAGGCTTCCGTACCCGCAATCAACTCTAATGAGTGAACATCATTAAACTCATCTTTGTAGGTCAGCGTATTACTCCAGGTAAAGCTGTAGGATTTGGATCCATCCTGGTCAAACGCATTTACCGAGTTGTTTTCTGCGTTTTCATAGGTGGGATAGGTAAAAGACTTGCTCGTCCAGGAGCCAATTTCGCCACCGAAGTTGGAACGAAACTGCAGTTTGTTGTCCGCAAAATCTATCTCGGCGTAGAGGTTTCCAAACAACTGGTTGTTGAGCGCCTGGTTATTTCGGGTTCGGTACTGCTGCGCCACCGGATTTACGGCCTGCCCGAGCTGTTGTCCGGCTGATCCCGCGAAGTTGCCGGCAATATCATACACCGGAACAATTGGCTGCTGGCGGTAAGACATCCCTATCGCGCTGCCCTCACTAAGAGCATTTACCTGGGGACTCTCGGAATGAGAGTACGAAAGATTTTCCCCGATTGTAACATTATCACTGATATTGAAATTGCTGTTGACCCTGACGGTAGTTCTCTCGTTAAACGTCCGGTCCAGCGTACCCTGCTGATTGAAATGGTTCAGGGTGAGAATATAGTTGCCAATTTCGCCGCCGCCACTGACCGACAGGTCGTGGTTCATTGTCATTGCTGGAGAAAATATCTCATCGTACCAGTCGGTTCCCTGCTTGTTGGCCCGTACAATTTGGTTAAACGTGTTGAGCTCGGCAGGATCTTTATATTCCGGTTTCACAAAGTAATTTTCTTCGTCAACATCGCCGATCATTTCTCCGGCGGGTCGAATGTAGTCCGGCAGTACCGGTTCCGGCCCGTCTCCATACTGGGGATCCGGGGCGGGGTTTCCACCCGAGTTCCGAATAGCCGTCCATTTCAACTCCGCCATCTCCTGGGGACTCAAAATGTTCCATACATTCCCGCTTTTGGGGATACTGTACCCGGCATACCCGTTGTATTCTACCGTTACATCTCCCTGCCCTCTTTTTGTGGTAATAACAATAACCCCGTTGGCCGCTCTGGCGCCGTAGATTGAGGCGGCGGAGGCATCTTTCAGAACCTGCATCGATTCTATGTCGCTGGGATTTAACGAGTTGATACTCTGTGTGGGAACACCATCGACGATATACAGGGGAGAGTTATTTCCAAACGTATTGATTCCCCGTATTCTGACATCCGGTTCCTCACCCGGTTGACCAGATGAAACGACCGAAACCCCGGAAGCCCGTCCCTGCAGCTGCTTCGTAACCTGGCCCGTGGTGCCCTCGGTGAGTCCCTCAACATCAACACTTGAGACAGAACCGGAAATATTTTGCCGCTCCTGGGTGGTATACCCGACGACGACCAGTTCCTCACCGGCAAACGTTTCTGTTTCCAGAGCGATATCAATGGTACTGCGACCATTTATGGGCACTACCTGGTCCTGGAACCCTACAAAAGAATACCGGAGGGTGTCGGTCTCGCTGTTAACGCTGATCTGGTATGCACCCGACGCATCTGTGGTTGTTCCGGTAGTTGTACCGATAAGCAGCACGTTGACCCCGGGAATCGGAGCGCCCGTCTCGCTTTCCGTTACCGTACCTGATACCTCAAAAGATCCGGTCCCTTGCGCAAATGCCGCAGAAACAGTCAGCATCGAACACAAGACAGCGATACAACAAACTTGAACCACCGTTGAACTTCGAATTGATAAGATATACCTATCCATATTTCCTCCCATTACATACTCCTTGTCTAATTTAAAAATGTGAGTTTATCCCCTTTACCGACAAAAGATGTGCCTGTTACTTGTATCGTAACTTATCCCATACTTCCCCAGTATTTTCCACAATAGTCAGGTCAAAATGAAATAGATCCATTTTTGCAGTCAAGCCGGCTGCCAAACGAATTATAAGCTCATTTCAACGATAAAAGGTTATTGCCTGATTAAATTTAACAGAACATTCTGCGATAATAATTACTATTAAGGCAGATTTGTTTTATTTTGTGCAATCGATTGAACAATAACCTACTACAATAATATTTTCATTGCAAATGCTTTTGCAAACGTTGGTTGAAGTCCCACTGCAAGGACCGCCAATAAAAAAAGAAGTTCACTAAGTCCATAAAAAATTGTTAGAATAAAGGGAATAAATACCCGTATCAATTTATTACCGGGAGTGTTTTTAGCTATATAATTAAGATTTGTCCTGAATTTATATGAGTGAAAAAAAAATTCGACTTAGTGATATTGCCAACGAACTGGGAGTGACCGCTTCAACCGTTTCCCGGGCGCTGCAGGACCATCCCCGCATAAGTGATTCAACCAAGGAAGCGGTGGTAAAAAAAGCGGAGGAGTTAAACTACCAGTACAACAATATCGCCGCTGCGTTGCGTAAAGGCACCAGCAACCTGCTCGGAATCCTGGTCCCCACCGCAGACAGAAACTTTTTTTCCTCAATCATCAGGGGGGTCGAAGAGCTGGCTAACGACACCGGTTACAACGTCGTCATTTGCCAATCATACGATTCGTTTGAAAAGGAGAAAAAAAATATCAATGCTCTTTTGGAAGCCCAGGTAGACGGCATCCTCGCATCCATCGCCATGGAAACGGCTGATTACGCTCACTATCAAAAGGTGCTGGACAGTAATATTCCGCTTATTTTTTATGACCGGGTCAACCCCTCCCTTCACACAAGCTCCGTAGTCGTAGACGATTACCGGGGCGCCTACCAGGTGGTTGAGCACCTGGTTGACCAGGGTTGCAGCCGGATCGCCCATTTTGCAGGAGAACAGCATATAAATATTTACCAGGAGCGGTTAAGAGGCTACAAGGACGCATTAAAAGCACATGATATGCCGGTCGATGAGCAGCTCATCATTAAAAACAAACTCAAGCTTGACTCCGGATCGGAGGCGATGAAACAGTTACTCTCCCTCTCGAATCCCCCGGATGCGATCTTTTCGGCAAGTGACTACGCGGCCATCGGCGCCATCCAGGTGCTGAAAGAGAAAAATATCGACGTGCCGGGACAAATCGCCGTCGCCGGGTTCAGTAACGAGCAGTTCACCTCCCTGGTTGATCCCCCGTTGACCACCATCGACCAGCAGACTAACAAGATGGGGAAAATGGCCGCTGAACTTTTTTTCCAGCAGATGAAATCGAAGGAGCAGGAGTTCGAACCTCAGCAAAAGGTGCTGGAACCCAAACTCATAACCAGGGCCTCCACACTGAAGAAACGGTAACACCATCCCGGCATGGTCGCATCTTTTTATGAAAATGAATGATTTTTTTTGCAATTCTTAAAACAAATATTTATTTCTGCAAACGATTGCATCTGCCTCTACAGTCTTAATTTAGGAACAGTATTATGAGTAATTTTATATCTGAAAATTTTCTTCTCGACTCAAAACCCGCCCAAACTCTATATCATGATTACGCGGCTGACCAACCGATTATTGACTACCACTGCCACCTTCCGCCGGGGGACCTGGCAGCCGATCGCAAGTTTGAAAACCTGACCGACATATGGCTCCGCGGCGACCACTACAAATGGAGGGCCATGCGGACGCTGGGTGTGGATGAGAAATTTATCACCGGTGAGGCCGATGACAAAACCAAGTTTGACAAGTGGGCCGAAGCCGTCCCATACACATTGCGCAATCCATTGCATCACTGGAGTCACCTGGAACTGAAGCGGTATTTCGGGATCGACAAGCTGTTGACCCCCGATACGGCTGATGAGATCTACAGCCGGTGTACGGAAATGCTGCAGGAACCCGAATTCAGCGCCCGCAGCCTGGTCACCCGCATGAATGTGGAGGTGATCTGCACGACCGATGACCCCGCCGACTCACTTGAACATCACCGGGCAATCAAGCAGGATGGTTTTGAGGTAAAAGTTCTGCCCGGCTTCCGCCCCGATGCGGCCTACAATTTCAGCGATCCCGATACCTACAACAACTACCTGCAGAAACTGGAGTCGGCCAGCGGCATCAGCATAACCAATTACGACGACCTGCTGGAGGCGCTGTTCAACCGGATGGACTTTTTTGAAAATCATGGTTGCCGACTGTCCGATCACGGGATCAAAACGCTGCAGGGGGAGCCGGTTGGAAAGAAGGAAATTGAAAAATATTTTGATACTGTCCGCAGCGGCGGAGATCTTAGTCTGCGACAGCAGCAGTCGCTGCGATATGCCATCTTGCTTGAACTGGGACGTCGATACGCGCAGAAAGGCTGGGTACAACAATTTCATCTCGGTGCCCTGCGCAACGCCAACAGCCGCATGATGGAACAGCTTGGCCCCGATTCCGGGTTCGATTCCATCGGCGACTACAGCCAGGCAGAAAGCATGGTGCAGTTTTTTGACACGCTGGACAAAACCAAGGAGCTGCCGAAAACCATTATTTATAACCTCAACCCGGCAGATAATGCGATATTTGCCACCATGACCGGCAACTACAACGACGGGACGGTCCGCGGCAAGATGCAGTACGGATCGGCATGGTGGTTCCTCGACCAGAAAGATGGCATGGAAGAGCAGATGAATGTACTTTCCAACATGGGAATCCTGAGCTGCTTTGTAGGGATGCTGACCGATTCCAGGAGCTTTCTGTCTTATCCCCGGCACGAGTATTTCCGGCGAACGCTCTGCAATCTTGTCGGCGCTGACCTGGCAAACGGCCAGATGCCCGATGATATCGAATGGACCGGTAAAATTATTTCCGATATCTGCTACCACAACGCAAACTCATATTTCGAATTTTAAATAAAGCTAACACAAGGAAGGGATTGATATGGATAAAGTAGTCACTTTTGGTGAAATCATGTTGCGACTTTCACCACCGGGAAAATTAAGATTTTCACAGGCCGCCTCGTTTGATGTGGTCTATGGCGGAGGCGAATCGAACGTAGCCTCTTCCCTGGCCACATTCAGAATGCCGGCGGAGTTCGTGACCCGGCTGCCCGACAACGACATCGGCCACTGCGCGCTCGGCGAACTGCGGAAACGGGGCGTTCAAACCGACAACATTATTTTTGGGGGAGAACGGCTGGGAATCTACTTCCTGGAAACCGGGGCCGTCAGCCGCGGAAGCAAAGTGGTCTACGACCGCGCTCACTCGGCCATCTCCACGATTAAAAAAGGGATGATCGACTGGGAAAAGGTCTTTGACGGGGCACAGTGGTTTCACTGGACCGGCATTACCCCGGCGATATCACAAGGGGCCGCCGACGCCACCAAAGAGGCTATCGAAGCGGCCAACGAGCTGGGCGTGACCGTCTCCACCGACCTGAACTACCGCGCCAAACTCTGGAACTACGGTAAAGAGCCCGGAGACGTGATGCCGGAACTCGTGGAAGGATGCGACATCATTCTCGGAAACGAGGAGGACGCTGAAAAACATTTTGGAATTCACCCGGCCGACGTAGATGTGACCAAGGGCGACACCGTGGATTCGGAAGCCTACCGTTCGGTCTGCGAACAACTCTATGAGCAGTTCCCCCGGTCCAAGAAAATTATCACGACCCTGCGAGGCTCTATCAGCGCCTCCCACAACACGTGGTCGGGCGTGCTGTACAACGGGGAGGAATTCCTGGATACCACCACCTACGACATCACCCATATTGTGGATCGCGTGGGCGGGGGCGACTCGTTCATGGCGGGACTGATCTATGGGCTGATCAATTTTGACGGAGACGACCAGAAAGCCCTTGACTTCGCTGTGGCCGCTTCCTGCCTGAAGCACACCATCTACGGCGATGCCAACCTCTCGACCGTCGAAGAGGTCGAAAAGCTGATGGAGGGCGACGCCTCCGGACGGGTATCCCGGTAAAAGGGCGAATTCCTGTATTATATATAACACAGAATGCCCTGACCAGTATTTAACAATTATTATCAACAGAGGCCTTTGTGAAACCGAAATCAGCAAGGGCCTCTGGTTTCTATACCTGGCAATCCGCTTGTGATTCCTAATTTCAATATCAAAAAATTCTTGACATGGCACGATTTACCCGAATTGAAGTAGCAACCACCATGAAGGCGGAAGGACTCGTTCCGCTGTTTTACCACAATGATCTTGAGCTAAGTAAAAACGTATTGGAGGCCTGCTACAAGGGCGGAGCCCGGCTGCTGGAGTTCACCAACCGCGGGGATCACGCCCATGAAATTTTTGCAGAGCTGAATAAGTTCGCTGAACAGGAACTGCCGGAGCTGATCATGGGTGTGGGCTCGGTAGCCGACGCCGGCACCGCCTCTCTCTACATGCAGATGGGAGCCAACTTTGTGGTTTCGGCCATGCTGAAAGAAGATGTCGCCAAAGTCTGCAACCGCAGAAAAGTGCTCTGGTCGCCGGGCTGCGGTTCACTGACCGAAATATCAAAAGCGGAAGAGCTGGGCGCCGAAATTGTGAAGATATTTCCCGGCAGCCAACTCGGTCCCGGCTTCATCAAGGCCGTGACTGCTCCCTGTCCCTGGACCAGCCTGATGCCGACCGGCGGTGTTAAAGCTACCAAAGAAAATCTTTCGGGCTGGTTCAACGCCGGGGCTGCCTGCGTTGGCATGGGCTCCGACCTGATAACCAAAGAGCACCTGGCAAACAGGGATTTCGAGGGACTCGAGGAGCATGTGCGAAATACGATCGAGCTGGTAAGCTCAGTACGAAACTAACACTTAATTAATTTTATAGGCGACAATTTATGCAATTTGAACAGACATGGCGCTGGTACGGCTCCTACGACACCATTAAGCTGCCTGAAATAAAACAAACGGGAGCGACGGGCATCGTTACCGCCCTGCATCACCTGCCCACGGGCGCGGCATGGAGCGTTGAAGAGATTACTAAGCGAAAAAAAGAGATCGAGGATGAGGGCCTCACCTGGTCGGTCGTCGAGAGCATCCAGGTGCATGAGGATATCAAAAAACAGTCCGGTGAATATGAAAAATGGATCGAGAATTATAAAGCGTCGATCCGAAATCTGGCCGAGTGTGGAATCCACACCGTTTGTTACAACTTTATGCCGCTGACGGACTGGACCCGCACCAATATAGATTTTGAGCTGGCGGATGGCTCCACGGCTCTTCGTTTCGACAAAACCGCCTTCACGGCGTTTGATCTCTACATCCTGGAACGCGAAGAAGCGAACAACGACTATTCCGAAGAAGAGCAGGAAAAAGCCCAAAAATACCTGGATTCCCTGGATGAATCCGCCACACAGGAGCTGACCGAAACCATTTTGCTGGGAATGCCGGGCGACGAAAAGATGACGGTGGGAAAGTTCCGTGATTTTCTGGCCGAATACGACGATATCGACGATCGGCAACTGCGCGAACACCTGCATGATTTTCTAAAAGAGATTATCCCCGTGGCCGAGGAGCACGGCGTCCGCATGGCGATACACCCGGATGATCCTCCCTACCCGCTGTTCGGGCTCCCCCGTATTGTCAGCACCGAAGCCGATGCCAGGGAGCTTACCAACGTGATCGACACCCCATTCAACGGGCTTACGTTCTGTACCGGGTCTTACGGGGCACGGGCCGACAATGATCTGCCCGGAATGGTTGAGCGACTGGGAGATCGCATCAACTTTATCCACCTGAGAAGTGTGCAACGCGAGGACGACGGCAGCTTTTATGAAGCAAATCACCTGGAGGGCGATGCCGGCATGTTTGAGGTGATGTACGCACTCATCCGGGAACAGCACCGCCGCAGGGAGGAAGGGCGAACGGATCTGAATATCCCGATGCGACCGGACCACGGCCACCGCATGCTCGATGACCTTCAGAAAGAATCTTATCCCGGATATTCGGGCCTTGGTCGGCTCCGCGGGCTTGCGGAACTGCGCGGCCTCGAGGTGGGAATACGCAACATGCTGGAGCGCTAATACCGACAAATTCCACAAATCATTAGTACGGGGGGCACGTAATCCCCCTCGGCCCGGAGCTACCACCTTCACAGATAGGGCATGCAGGTTGCAGGTTGCAGGTTGCAGGTTGCAGGTTGAAGGTTGAAGGTTGAGGGTTCCAATATTGGTCTCCTGAACACGTTGCAAGTGGTGACTTTGGTACGAGAAGCATTTTTTCAATTAATACGACGAATACCTCTGCCAAGGCAAAGATCTGCAAGACTTTTTCATAAAAGCCCTAATAATGATTGTACTGGTGTTCTCGTCTCACCTGATTACTCAAAGACACATTCATCAAGAGACCTTTCCAGAACCTGAAGCTTAGTTGGGAGGTGGTTGTACCACCGACTTCATATAGCAGAGTAAGGCGGGAATACAACTCCTTCCGAACGGTGATTCGAATGTTTTATCCAGTCCCGACATTTTCACGCATTCGAAATCCTCATGTATGGAGTATTAATTGCGGTTTTGATTTCGGGCAGGCCCTTGACTCTGAACAAAATTGCTGGTTTTTCAAATCCTCTGTAAATGAGTGAATTGGCTGGGACAGGTAAGGCACAGATTTCGTCAAGTCCCTCAAATTTCATTCAGTTTTGCTTGTTATTCTCCCTTAGGCGATCAAATTGTCGCTACCCGTTATGATTGGATTAAAACCGATTATCCATGCACAAATCAAATTTCATGGAGAGGTGATACCATCACGCCCTGTAGATCAAGCCAACCTTTATAACTTTTTAACCGAGACAATAACAGCAAGGTATGCTAATATCTAAAAGTTTGTAACCCAGGCACTCATTATTCGTAGGGTTTCCGTAATCATTAGGGTAACACTCAATATCTCGGGGCGAAATGAATGGAACCATATCTGAACCTTCAAGTTGCATGGCGCCGCCCCAATTCCGCAGACATCAAAATCAAAACCTGAGTTAACGTGATTCAAACGAAAACGAATTTATCAATATTTGTAATACTTTCAGCTCTCCTGTTACTTCAAGCCTGTAGCGGGGGAGGCGCAAATCCCGGCGGGGAAAACTTCAATTCTCCCCCTCCGGCAACGAGCGTTGAAACAATAACAGCAGAAACCCGTGATATTTCCCAGCAGATCAAATCATTTGGAAATATCCGTGCCCAGGAGATCGTCAATGTCGTTCCCCAGGTGTCAAACAGGATCACGAAGATTCACTCGGACCTCGGGGATACGGTACAACCGGGTGACCCGCTTGCCAAAATTTATGACGTGCCGTTCAGAGATCAGTTTGAGCAGGCCAAAGCGCAGATGGAACAGAGCCGGGCCGCCTATGTACGCGACAGCCTGCAGTTTCAGCGCCAGCAGGAACTATTTAAAAAGGAGCTGATCAGTTCCACCGAATTTGACAATGCCAGGGCAACGTTTCAAAACAGCCGATCGCAGTATGAAGCCTCACGGGCCAACCTGACACAGAGCCGTGAAAACCTGATGAACACGGAAATCCGATCTCCGGTTTATGGCGTCGTACTCACGAGAAATATATCGGAAGGCGATCTTGCCACAACCGGGCAGACAGCCTATGAGATTGCCAACCTAACCGGGTATCAATGTCGCGTATACCTCCCGTTTGAAGAGTGGCGCAACGTAAAGATAGGACAGCCAGTGACATTTAGCGTCTCAAATCACCCGGATGTAACCGGAGAAGGGAGAGTTTCCAAGATTAGTCCCCGTCTGGATCCCTCAACAGGACTCGGGGAAGTGGTAATCAGCCTGACCGAGCAGGACCAGAATATATACCAGGGTGTGCTGGTTCAGGCCACTATCAACGTTGAAACTCATGAAGATGCGGTCGTCATACCGCGGGCCGCCCTTGTCGAAAATGTACAAACCCTCATTGAACCGGAGTCGAACACCATTCAGCTGGAGCGCAGTTACTCTGTATTTGTTGTTCGGAATGATACGCTTGCAGTCCGCAGTGAACTAAAACTGGGAATTGAACAGGGCGACCGCATAGAGGTACTGGAAGGCATTCAGCCGGGTGATGAAATAGTGATTACCGGGCAAAACAGCCTGGATGACAGTACCCGCGTTCGGGTTGCGGATCAGCAGGACTTCGAGGATCCGGAAGCAATACCCATTGAAACACCGGAAACACAAGAAACAGATTAAGAAAAGCTCAGCCACACTAAAATTCCAGCCAAGAATCACAATCCAACAATATGAAAGCGTTAGCCAGAAAAGCGGTTGAGCGGCCGGTCACCTTTTTCATGACCAGCCTTATTGTCATTGGCTTTGGTCTGTTCGGGCTCTCCAACCTGAGATTAAATCTATACCCGGATGTATCCTTCCCCACGATTACCGTGTATACCACCTACGAGGGCGTAGCGCCCGGCGATATAGAAACCCTTATCACCCGCCCAATAGAAGAAGCGGTAGGAAGTATCAGCGGCGTGCGCAGGGTCCGTTCAATCTCGAACCAGGGCGCCTCGGTGGTTAAACTGAAGTTTGACTGGGGTACCGACCTCTATATCGCAGAATCGGATGTAAGGAAAGAGCTCGATTTTGTGCGCCGTACCATCCCCGACGATGCCGAACAGCCGATTGTGTTTTCCTACGATCCCAACCAGGAACCGATCATCGTGCTCACCCTGACCTCCGATATTCGGAGTCCCCGCGAAATTCGCACGATCGCAAAGCAGCAGCTGGAACAGCGCCTGGAGCGTATACCAGGGGTGGCGTCAAGCGAAACATCGGGGGGATACGAACGCCAGATAAATATTGATATCAGCAATGAGGAGATGCGCTCGTACAATCTCAGCATTTCAGCCATCGCCGGCAAATTGCAGCAGGAAAACATCCAGGTTCCCGCCGGAGAACTCGTCGAGGGCCGAACCATCTACTCCCTTCGCACCATTGGGGAGTTTGAAAACGTGGAGCAGATCCGCAATACGATTATCGCCGAACGTGAAGGCGAACCGCTGCGGCTGGCAGATGTTGCTGATGTGGAAGACGGGGTGGCCCAGCCGATCGGCAATGTGCATGTCGACCGCAATGAAGGGGTCATCATCAATGTTTACCGCCAGAGCGATGCCAATGTTGTGACTACAGCCAACGCCGTGGTGGAGAGTATCGATGACCTGCAGGAGATTCTGCCCGGAGACGTCAACATCGACGTGCTCACCAACGAGGCGAACTTCATCGAAATGTCGATTGACAACCTGTTGTGGACCGGCCTGCAGGCCGTAATCCTGGTGGTGCTTATCCTGCTTGCCTTCCTCCACAGCGGTCGCTCAGCCCTCATTATTGCGATCTCCATTCCCGTCTCCATCATCTCCACATTCAGCATCATGGACTGGGCGGACCTGAGCCTCAATATCATATCGCTGTCGGGACTAACGCTCGCGGTAGGCATGGTGGTGGATGATGCCGTGGTTGTCCTCGAAAATATATTCCGGTTTAAGGAGGAGGGACACAATCGCAAGGAAGCCTCAGTATTTGGCGCCCAGGAGGTAGCCGTGCCGGTGGTCATATCAACGTTGACGACCCTCGTGGTCTTTATCCCGATCCTCTTCGTTCCCGGTATTGCCGGCTTCCTGTTCAGAGACCTGGCTCTTACTATCTCGTTTGCCCTCTCCGTCTCGTCCCTGGTCGCGCTCTCCATCATCCCCATGATGAGCTCACAGCTGCTCGACACCGATGAAGAAGATGATCGGGATACCCGGAACTATCTCAAAAAACTGCTGGACTGGAGCCGGGATAATATCTACAAGCGAATTGCGGCTTCTCCCCTCCTGCTGCTGGGTGCGCTGGTATACCCTCTGTACATCAGCGCCAGGTTTATCGGTAAAAAAACCGGCTCATTCTTTTCAGAAAAAGTGGGACCGGCGATCAGCAATTACCTGCAGCGGCTGGAAAATTCCTACAAGAATACCCTGGACGGTTTGCTTGACCGCAGCGGGCTTGTCATAGTATCTGCTGTAGTCCTTTTCCTGGCTACTCTTCCTCTATTTGGCCTCCTGGGCGGAGAGTTTTTCCCGAAGGTGGATGACAACCGGTTTATTCTGGATGTCCAGCGCGAGCCCGGGGTCAGCCTGCTGGAGCTGGAACGCTCGATCTCGCAAGTCGAATCAATTATCGACCGGGAAGTGCCGGAAGCCCGGCTTGTTGTTTCGGATTTTGGAGATAAAGAGGGAATCGAAGGGGCCGACAACCCCGGGGGCTACCAGGGCACCGTCCGCATTGAACTGATTCCGCAGGAACAGCGGGAGCGCCCCGAGGCCGAAATAACCTCCAGCCTTCTGGATGCTCTCGAAATCGTACCGGGCACCGAAATTAAAGAAGTGCAACAAGACCCGCTGAGCCCGGAAGCGGAAAACGGACTGATTGTGCAGGTCTATGGATTTGAGGCCTCCACCAAACAGGAGCTGGCCGATGGAGTTAAAGCAAGGTTGGATAATATCGATGGGATTGTAAATGTATTCAGTACCGCCGACCAGGGACGCCCGGAACTGCGCATCACAATGGACCGGGAGCGCATCTCGCGTATAGGGATGAACACCTCGCAGGTGGCCTCGGCTATCAGCGATGCAGTGCAGGGCAACCTGGCCACAACCTACGTTGACCAGGGTATCGAGTTCGAAGTACGCGTGCAGCTGGAAGAGACCGACAAGGCTTCTGTCAGCGACTTGCGCAATATCCAGGTAGAAACGCCTTCGGGCGACTGGGTTCCGCTTTCGAACCTGACGCGTGTTGAGCGGTACAGCGGGCCGACAAATATCATTCGCGTCAACCAGGAGCGTGTCACTGAAGTCTCCGCGGATCTCTCCGGCATCGATCTGAAAACCGCCTCCGACCGCGCCCGTGAACAACTCAACACTATTGACTGGCCGGAGGGATATCGCTACCAAATTGCGGGTTCGGCCGAAGACCAGCAAGACTCATTTAACTACCTGCTGATTGCATTTATCATTGCGGGTATCCTCACCTACATGGTCATGGCCTCCCAGTTTGAAAGCCTGGTGGAACCGTTTATCATTATTTTGACGATCCCGCTGGCACTCACGGGCGTCCTGCTGGTACTCTGGGCGACAGGCACCTCTGTCAGCGTTACGTCGATGGTGGGATTGATATTGCTCTCCGGTATTGTTGTGAATAACGGAATCGTGATGATCGATTATATCAAAATCCTGCAGGCAAGGAAAATGTCGCGCCACGATGCCATCGTAGAGGGCGCGGGACGACGTTTGCGGCCGATCCTGATGACTGCCTTTACCACTATTTTGTCGATGGTGCCGCTGGCCCTGGAGCTCGGTTCGGGGTCCGAAACCTGGAGTCCGATGGCCCGGACCGTAATTGGAGGGCTGACGATGTCGACCGTACTGATGCTCTTTGTCGTACCCTGCCTCTACATGCTGATCAACCGCACGGTAGAAAAGCTGGGCTTCGATGCCGTACACAAAGTCGACCCCCTAACGGAAACCGATGAAACCTAAGAAGACCGTATTATGAAAAAGTTCACTGTCGCCGGTCGGGTTCTCCGCCGGCCCATCTCCGTTATCATGATCACCCTGGTTGTCATCGGCTTTGGTGTATTTTCGCTTTCCAACCTTAAGGTAACCCTCTATCCCTCATTCAATATCCCGATCCTTGCGGTGCAGTCGAACTACAGCAATGTGGCCCCCGAGGATATGCAAAAACTGGTTGTGGAGCCGCTGGAGGGCGCCATCTCTTCAATTGAAGGGATTGATGAGATGAGGGCCAATATCAGCAAGGGAAGCGCTTTTATAATACTGGAACTCCAAACCGGCATCAATATCCGCAACACCGAGCTCAAAGTGCGGGAAGCGATTGCCCGAATCCGGAATGAACTGCCCGAAGAGGCTGCAGAACCGGTTATCTTCCAGTTTGATCCCGACAACTTCCCGATTATGCGGCTCAGCCTTGACACCGAAAACAAGGGACTGGATGAGCTGCGCCGCCTGGGGGTAGAGTTTATTGAACCCCGTATCGAGCGCCTGGAGGGGGTAGCCTCGGCCGATACCCGCGGGGGACTGCAGCGCCAGATCTATGTCAACGTTTCCCCCATGTCGCTCGCCCAGCACCAGCTGGTACCTGCTGATATCGAATCCGTACTTCGGTCTAACAACGCCCAGGTTTCGATGGGAAATATCATCACCGGCAAAAACAACTTTAGCCTGGTTGCCGAATCAATGTACCAAAATGTGGAGGAGATCGGACAAACCATCATCAAGATCTCCGACAACGGGATTCCGGTAAGGATCAAGGATGTGGCCGAAGTTGAAGACAGTTACGCCGAGGTTACCACCCTGGTCGAGATCAACGGCAAAAACAGCGTCACGGTTGAAGTCCAAAAAAAATCGGACGCCAACACGCTGGATGTCACCAACGCGGTGCTGGCTGAACTGCCCTCCATCAACGCCAACCTACCTCCCGGCGTAAACCTCCAGGTTCTCACCAATGACGGCGAAAATGTTGAAAACTCCATTTCCAATCTCACCCAGTCGGCCCTGGCGGCGCTGATCGTTGTTATTATTGTGCTGTTGATTTTTATGGGCGGGTGGCGCATTTCACTGGTGGTGGCAGCTACGATCCCGGTTTCTGTAACTGCCAGCTTTGCCGCCATGTACGCCGCCGGACTTACGCTCAATATCCTTACAATCACCGCGCTCGCACTGGCCGTGGGGCTGCTGGTGGATAACGCAATCGTAGTCTCCGAAAGCATTGCCCGAAAACTGGAAGAGGATCTCCCCAAAATGCAGGCCGCCCTCGAGGGGACCAATGAAGTCATCGGGGCCCTGCTCGGCGCAACCCTGACCACACTGGGCGTCTTTGTACCTATTGTGGGTATTTCAGGAGTACAGGGTCAGTTTTTTGCCCAGTTTGCACTCACGATCAGTATTGCCATTATTATCTCATTTATCGCCTCAATTATCCTTGTTCCGGTGCTCTCCCTGCTATTTTTGAATAAAGAGGAGTTCAAGCGACACAGTGGTTCATTCAAGGGTATTCACAAGCTGGAAGACTGGTATGCCGGTACCCTGCGCTGGCTGATGTTTCGGAAGTGGATTGTTCTCATTTTCGTCGCCGCCCTGTTGGGGGGAACATATACACTCTACAATACACTTGAATTTGAATTTTTTACCGAGTCTGATTCCGGCCAGGTTTCCATGACGGTGGAGCTGCCATCTGGTACAAAACTGGTACGCACGGCACAGGTGATACGAAGCTTTGGAACAGAGATTGAACAGTATCCTGAAGTTGAAACGGTTATCACCAATATTGGTCAGCGTGGTTTTACCAGCCGCACCAATATAGGAGAAATTACGGTCAACCTGGTTGACGAAAGCGAGCGGGAGGTAACGACGAATGAATTTTCAGCGCGCCTTCGTCAGCAACTTTCGGCTCCTGGTGTTGAGCTGAATATACGCGGTGGCGGAGGGGGCTTTGGCGGTTTTGGCGGCGGAATACAGCTGAGTCTCGTCGGTCCTGATATTGAGATTTTGCAGGCGATTTCAGATAAAATTGAGAGGGAGATGCTTGCTGATTCCAGCGTCATCTCTGTCGATAACGGCCGCACCGATCCCACGCCTGAAATGCAGTTTCATGTGGACCGGCAGCGGATTAGTCGCATGGGCAGCTCGCTGAATGAAGTGGCCACTTCGCTCAAAACCCAGGTGCAGGGCACGAGGGTAGGATATCTTCGACAAAAAGGCAGGGAGGTTCCCATTCAGGTGCGTGCTCAAAAAGCGGCGCTGACCAGTCGTGAAGAGCTGTTCGACCTCGAGCTGATTCAAGTCGACAGCCAGCGCGTGGCCGTGGCCGGACTGGGACGTTTTGAAAGCACCGAGGGGGTCAATGAGATATCCCGGCGCGACCGGGAAACGGTGCTCGATGTTAACATCCAGGTCGCCGGAAATCCAAACCAGTATCGGGAGCAGGTCATCGACCTGATTCAACAGGAGGTTGTTCTTCCCGAAGGATACCGGTACGAATTTACCGGCGGCACCAGCGATGCTGACGAGGGGGCTAACGAGGTTATGTGGTCACTTCTTTTTGCCCTTGCGCTAACCTACATGATCATGGCTTCGCTATTTGAAAACTTCCGCGATCCGTTTGTCATATGGTTTTCTATTCCGCTGGCCTTTTTCGGAGCACTTGTGGGACTCTGGCTGTCGCTGACCCCATTGAGCGCCACTGCGTTTATCGGCATGTTTATGCTGGTGGGTATCATCGTCAACAACGGAATTGTGCTGGTGGATTACATGCACCTGTATACCAAGAATAATGCCCATTCCGACACTGAATTCGACAATGTTATTGAGGCCTGCAAGCGCAGAATGCGCCCAATTCTGCTGACCGCACTGACCACCATCTGCTCGATGATCCCCCTTTCGCTGGGAATCGGTACCGGTGCCGAAATCTGGACGCCCCTGGCCCGCGCAGTGATCGGGGGACTCTTCTTTGGCTCCATCCTCACCCTCTACGTCGTCCCGATCTTTGTAATGGGAATAAGCAAGCGCCGACGAGAAGCCATTAATGCCGAAAGATCTTGATTCTCTATCTTTATTCTTTATTAATGTCAACTTGGGATAAACAGCGTTGATGTAACGTCCTTCCTTGAGGAGGGTACCTGAATTCCGTGTTTTAACGGAATGTACCGGGGAGGTGTTCTCCTGACTGCAAGAGTTCGCTTGGCGATCGGTAACCCCTCATACCGACGCTAGGACGGCTGAAGTCGATCATCTCCCTCCGGGAGGAAGTGAAATGTCCCCGCTCTTGTGTACAACTCCGTTTATCAGCTTTCCCTGTTCATTTTTTGAGTGAAGAAAAAATGAACCTTGAAAAGCGCTCCTGTCTCCTGCCAATCAGTACAACTGGCGGAAACAGGAGCCGAATAGAGCTACCCGTTTGGGATTGCTGCTACCCCGTAGCTCAGCTCACCAGTTCCAGCGAACTGCTTGGATAGGGTACCAGCACCGCCTCGTCAAAATCATTCTCCTCTAATATGGTGAGTGCTGTCTGGTAGTACCAGATCAACCATTTTACGGCAGAAATAGGTTCAAGAGAATGCATGTACTCAAGGTCGAGCGCTGAAACCTCCATGTCATCGGTTTCGTTCTCCCGAAGAAACTTTGCAGTCTCTACCACATCGCCAACAAAATGCGAATGTCCCCGGTAACTATCCTTGTCCCATACTGAAAATTGAAGGCTTTTCAGTTCTTTGTTCAAAATGTACGTCGTCTCCATGATTTATCCCTCTTTTTGTCTTATAGATGATTAATATAGATGATTAAATGTGTATTCTGTTCAGGAAGAGATGGATTGATGTCGCAGATACTACTTTCACAACGCCTGTAAATCTATTTCTCTCTCTATCCTGATATCAATTTTAAACCTATTCAAATCTATATGATTGTTGAAAGGATGATACCAGAATTATGTCTCCTCCCAAATGCTTTCCTAATTTTAGCTATAAATTTATAAATATCAAATAATTAAAGATAGATAATATTTGTAAATAACTTTTGAATCAGTACCCCTTAATTTTCTCACAGAATGGTAAAATAAGCCTGCTAACCACATTCAGGTCAAAAGGCTTTCCGGGAACCACCTGGCATGCAGGAAATTGCCAGATATCCACGCAACCAATACTTGAGAATGAATCTCATTGCGACATTTTAAGCACACCGCGTTGGGAAGAGTACTCCCCTCGCCTGGTCAGACAGAAAATTCGGGACCGGTACCGCTCATCACAAGCAGCTAGTCACCGGTTCCGAAGGTTTGTATCCAAAAAAAGCGACACTCGATGAATATAAAGCGCCCCAAAAATCAGAATACCACCGGGTTCCAGCTCCCCGGCCGGCAGTCAATCCAGGTATACTTCCGGAAATTTTTCCCTGTGCTGCTCCACCGCGTGACATATATTTTCATTCACACGATCATACAGCCCTTCAATGACCTGTTCTTGTTCCCGGCCTTCAATATGGGCTAATATTTTAGATTGTGTTTCAAGGATGGTTCGCAGAAAACCTTGATTTATCAGGCTTGCATTTGCCAATGGAGTTAAATCTTGTTTAACCTTGAACATTTCCTCTGTTGACATAAAAAAGATGGTTTATTGACGTTATGACGCAACTCTTCAAATTTGTAAACAGGTTAGGAACTGGAATTGGAGGGATAGGGTATCAATTCAGCCGTTTCAAAATCGTTTTCCTCCAAAAAGGTCAGGGCCGTACGGTAATACCAAATAAGCCATTGCATGGCAGGTACCGGTTCCAGGGAATGCATATACTCCGGGTCAAATGCTGAAACTTCCATACCTTTATTTGAATTTTCCTGCAGATAGGCCAGGGTTTCTTTCAGGTTGCCCTCAAAATGTGCCTGTCCTTCTCTTACCCCTTCATTCCATACCGTAAACTGTAGACTCTTCAACTCTTTATTCAGTATGTAGTTTTCCATAATCCCAAAGAAGTTTCACCGTAGTTCATCCACCTGTCAATGTTGATAAGCAGCAAACTATGCTAGCCTGTATATGATAATATTATTAAAACGTTCCCAATGCATTCCTAAAGCCGATATATACTTTATTAAAAATACATTTCTGCATCTTGTGGGTCAATCCCTTATAAACGCGTAAGGGATTTCCCTACATATAAAATCGTTCTGTAGGCTTTTACCTTTATTTTCGGGATTTAAAAAAGTGCGGTGTTTACCGGAAAATCTGCGGTAATATATTTTCGATATGCCCAAGATCTTTCATCAAGAAGAGTAGAAATTTTGAAGTGCCAATCCCCTATCACAGCTTTTATTGCCCGTTTTTGCCAGTATTTGATAGAAGCCACTTACCACATCAGGAGAATATATCCCGGATGCCCAGCAGCTCGAACCAACAAAGTTGGAATGGATGAATGACCGGTTGTTGCAACCTGAACACCTGAAAATACTTTTTATCGGCGTCTGTGCGAGGCGGCCACTATATTACAAAGACGAAATCAAACGCAGGGCAAATTCAGGACAGGTTTGATCCCGCTTTAAAAGATAGCAGAAGGCAGGGAATACCGACACATAGGGGAGCTTGGGGTTACGTCAAATCCTGGATTTCGGGTCGTTTCTGAACGAGCTCGGATAAACCACCGATTATACCGATCTGCGCAGGCAGCCTGGAAAGATGCTGTTATAGCGATTATTCCGTGGTGATCTGCAACATCAGTGTGATCTGCGTTCCAGCAGAGCTGAATCTTCATCGTTGACAGGGCACAGTTTAGCAAAACTGATTTCCAGGGAACTGCGGGTCAAGTGCGTGATGGCCGGCACGGCAAATCAGTCAAACAGTTGTTTCAGCACCTGCTGAACGTTAGCCACATCATCGTCGGTCACCTGGTGATGCAGGGTCGCACGCACCGTTTGGGGACCAAAGGGCACCATCTGTACGCCGTGCTGGCCGAGTTTTTGCAGGGCTGTTTCCGCCTTTTCTTCCAGCAGGTCAAAGATTACAATATTCGTTTCTACTGAATCAGGATCGATGGAGAGCCCGCCACAGGTATTGATCGTCGATGCCAGCTCTTTTGCGCGCCGGTGGTCCTCCTCCAGCTTGCTCCAGTGATGGTCCATGGCGTAGTTGGCCGCAGCTGCCAGAATACCGACCTGGCGCATTCCTCCGCCCATCGCTTTCCGAAACCGGCGGGCCCGCCGGATATGCTCTTTTGAAGACAATATCATGGAGCCTACGGGGGCACCCAGTCCCTTGCTAAAACACACATTGATGGTATCGGCCACCCGGCCAAAAAAAGCGGGGTCGATACCGGTCGCGATCACCGCATTCCAGAGGCGGGCCCCGTCAAGATGTATCCTGAGATCATGTTCGTCAGCAAATTTCCGAAGGGCATTCAGCTCCTTCCGGGTGTAGCAGGCCCCTCCTCCCTTGTTGGTGCTGTTTTCCAGAGAGATAACCCTCGTGCGGGGTTCCCAGTCAAACTGCCCCCGGGGCCTGTCCCTAAGAAGATCCGCGCTTAATTTACCTCGCTGCCCTTTTACAGTATGCAGCTGAACTGAAGAAAATATTGCAGCGGCGCTCCCTTCATAATTGAAAATATGCCCCTTTTCCTCGATCATCACTTCATCCCCGGGACGGGTCAACACATTGATACACAACTGGTTTCCCATCGTTCCACTGGGCACAAACAGTCCGGCCTCCATGCCAAAACACTCGGCGACTTTGTCCTCCAGCGCATTTACGGTGGGGTCCTCCCCGAATACATCATCCCCCACCTCGGCGTTCATCATAACCCGGAGCATCTCCGACGTCGGTTTTGTGACCGTATCGCTGCGTAAATCTATACTCATATTTGTCTATATTTTTTAACGTGCTAACCCGGATTTCTTACCAAGAAATTTGTTTTTCAGCAAGGCGAAGGGCAAATGACCGCGCAGACGTACGTTGGTACGTTGAGCAGGTGATTTGTCCTTCAACGCAGCTGAAAGGCCACTTTCGCAGCCTGTCACAGACTGTAATGATAATTTGGCAGTAAAAAATGGTATAAGTTTAAGTTATTGTCATCCATGAAGTTACATGATTTTATCCAACATACTCGTGAGAAATCCGGGCTAACAGTTTAAAGTATCAACGAGAACTTGCATAAAGATTTCACAGAAGGTACACACAATAACTAGCATGATTTTTAAACCGGAGAAGTATCGGTTTCGATAACTGGCCCGCTGGTCGTAAAAATATATGTATCTCAGGAAATCAGACCTTATTTTCTGGACTCTGACAGCCACCAAATTGACGATCCCAACAGTCATTGGTGGGTGTTCACTTCCATAACATGCTCATGCGCTCATATTTACATTTACAAATCAATGGATCAACAGAGAACGCCCGGTGAAGATGATTTTATTGAGATTGATGAAACCTCCCACAAGCCCATACCCACCGCCGGCGAACGCGCAGTTCACAGCCTGCAAGCGATACTGATCGGGTTCGTCCTGGTGCAGATTATCGGTTTCTGGATGTTCCCGGGAATCGGCGTCGGGGGATTGTATATCTTCTCATATTCCCATTCCATTACATCCTTTGTCGGGGATTTAACCAACATCCTGATCCTCACATTTCTGGCCATTTTCGGGCTGTTGGGCTGGTTTCACGGCCGTTATTTCATAGATCGTCTAAAAGGATATATCACCTGGTGGAAATTTTGGTAAGATCACGGACCACCGTCAAATGAGACAGCCGTTATCAATAAATATTTGACAGCGGGCATTGTCACCCGTTTACCGCTACTGATCCAGGGTATACATCTCGGCGGCGTTGACGGCTTCAAAAAATGCTTTAGCCCTGTCATATTCGGCATCCTTGTTGATATCGTAAAAAAGATACGCCTCTACCTTAACCCCGTTCATAAACAGCTGCATGGTTCCCTGTGATTTATGTTCCGCAATCACCCAGTTTGCGATAATATTGTAGTTCAGGCGATCCTCGAAGCCGAATGTCTGCGTTCGGTCAAATTTCAGGGGTGGATGATCGCGGTTCACACGGGTTAACGGAAATCCTTCAAGCATCTCGTAGTCGGTTTCCCCGTCCGTTTCCCGAAATATTGTCGTGCCGAGGATAACCGGTCGCCGTGCCGGTTCCATATTTTCAACAGCACGCAGTGCAAGCAGGGCCGACGCCTTGTGATGTCCATGCGTGCCAGGCTGGGGCAGCATTGTGAGCACAAAATCATACTGCTCTTCCTCGAGAATCTCCTGCAGTCGCTGTTCAATCCAGGATGCGTCCCACATATCGAGCGCCTCCTGAACATCCTCGGTATACTCCTTGTCTTTCTGCTCCAGAAAATAATAGTTTCGAATCCCCACGATCTCTCCACCGGCCATCACCTCTTTTTTACGAATTCCGGGAAGATAGGCGCGGCCGACCTCCTCTTTGTCCAGTTGCCTGCCGTAAATATAGTTCCCCAGTGTGGAATAGCGGTAGCCGCCCTCTCCATTCGTCATGATGGCCAGATCCGCCACGCCATCCAGCAGGTGCGTGGTTTTAAAAACCGTTGCCGCGTATATGGCATCATCATCGGGGTGGGCCGTCACCAGCAACACTTTGGGTTGGTAGTCAAGCTGCTGTCCATCCGCAGAAGATACCGGACCAAGCAGGAAGAGTAACAAAACAGAAAAATATCGAAGATATAAAGATTTCATCACGTACGGGAAATTGCTGATTAACGTTATTTGAGGGCACGCTCGTCAGAAGCACGACCAAATCAAGATAAAATAAGAATTTAAATTTTCCAGTATTCTGCAGTAGAGTTGTTTTTACCCCGATTTTCAAGATTTTCTGATACACCTGCAAACAGCTTCACGGGGTCTATCCGGGAGGAGAACGCGTAAAGCTCAGCTTCTCACTTTCTGAAGAACCGGTTTCAGGACCTCCCACACATTGTCAGCCACTACTTTATGACCCTCTGCATTCGGATGGATATCGTCATCCTGCATCAAATCGGGGTTGAGTGCCGCTCCCTCCAGGATAAAAGGGATCAAGGGGATGTTATTCGTTTCAGCCAGATCCGTGTACATCTGCCTGAAACTGTTCGTGTATTCCTGTCCCAGGTTCGGCGGCACCTGCATGCCTGCCAAAATGATCTGCGCCCCCGGATATTTTTCGCGCACCTTGTCAATTATTTTTTGCAGGTTCTCCTTGGTGGAGCCCACGTCAATGCCGCGCAGACCGTCATTGCCTCCCAGTTCCAGCACAAACACATCCACCGGCTTGCTCAACATCCAGTCAATGCGCCGCAGTCCCCCCGCCGAAGTTTCACCGCTCAACCCGCCGTTCTGAACCTCGAAGTTCCACCCGAGCGAATCTATCTTTTTCTGTATAAGAGCCGGGAAGGCCTCATCCTGGTCTACCCCGTTTCCGGCGGTAATACTATCCCCAAAAAACAGAATATTGGCACTCTCATCCTGAGAGTATCCGGGATTACAGGTAAAAAAAAGTGCAATAATCGTCAGTAAAATCGTGTGCTTCATAAATTCTATGGTTGTTTTGTGAGCTGTATTCATTGGACTAACGCAGGCAGCAATAAATCCGTTTACCGTTGGAATGGAGGATCACTGTTTTTTAGTTATACCCATCTTAATTACACAAACAGAATGTAGTACATTACCACCTGCTAAGCAGGTGGGTTTTTAAGATCTACTAAAAAATGGAAGATTCGTAATAATATTGCTAAACGCCATCTATTTTCAGATTTCCTACAAATTCATGTTATAAGTTAACCGGGCTCATTTGGGAATGTCCCGAATAGTGTTCTCTTAACATATCAACTGATTTTGAAACAATAACACAGTGTGGCAGAGAGTTGAGCACAGAGGCTCAGCTATACCGTTATCGAGATCTTCGGGTGCAACAGCGTTGGTTTCGCCGCATTTTAAAACCGGCAGATGTGGCGTTGAGAACCGATTCACGAACAACTCTTGATCTAAACGGTATCTGGAGTTGTCACCTGCAAATTGATGAACCAACAGCTTCACGGGTCGGTAACTGATTGAGTTTCACAGCCACAGACTATATTCACAGTACAAATTTAACCATAATATCCGGCATGGAATCACCAAACATACTTGAAATCAACAATCTGACGCAGCAATTTACGAGCGGAGATAAAAAACTGACCGTTTTGGATTCCGTGTCATTTACTGTCACCGAAGGAACGATCTGCTCCATTGTGGGCCCGTCCGGCAGTGGAAAAACCACGCTGCTGGGATTATGTGCCGGACTCGACCGCCCTACCCGTGGAGATGTCATCCTGAACGGTATCAGGCTGGGCGATCTGAGTGAAGATGAACGCGCGGCCGCCCGTAACGATTTTGTGGGGTTTGTCTTCCAGACATTCCAGCTTATTCCTACGCTCACGGCACTCGAAAATGTCATGGTTCCGCTGGAGCTGAGGGGAGAAGCGACCAAAGAAGTGAATCGATACGCGAGGGAATTATTACAGGAAGTGGGACTGGGGGATCGCCTTCACCACTATCCCACGCAGCTGTCTGGGGGAGAGCAACAGCGGGTAGCCATTGCCCGGGCCTTTATCAACAAACCGCAGATCCTTTTTGCTGATGAGCCTACCGGCAACCTGGATGCGGAAACCGGTGAAACCATTGAAGAATTGATTTTTGACCTGAACAGGGCCAGCGGAACCACGCTGGTCATTGTAACCCACGATCTTGAGTTGGCCCACAAGTGCGATCGCGTCATACAGCTTAAGAATGGAAAGATCGATTCGGACGAATGGATCAGGGAAACAGCTACCGTTAACATTAAAGAGGCGTAACCGATGGCTCCCTTCTGGTCTTCATGGACATGGAAAATGGCGTGGCGCGATGCCCGCTCCAACAAAAAGCGGCTGTTTCTCTACATCTCGGCTATCATTATTGGTGTAGCGGCACAGGTGGCTATTACCTCGTTCCGGGAAAGCCTGACCAATACCATTGACAACCAGTCGCGCGAGCTGCTGGGGGCAGACCTTGAGATCGAGGCCGAACGCCCCTTTTCCGACGAGGAACTGGCCTATTTCGATTCCCTCGGGGGCGAACAGTCAAAAATGATCGAATTTAACTCGATGGCGTACCTTCCGGAAAGCGGGGGTACCCGCCTGTCACAAATTCGCGCCATACAGGGAGATTTTCCCTTTTACGGGGAGATCCTCACAAATCCACCAGAGGCTGTCCGCACTTACCGGCAAAATAATACCGCACTGCTGGATAACGCCCTTATGGTACAGTTCGGCACCGAAGTGGGAGATTCTGTGCGAATCGGTAACGTAACTTTTGAAATTTCAGGTGGAATAGAACAGGTTCCCGGCGAAGCGGCGGCCGTCTCCATGGTGGGACCCCGCATCTTTATTCCCTACTCCATGGTGGATTCCACCGGTTTGGTTCAGCGCGGCAGTTTTGTGGAATACAAGATGTACTTCAAGTTTGACGATGGCCGCGACATGGCCCAGATGCGGGAGAATACCGAGGCGTTCATGGATGAACACGACCTGCGGTACGATGACGTGGCCGAACGGCGTGAAGAGATGGGAGAGGCAGTGGGCAACCTGGCCAAGTTTTTGAACCTCGTAGGGTTTGTTGCGCTGCTGCTGGGGGGCATCGGGGTAGCCAGTGCCATCCACCTGTATATCAAGCAAAAGATAAGCACCGCCGCCGTCCTGCGCTGTTTTGGAGCCACCTCCAACCAAACGATGACCATATTCCTGATACAGGCGTTGGTGCTGGGACTGACGGGCGCGCTGGCGGGCACTGTACTCGGTGTGAGTATCCAGTATATGCTGCCTCAACTTGTCAGTGACTTTTTACCGGTTGATGTCGACCTGACGATATCATGGCTTGCGGTGGCTCTCGGATTGCTCACCGGCACAGGGGTCGCACTGGTTTTCGCCCTGATGCCGCTGCTTTCGCTGCGCAAGGCCTCTCCGCTTTACGCCTTGCGGACGATGAATGAAACGCTTACCAACCTACTGGGACGTAAAACGAAATGGAGCATCTACGGCATTATCGTACTCACTGTTGCCGGTTATGCCACCCTGATCACCGAAGACTGGATGGTCGGGGGCGTCTTTACCATTGGCATGATTGTGGCCTTTGGCCTTTTGCTGCTGGTGGCCCGGGGGCTGATGTGGTTTGTAAAACGTTATTTTCCCTCTGAATTCTCGTATGTGTGGCGGCAGGGACTGGCCAACTTATATCGCCCGAATAACCAAACGGCTACGCTCCTGCTCTCGCTCGGTCTTGGTATGCTGCTGATAAGCACGCTCTACTTCAGCCAGGATATGCTTATGAGTGAACTCAATTTTGCCACCCGTGATGATTCGCCCAACCTGATCTTGTTTGATATCCAGCCCGACCAGAACGAAGGCGTACGCCAAATTATGGAGGCAGAAGGAATTCCCATCTTACAGAATGTGCCTATCGTAACGATGAGGATCTCCTCCTACCAGGGACGTACTGTCGAGGAGATCCGGGAAGACACCTCCAGTAATATTCGGGGCTGGGCCCTCGACCGGGAATACCGTTCCACGTACCGCGATTCCCTGCTCGACTCAGAAACACTCGTGGAGGGAAAATGGATTGGCGAAGTGGACCCCGAAACCGACGTGATACCGGTTTCCGCCGCAAAAGAAATTACAGAAGACCTGAACGCCGGGATCGGTGATACGCTCACCTTTAATGTTCAGGGTCTGCCGGTCAAAGCCTACATCGCAAGCATAAGGGAGGTTGACTTCCAACGCGTACAACCCAACTTTTTCATGGTATTTCCCAAGGGTGTACTGGAGCAGGCACCGCAGATCGGTGTAATTGTTACCCGGACTTCCGGCCGGGATGAGTCGGCCCAAATTCAGCAGCAGGTGGTACAAAAATACCCCAACGTCTCAGCCATCGATGTGGGGCTCATCCTGCAGACGATCAACGAGTTTATTGATAAAATTTCATTCGCCATCCAGTTTATGGCACTCTTCAGTATTCTTACGGGCCTTATTGTTCTTGCAAGTTCGGTAGCCATCAGCAGGCTTCAGCGCATTAAAGAAAGCGTTCTGCTGCGCACCCTGGGAGCCAGCAAAAAGCAGATCATCCAGATTCTTTCCATCGAATACTTTTTTCTTGGAGTGCTGGGAGCATTTACGGGGCTTATCCTGTCGGTGCTTTCCACATGGCTGCTCGGTTACTTTTATTTCGATCTCACGTTTATACCCAATATCTGGGTCATCATCATCGGCACGCTTGCCATTGCGGGGCTTACAATCCTTATCGGAATGCTCAACAGCCGAAGCGTGTATCAACGTCCCCCGCTGGAGGTGCTGCGGCTGGAAACGGCATAATTGGACACGGGGAATTCACCCAGCTATTGCGATAAACTCATCAAAATGGGGTAAGACTCCTTGCGTTTTCTGCGTACTTAAGTTAGACTACCTGTCGGAATCATGGATATTCAGCAAAAAACCAACGCAATCTCCCTGCTGGTACTGGTTGTCTGTATCCTTTTGGCAGTCGTCATCTACCTGTTTACCGGCATCGTCTTCATCGCCATCATCTTTGCCCCGCCGGTGGTTCACTGGATCTTGAAGAGAAGAGAACAACGGTCCTGATTTGCCGGCAATGGCTCTCACCCCTGGCTGAATAATTACAGAGGACTTTTCATACCTACCTTTGAAAACAGGCATTATGTATGGTCCCATCTTTATAACCTGTTCATCTATCCGGGCTTGTTTGTCGTTACGTGGATCATCATATTAGTGATACGTCAGATTAGTGATACGTCAGAATCCACGCCGGCAAAAAAGCTATGACTAAAAATTCCAGGAGATTACAACTTTTTTCGAAGCGAAAACAGAAAAAGCCGGGATCTGCACCCGGTACGATTGAGCACATCGGGGAGCAGCGGCTGGATGATGTTCAACTCACCATCTACGACTATGATGCAGAGCATATGGATCAGGTTTCAATTGAGAATGTAGAAGAGAGCCGACCCTACCTGGAAAATCCATCCAAAACATGGATAAAAATTTGCGGGGTACACGATATTGAAAAGCTTACCTCGATCTGGTCCTACTTTGACCTTCATCCCCTTGTACAGGAGGATATCGTAAACACCACTCAGCGACCCAAGGCCGAGCTGTATGAGCACAACATCTATTTTGTGATCAGGATGCTCACCTGGTCAGAGGAACGGGGCCAGATTGAATCTGAGCAGGTCAGTATCGTACTTAGTGACAACTACGTGCTCTCTTTCCAGGAATCCGACCACGACTTTTTCAAACCGGTAGTGGATCGTTTAATGTACGGCAATGTGCGCATTCGGAAACATGGGATGGACTACCTTGCCTATGCCCTGATTGATACGGTCGTGGACCATTATTTCAGCGTTCTGGAACACCTGGCCGACCGTATTGAACACCTTGAGGACCTGGTGCTGGACGATCCCGACAAGGAAACGTTACATCAAATCCATGCCCTCCGGCGGGACCTCATCTTTTTTCGAAAGTCGGTCTGGCCGCTGAGGGATATGCTCAACTCCACGATTCGTGATGAATCTCCCTTTATTGAGGAGCGCACCAAGCTTTTTCTGCGAGATGTCTATGACCACATGGTACAGATTATCGACAATATAGAAAACTACCGCGATATGGTAATCGGCATGCACGACATCTACATGAGCCATGTGAGCAACAAGATGAATGAAGTCATGAAAGTGCTCACCATCATTGCCACCATCTTCATCCCGCTGACGTTTATTGCAGGCATCTACGGGATGAATTTTGATCCGGCTGCAAGTCCCTATAACATGCCTGAATTGCAATGGTACTGGGGCTACCCCCTGGTGATGCTTCTCATGTTTATCATGGCGATAGTCATGATGGTCTATTTCAGGAAAAAGGGATGGCTGTGAAACCATTTTATTCAATCAACGACAACTAAAACGGGAAAGACGATGAAAAACATAAAAATACTTGTTCCACTTGATTTTTCAGATCTCAGCACGCGCGCGCTAACGGCCGCCCAACAGTTTGCCAAGCTTTTTGACGGACGGGTCACGCCGTTTCACGCCTACCTTCCGATCAGCGAGATGGAAGGACCCTATATGCTGGGCTACGGCACCACCCCAACCGAAGATTACGACGAGATAGAGATGTCGCTGAAAGAACGACTGGAAGAGGTGGCCCGCGAGCAGGTGGATCCCGCCTACCTTGATGAATCGATTGTGTCGGTGGGCAACGCCGCCCATGCTATTGCGGATGAGGGAAAAGCATACGACATGATTATAATGAGTACCCACGGGCGTACGGGATTCAGCCGTTTTTTCCTGGGCTCCGTAGCGGAAAAAGTGTTGCGCATTTCTCACGTACCCGTGCTCGTGATTGACAAGGAGTCTGAGATCGGACCGATCAAGAAGATCCTGACCACGACCGATTTTTCTGACAATTCGCACGCGGCCTTTCCGCTGGTACAGTCGATTTCCGAAGCAGCGGACGCCGAAGTGGAACTGCTGAACGTGATGAGCTATGATCCCCAGCATGACGAAAAACCGGATGAGGGGAAAATATCACTCCGTAAAAAAAGGCTGGAAATTTTGGCCAAAGAGGAGCTGCACGAGATAAGCGATCGACTTAAGATCAATGTCATCGTCTCGCAGGATACACCGCACGAAACCATTTTGAATTACAACCTGAACAAACCGGCAGATCTTATCGTAATGGCAACAGTTGGCCGAACAGGTATCGACTACCTGATGATGGGCAGTACCACCACCAACATTGTACGACATGTAAAAACCCCGGTTCTCAGCGTCAATCCCAAGAAAAAGGTGGAAGCTCTCGATGCAGAATAGGCGGAGAAACAGCGGTTTGGAGCCCTTAATATTAAAACGGGTGATAACGGGGCGATTCAAGGAGAACCGCCCCGTAAAATTTCTCTTCCGCGGGAAAGCGGTCATAGTCAGGACTTGCTCAAAGAGCCATGATTACGCTTAGGGATTTTCACAATTTTTGTGGGGCACTGAACACTAATTAGGGCCTAATTAAATCCGATTCGAATTCCTGCCATAAAATGGAGCCTCCGAATCTCTTCTTCGGCCACTTCCGGAACGATGCGACTGCCGTTGTCATAGCTGTATAACTGGTTTTGATCCTCCCAGATAGAGTACTGCACTCCAAAATCAAACCAGAAATTCTCAGAAAACCTGGAACTGAATCCACCATTGAAAAATTGACGTTCCGTGCCGCCGTTCTGCCGGGGGCTGGGGAACCATGCATACCCGAAGCGGGGAGAGAACCCCTCATTGAAATTAAATTCAATTGCTCCACGCAGATTGGTTACTTCCCTGAAATTTTGGTCAATAAAATCATTCTCCTGCTGCTGGTAGTCCAGGTCCTCTCCCTCGAGATCCAGTTCAGCAGTCGTATAATCGACCTGTTCAGCAGCAAGTGAAAGCTTGACCCCATTCAGACCTGTAAGGGTAATGCCCGCATTGATACGCGCCGGGCGTTCGATTCTATAAGAAAATTCGCCGGGCAGCTCCTCTTCAAATCCAGCCCCGTTGTCAAAAGTTGAGGTTAACTGCGTATTAAATTCCTCGTCAAATGAAAGCAGCGATGGAATTTCATAGCTGCCGCCTATGCTCAGGAAGGAATTGACCTGGTATAACAAGCCGATTCGAGCCGACAGCCCTGTAAATTCCGAATCGATGGTATCCACACTGAGTATCCGATCAATGTCGGTTTCCCCGGTCCCGTCGCCGTCACTGTCGATCAGAGAACCATCATAGATATTGTCGGGATCCGATTCCAAAAACTGTCGTTCATAGTGGTACTCCCCGACCAGAATCCCAAGGGAGGCACCGATGTACAGGTTCTTTTGAAACTCCGTTGCAAAAAACGCCGAATACTCCCCCATCCGTCCCCGTTCCGTCAGCTCCATATTTTGCTGCACGCCGGGCCAGTCTTCAGGTGCAAATCCTATTCTGAATATGGACTGCGTATAAGTACTGTCTACATCCGCCCAGTCAAGTGCATATACATTAAAGGCGGCATCGTAGAGGGCATCGTCGCTGGTAATATTATAAAAATCGCTTAGAGAACTCCTGCTATTCTGGTGATTGACTCCCATCGCGCGGTTGAAGTCGGTGGTCTGGCTGTATCCGCCCCCAATTACAAAACTGCCCTGCACGGTTGGGATCTTGTAGACCAGTCCGAAATCCCCTACATTCGACTGCGAATCATCAAAACTAAATGTATCATTCTGGAACGTGGTTTTTTCATTTACGTTCCTCATGCTGATACTGAACGAGGTAAAGCTATCTTCGAACAGACCCATAGCGGCAGGATTTTCCTGGAAACTACCGAAACCGGCGTTATCGCTGATACCGGGTATAACCAAACTTTGGGCGTCGTAGGAGGGATATTCGAGGCTATAGCGCAGGACATCTTCCGCACTTTGCGCCAGCAGTGAAACCGGTAAAAACAGGCTTAGCAGCAGGGGTAGTATTCTCTTGTATCTGGACATACGCGGGGTACCTGATATTTAATATTCTTGCAGTTTCCGTTGACTGGAATGAATACTGGATTGCAACAGCGCTTTAGTTGCCCCTGCTCCTTCGGCTGGAAGAACCGCTGGATGAGTTGTCACCACTGGAACTGCGACTTCTGGGAGAGGACACATTTCCACGGCTGGAGGAGGACGAGGATTGGGATCTGACCCGGGTTCCGGATGAACTGTTACTGGATGAAGACCTTGACTTCCTGTTATAAATGGAGTTTCCGGAAGACCGGTTACTGTTATCAAAATTGATGCGAATACGGTTGCCGGAACGATCTGGACGATCTAAATCCAGCAGATCCCTGATATTTCTATCCATTCCCCATTGAGAGGTCCGGCTGTTTTTTATCCGGTTCCGGATCCGTTCCCGGTTCATCTCTTCCATTTTGCTGTAATCCCTGTAGTCAGGTCGCGCTCGAGAATTATCGTTCTCTGTTCCTGTTACTACCGCCGAACGGTTAGACTCATTATCTCTTGACCGACGCGTAGTACTGCCGCTGCTCGACCTGCCGGTACTCGATCGACCGGTTGAGCGTACGCGGGGAGTATCTGAACTGGAGCGGGTGCGGACCGTTCCCCGGCTTCGTACGGTATTTCCGTTGTCTCGGGTTCTCAACCTCGTAGTGTTGGTTCGCCCCTTCTCCCTGACCTCGGAGGCCGTACGTGCGGAGCGTACCGCCGCATCCGATGATGCTCCGGAGCGCACCCTGTTGGTGCCTGTTACTGTTCTTCGGCCGTAGGTACGGTCTTTTTTGTCTTTACCTACCCCAACATACCCGGCATAACCCGAATAAAAGTAGTTGTTCACAAATACAGGTCGATAACCGTAGCCATAATAAGGATCCCAGTAGTGAAACGCGCGATATCGGTACCAGTGGTGCGGATATCCATAAAACGCCCCAAACGAATGCCCAAAGTGCAGGCTTAAACTAAAGGTGGCGAATGTTCCGGGATAATAATCGTAAAAGAAGGGATCATGGAAATGATACCTGCTGTAAAAGCTGCGCTGCGGAAAGCCATACCGATGGAAGTAATAATCATGGTAGAAACTTCCGAATCCATGTCGGGCATACCATTCGGCGGCCTTGTAATCCTTGTAGTAGAACGCATCTTCGGTACCGTCGTAGTAGCCGTCTTCATACCCTTCTTCATAATAAAATTCATCTTCATCGGTCCCGGGTGCACTTTCAGCCCGCGGCTCTGTTTGCTCCCCCTCGTAGGTATAGGTATCGGACTTCTGTGGTTCATCCGTAATCCTGTGGATGCGCTGTGAATACTGAAGTTGCGTATAGCAGCCCGTCAAAAAGAATAATGAAGCGATAAGCAGTGTAAACGGTATTCGGGATTTCATGGCTTTCTCCATTTGCCGGTTTGCTCAACGTAGCTATTAAGCTGAATCGGCATATTAACGGCTTTTGCTAACTTCTGTTTCAATATGCACTATTTACAGGTATTTGTTCAATAACATTATCATGTTACTCTTTGTTGCTATTATTAACAACCGTTTCAACAACGTTTTGTTGCGTTGCCCTTGGATTTCAGATCTCCCCTCTCAGGGACTTTGCGATGACCTCAGCTTTTGAATTTACGTGCAGCTTCTTGTAAATGTTGCGGATGTGAGCCCGTACCGTGTCGATTGATATATCGTACCGATCGGCTATCATTTTGTAACTGAGTCCATCCACAAGCCCGTTTACGATGTCATGCTCGCGGGGTGTCAGGTCGGACTCGGAATTCTTCCGGGGCTGCTGATCCTGGAAATGGTTGATCACTTTTCGAGCAATCTGCGGCGACATCGGCGCCCCGCCGTCCAGCAGGTTCAGGATGGAGTCCCTGATCTCCGGCAACGAGGTATGCTTGAGCAGATATCCCGAAGCGCCGGCGCAAAGTGAGTTAAATATTTTGTGGGAATCGTGGTAGACAGTGAGCATGATAATTTCGATTTCGGGATACTGCTCCTTGATCAGCCCGATTCCCTCAATACCTGACATGCCCGGAAGCTGTATATCCATCAAAATCACGTTGGGCTTTTTGTGCTCTTCCAGGTACTCCATCATCTCCTCCACCGTGTCTACCGCCACCGGACAGGAGAGTTCATCCTGCATATCCAGATAACGCTGAATCAGATCCCTTATCTTTTTGTTGTCTTCTACTATTCCGACTGTTGAAGGCATAATATATCATTTCTCAGTTATCAGATGTCTTGTTTTATGAGCCGCGTAAAAGTTGTTTTGGAGAACAGTATCTTGACAGCGAATGACATGTGAAAGAGCAAGGCTGCTTGGTAATGCATCACGAGTTAAAGTACTCATTATTTTCGAATATCACTGCTTCCCAGACAGGTACACGGTAAATCCATTTTCATTTTCGAACTCAAGGTTCGCGTCAATCCGCCGTGCCCGCATCTTCATATTCCTGAGCCCGTGACCCGACTTTCGCGCTTCTGCATTTATACCGCTCCCGTTGTCATGAACATACATGTCGATCGACCCGTTCTTGTTGCGCAACTCAATTTCCACTTTGGTGGCTTCCGCGTGCTTGGCGATGTTGTTGATCGCTTCTTTAAAAATTAAATAAATATTTTCTTTCATCGGTACCGTCAGTTTTTTGTCCATGTCCAGCGCCTCGAAACGGTACGAGATCTCCTTGCCCGGAAGCACGCTGTTGACATAGTCCTGCATGCGATCTGTGAGATCACCAAGCGTGTCGTTGCGCGCGTCAATGGACCAAACGATATCATCAAGACTCGACACAATTTTTCTACTCTGTTCCCCGATCTGGGAAAGCGACTTTTTTATTTCGTCTTGCAGGTCTGTGGTTTGCAGGAAATCGGTTTGAAGAGCTATCTCGGTGAGCGAGGACCCCACATCATCATGCAGGTCGCTCGCTATGCGTACGCGCATTCGCTCCATCTCGACCATCTTCCGGACCTTGTAGTAGTGATAAATAAAATAGATGACGCCCCCGATCGCGGCCGCCACCAGCAGAATAAACCACCAGCGCATCCAAAACGGTGCCTGCACGGTAAAATCAAGGGATGCGGCCTGCGTGCTCCATATCCCGTCACTGCTTTGGGCCCGCACCTGAAACGTGTATTCGCCGGGAAGTAGTGCTGAATAGTGGGCAAATCGCTGGTTTGTCTGCTGCCAGCCTTCTCCCGAACCCCGCAGCCTGTATTCATAACGCACCTGGTCGGGGGCAGTAAAACTGATTCCTATAAAGTTGATAACCACATTCTGGTCATCGCTTTCGATCTGCACTGTGTGCTTTTTCCCAACAGACTCTCCCGAAACCTGGACATCCTCAATGTGGACACGGGGAGGTACTCTTTTGGGTTCGTCGGTACCGGGCGTATAACGGGTAAGTCCCCCTACCGAACCAAACCACAAATCGCCACTGCTGTCGGTATATCCCGCACCGGCATTCATTTCGTTTGCAACAATTCCCTGGTCCTGCGTAATTAGTGTAAAAGCCCCGCTTATTTCTCCGCTGCCCGACTGGTACTGTTCATAATCGAACTTCACGACTCCCTTGTTGGTGCCGATCCACTTGATTCCCTTGTCATCCTCAATAATAAAGTAGCAGACCTCATCCGGCAGACCATCCCGGGGGGTGATCGCCTCAAAAGATCCATCCTGATTGTAGCGGGCGATCCCTTCAAACGTCGCGAACCAAAGCCGGCCGGCCCGATCCTCCAGGATATCCAGCACCCCGTTGTTCGGCAGTCCATCCCGGATGCTGTAGTTGGTAAATTCGCCGTTACTATAACGGCTTACGCCCCCGTATGTAGCAAACCACAACTGACCGTTACGGTCTTCAATGACTGAAAGCACGGTATTATTAGCGAGCCCGTCCTCCTCTTTGTAGAGCGTAAACTCGCCCTCACGGAACCGGAGTACACCCTCTCCATAGGTGGCCATCCAGTATTCACCGCCCCTGCTCCGCTCAACAATGGAACGTATCTTCCGGTAGGGAAGCTCCGTTTCATCAAAATTATGGAATTTTTCGCCGTCATAAATGCTGATGCCCCACCGGGTACCCACAAACAGTCTCCCATTGCTGTCGACCATCGAGGTATAGGCCTTGTTATCCACCAGGCCGTCGCGCTGGTTGAAGATTTCGAAGCCCGAATCGGTATATCGTACAATTCCCCCGCCGTATGTGGTTATCCAATAAGCGCCCCCCGGCTCCTGCGTTATGGAAGTGATTACATTATTTGGCAACCCCTCTTCGATAGTAAAATTCCTGTATTGTTCTCCCAGAAACAGGTTTATTCCGCCTCCAAACGTTCCGAACCAGATGTTTTCTTCCCGATCGTAGAGTGTAGAGTAGATGATATTATTTGAAAGACCATGATCAATCGTATAGTTCCGGAACGAATCGCCGTTGTAATAGCTGGCGCCCTCCTCGGTACCCAGCCAAAGTCCTCCTTTCGCATCGGGAGATATTGAGCGGATCCGGTTGTTCACCAGGCCGTCTGCCTCGGTGTAATTGGTAAACTCTCCCTGTCGAAAATGGCTGAGTCCACCGCGCGTGGCGATCCAAAATCCACCGGTGGGATCCGTTTCAAGATCCCGGATCTTGTCATCCGGCAATCCGTGCCTGGTCCTGTAGCTCCTGAAATTCCCTCCGCTGAGGCTGGTCAACCCATCACGCGTCCCAAACCAGAGAGTGCCCTCTTTATCTTCGATGATATCCCGAACACGGTTGCCCGCCAGTCCGTGGACCGTGGTGTACTGAATGAGATTCCCGGATTCCTCTTGATGCCATATTCCATCGCCATCGGTGGCGAACCAGTAATCTCCGTTTTCATCCTCAAAAACCTCGAGTACAGTGGTGGACTCCAGCGGCTCCATGCCCGGAACCGTACTGATGCTGTCATCTTCGATGATGCTTATCCCGGACTCGGTGCCCACCCAAATGCGCCCCCGGGTATCCTCATGCAGCGACTGGATTTTGTTGCCGGCAAGTCCGTCTTCCTGGTAATAATTTTCGAACTTTATCCCGTCAAACCGGTTCAGCCCGTACCCGGTTGCAATCCATATGTACCCGTCGCTGTCCTGGAGCATATCGTTGACGACCGCTTCGCTCAGCCCGTTTTCAATGGAATAAGAACGAAACGGCAGCACCTGGCTTTCGGCGGCACAGGTACCCGCAGCAACAACTGACAGTATGCAGATAAATCGTTTCATAGTGGTTTAATAACGTAACAGCCCTGCAAACGTTATACAACCTAAAAATAAAAAGCCCCGACCTTACAGCCGGGGCTTTCATCATTTGAAATCATACAACATGTTAACCGAGATAAGCCCGTAAGGCGGCGCTTCGGTTGTGATGACGAAGCTTTCGAAGGGCTTTCTCTTTAATTTGGCGCACACGTTCGCGGGTCAGATCAAACCGTTCTCCGATCTCTTCCAGCGTAAGGGAGTGCTCTCGGCCTATCCCAAAGTACAACCGAATCACTTCAGCTTCCCGGTTTGTCAGTTTGGAAAGGGCCCGCTCAATTTCGACTTTGAGCGATTCACCCATCAAGTCATTGTCAGGGTCAGGGGTTTCCTCATTTTCCAGTACATCCAGCAGCCGGTTGTCTTCTCCCTGGGCGAAAGGGGCATCCACCGAGAGGTGCCGGCCGGAAATCTTAAGTGTATCAGCAACTTCCGATACGGTCATATCCAAACTTTCGGCCAGCTCTGCGGCAGAAGGTACGCGTTCATACTCCTGCTCCAGCTTGGAAAGTTCTTTACCGATCTTGTTTAACGCTCCCACCCGGTTCAACGGCAGGCGTACTATCCGGCTCTGCTCGGCCAGCGCCTGCAGGATAGACTGGCGAATCCACCAAACAGCGTATGAGATAAACTTAAAACCGCGGGTCTCATCAAAACGTTTTGCTGCCTTGATCAGTCCGAGATTCCCTTCGTTGATAAGATCGCCCAACGAAAGGCCCTGGTTTTGATACTGCTTGGCTACAGAAACCACGAAACGCAAATTCGCTTTTGTAAGCTCTTCAAGCGCCTTTTGGCTCCCTTTCTGGATCTCTTTTGCAAGCCTTACCTCATCTTCTGGGGTAATGAGTTTTTCTTTTCCGATTTCCTGTAGATAGCGATCTAATGACTCTGACTCTCTGGTAGAAATTCCTGAACTTCTTGCCACGGTGTTTGCTGGGTTAAATTGGGATTAACATTTGTGATGATTTCAATGAAGAAATGCTATAAAGAAATAATAACAAGTATGTTTAATTCGTATGCCTGTTACCTTCTTTGTACGTCATGATAACGGGATCGTTAAAATTTTGTTGCTTAGGCTAGTCAACAAATCTCTATAATATATCATTTTCTAGCCAGGAATTCTAATCAATAATTTGTTTCCCCTCCTCAGGCAGTTGTGCAGGCTGATATTTTATGCAACTACAACGCTGACCTCGCCATGTAGTAAAATTAGTGAGCGCACAATACGCGGGCCTGAACAAGATCTTCCTGAAGAAGCCATAATCTTTGAGGGACCTTTTCAGCGCCTCCTCTTTCACTGGGAAGTGGTTGTACCATAGACCTTACTAATCTTTTAAACGGGAATATTACTCCCTCAAAACGAGGAATTAAAGGTTCTGCAAAGCCCTCTTCGATCCATTGTAATATTACTTCACCTTAATAAAAGAACTTCCGGGATAGTTTTGTTCCAATCCGAAATATTCTGCGACTGAACTTGCCACATCAGCAAGGGTGGCCCGGATTCCCAGATTCAGTCGTTTCGCATTTTCACCCGGGAAGACCAGCAGTGGAACAAATTCGCGGCTGTGATCGGTGCTTTGGACCGTGGGGTCGTTGCCGTGATCAGCAGTAATGACCAGCAGATCATCATCCTTAATTTTACTGGCCATGGCGGGGATGGCCCGGTCGATCTCCTGCAGGCTGCGGGCGTAGCCGTCGGGGTCCAGCCGGTGGCCGTAAATTTGATCCGTATCGATCAGGTTGACAAATACGAAACTATCTTCGGCAGCCGACATCAGGCTCAGCATCTGCGAGATACCCTCGGCATTTGCCCTGGTTTTGCGGTACTGGGTAAATCCTTTCCCGGCAAACAGGTCAATTACCTTGCCGATGCCGTAGGTCTTAATCCCGTTTCGATAGAGCTGGTAAACCACGTTATGCTCCGGAGGGGAGAGCGAAAAATCCTTCCGCTGTTCAGAAATGCGTTCAAACGCTCCGGGCGGTCCCCGGAACGGCCGTGCGATGACCCGCCCTACCCCGTGTTGACCCACCATCACGTGGTTCCGTGCAAGTCGACACCACTCATATAATCTTTCCAGCGGTACCTGCTCTATATGGGCGGCCACCTGGAACACGCTGTCGGCGGAGGTATACACGACCGGAGATCCTGTCTGCAGATGCTCCGCTCCAAACTCGGCGATGGCTGTTGTACCTGAGATCGGCTTGTTGCATAAGACCTTCTCCACGTTGATCTGACGGCAAAAAGAGTCGATCACTTCATCAGGAAATCCCTCCGGATAGGTAGGAAATGGCCGGTCAAGCCGGAGGCCCGCAAGTTCCCAGTGTCCGGTTGTGGAATCTTTTCCTGCAGAAACCTCACGCATTTTTCCGGTGGCAGCCAGGGGAGCTTCGTTCGGGGCGACGGTCTTCAAATCAACAATATTCCCGAGACCCAGTTTCTGGAAGTTGCGAAGCCGGCAGCCTGTCTGTTCACAGACATGGACCAGCGTATTGGCAGATTCATCCCCATATTCCGCGGCATCCTCCTGGGCCCCGACTCCCAAACCGTCAACAACCAGCAGATAAAAATTGCCCATTTATACTGAGCTCCCCTTCATAGCTTCTGAAAGTGCCGATTTTGCCTGGCTCAAGACCTGGTAGCTGTCTTCCTGATCCGCATTCAGCTTAGTAAACCCAACCTTGATCGACGTTTCGATCTGAACGCCATTTGTAAGTTCCACAGGCTCCTGCAGTCGCTGTTCCAGCAGTTGAATCCACTCTTTTGCCGCATCTTCCGCACGGCTCTGGATCAGGAAGGTGTAAACGTAATCGGAGTGGGACCCGATAAAACCCGATTTTCCGTACCGCACGGGGTTAAACAAGCTCACCAGGTCTTTTTGCATGTGTTCGAGATCTTCGATACGAAGCTGCGTACGAAGCGCGGGCAGATTTTCCATCGTAACCAATCCGAACCAGGTGTGGTATTGCGTTGAGTGGCCGGCAATTGTTTCAAGTTCACAATCGACCACGCGCTCCCATATATCGGGCAGCAGGGCGTGGTACTGGTTATTCAGGAACGGGGCCGTTTTATCCAGCTTCGGATTGTTGGCCAAAATTTTGAGTTGGGCCTGGCGAACAAAATTAATAAACTTGTGCTTGGTCGATTCCTTAAACAGCAGCGGGTTTTTGTCGTACACCAGCACCACTCCCTGCCGATGGTCGTGGAACTTCAGCGGAACGGCCAGCGTGGCCCCTTCCGTATTCTGCTCGCGGGGCGAAATCCGCTTCGGGTTGTCATTAAAATGGATGGCAAATTCAGGTTGACCTTTCTGCAGTGCCTCGTACGCCATAGTGCCCTCCTTGAGCGGCATGCCCACGGGAGGAGCGCCCCGGGCACCGGCTGCATTAAGCAGGTTGTTCCACCCCTGCATGCCCTGCCCGACAAAAGAGACACCGCCGGTTTGAACATACTTCTGCATTTCACTGACCATCTGGTAGACCAGCTCTCCGCGGTGCGACCGTATATCAAGTTGTTCCAGGCTTTTTTCATAATCAACCCACTCCTCCTGGCTTTCATAGAGATCACTAATCTCGAGATAGGTATTCAGCACATTCCGGAGAGCATCGGAGTAGGAGTATACGATCTCACTCTTTTCCTCATCCAGGGTATCTTCACTCGATTCCATAACCGTAATGGCAACCGTTTCGCCGTTGTTTATAAAAGGCAACAGTGTGATGTGGCGTATCGGAATCTGGTTGTAGTAGTGCAACAACTCATTGGGATCGATATGCTCACCCAGCCGCAGACTCACCGGATCGGCAATGTCCTTGTACTGGTTCAGGAAATGGTCGTAAAACGACACCCGATCCTGGAACATCACGTTGGAAAGCACCGTCGCCTTGGTTTCCAGTACAAACTGTTCTCGTGACCGATTCACCCAGTACAGGTAACAGGTCTCTACACCCGATGAATTCCGAAGTAAAAAAATCAGGTCGTTCAACACCTGCTTAAATTCCCTGAGCGACTTCTCCTGCCGCTTCTGTCCCATAATTTCGGCGTTAGAACGATCTCTTTGGCGTGCCTCTGCGTATGATTCCATTTCCTTTGAATTAGTTGGATTTATTAATTTCTTCCGCCAAAGCTTCCGCTTCTTCTATCATCTGCCTGAAGACTTCCAGTCCCTTGTACCAGAAGGTCGGCTGCGTGATATCCAGCCCTACCTTGCCAACGATCTCTTCCGGCCACTCAGAACCCCCGGCCCTGAGCATCTCAATATACTGATCTGCAAACCCATTTTTACGCTGCCGGTACTCTTCATAAAGGGCCAGTACCAGCAGTTCCCCGAATGCGTACGCGTATACATATCCCGGGGTATGCAAAAAATGGGGAATGTAGCACCACCACAAGTCATAACTTTCCGTGAGGGCGACGGAATCGCCGTACAGCGCCTCCTGTTGTTCCCGCCAGAGTTCTGAAAATTCGGCCGTGGTCAGCTCCCCCTCCTCCCGACGTTTGGTATGGATGGCGTGTTCAAACCGGTTCATCGAAACCTGGCGAAAAACCGTAGCGATGGTGTCATCAATTTTACTGATCAACAGGGCCAGCTTTTCTTTGGGATCTTTGAGCTGCTTCTTCAAATTCTGGAACACCAGCATCTCTCCGAATACCGAGGCCGTTTCCGCCGTGGTCAACGGGGTTCCGGCCTGGAGCGCCCCCTGTTCCCGCGAGAGGTACTGGTGGACGCCGTGGCCCAGCTCGTGGGCCAGCGTCTGCACGTCCCTGAGCTTGCCGTCATAATTCATAAACACATAGGGATGGACCGATGGCACCGTACTGGCCGAATAGGCCCCACCGCGCTTGCCCGGTTTGATTGCGGCATCGATCCAGCGCTTCTCAAAAAACTGGTCGGCTATAGTACCCATCTCGGGATGAAACTCCGAATACGACCCTGTGACCATCTGGCGGGCCCGATCCCACTTCACTTTCTTTTGGCTTTCAAGCAGCGGAGCGTAGCGATCGTAGTCGAACAACTGTTCATACCCCAGAAGGCTCCGTTTCAGCTCGTAAAAACGCTGCACCAGTGAATATCTAGAAGTCACCGCTGCGATTAGCGTTTCGACGGTCTGGTCGTCAATTTCATTCGCGAGATTACGGGAAGAGATCCAGCTGTCGTAATTCCGTAGCTTGTCGTTGGTGTGCTTGTCGGCCAGCAGAGTGTTAAAAATAAAGGTAAGCGTTCTGCTCAGTTCCCTGAACTTCTTTGTGAGGCCTGCATGAGCCCGTTCCCGCAGATTGCGATCGCTCTCGTGAAGTTTGCTCAGCATCTCCTGCTGCGTCAGCTCTTCACCATCCAGCTCAAATCGCGCTGCCCCCAGGGTCTCCTCGAAATAGCGATTCCACGCGCTGCGGCCGGTTACATTTTTTGCGGAAAGCACCTGCTCCTCTTTCTCTCCGAGCACGTGCTTTTTGTACCTGCGCGAACTCTCCAGGTAGTGCCGGTAGTGCGAGAGTTCCGGAGCCTCCACCAGTTTTTCAGCCTCCTCTTCCCCGATCTGCAGCCATTCCACATCAAAAAACACCAGCTTCTGCCTGATGTCGGAAGAAAGCTCTTTCGTCTGCTGCATCAACTTGCCATATTCAGCCTTTTCCGTATTCGTGGTCCATGTCAGGTGGGCAAAAGATCCGATCTTTCCCATGAGTTCCAGAATTTCCTCGTACTCTTCAAGGGCGGAGCACAGCTGGGCGGCAGGCAGCTGGGCGATCTTCCCCTTGTAGGTGTTCGCAAACCGGTCCGCAAGCTCAACCACTTTCTGCATATCCTGTTGCAGCTGGGGATCATCGATAGCGTTGTAGAGGTCCGAAAGATCCCAGTTGACCTCTTCGGCTCCAGATTGTTTCTTTTTTTTCGTATCAGGCATTTAAAGAAACCTTTTTTATATAGTTCGTGTTGGAATTTTCTAATTTATTTTAAAAGTATACTGATTTTATCGTATCAAAATAAACCTTTTTCAAGGATCGTATTTTACCAAAACAATGGTTAATTTTAACCGCTGTTGAACTTGCCTAAATTAAATAATTTTTTATCTGTTTATTAATACGATAAGCGATTTAACACATTAATTAGAACTTATATATCCGCATCGCCTTGAAGTCTTTAGAAGCTGTATTTGGTCCCAATTCTGCTCTTGTCGAGGAACTCTACAATCAATACAAGGAAGATCCCTCATCTGTTCCGAATCACTGGAAGCAATATTTTGATGAGACCGAAGAGGATACCACGACTGATAAGAGAGAAGAGAAACCTTCGGTACCGACCAACGGGGAGCCCGCTGTAGCCAAAAAAGCTCCCAAAAAGCAAAAAGTTAAAAAGAAGCCGAAGAAGGACCAGCAAGAAGCGGAAGCAGATATTCCCAAGGGTGCCAGCCTCGAAAAAATAAAGGGCATTTCCGAGAAGATCGCCGAAAACATGGATGAGAGTCTTGAGGTACCCACGGCTACCTCAGTACGCA
The DNA here is from genome assembly GCF_043951865.1 of Halalkalibaculum sp. DA3122. NCBI lineage: Bacteria > Pseudomonadati > Balneolota > Balneolia > Balneolales > Balneolaceae > Halalkalibaculum > Halalkalibaculum sp. DA3122. The sequence goes on from NZ_JBINJF010000004.1 coordinate 160,100, forward strand.
CCCTGCCAATGAAAATGCTTATCGAAGACCGGACAATCATCAACCGGCACCTGCTGCAGCGGGGGGATCCGAAAGCCTCGTTCACCCATTTTATCGCATGGGCGATCGTACGCGCGCTCGAGGAATTCCCGAACATGAACAACTCCTACCTGCGCAGGGATGACGGCCCCTACAAGGTGAAACCGGATCAGGTTAACCTGGGTTTGGCGATCGACGTTCAAAACAAGGATGGTTCCCGGAACCTGCTGGTTCCCAACATCAAGGGCGTAGATAAGATGAATTTCAAGGAGTTTCTCTATGCCTACAAAGAATTGATCGACAAGGCGCGCAGTGGCAACCTGGAAATTTCAGACTTCCAGGGAACGACCATTACCCTCACCAATCCCGGAATGATCGGCACGGTACAATCGGTCCCGCGATTAATGAAGAGCCAGGGCACCATCATCGCCACCGGGGCCATTCAGTACCCGGCCGAATACCAGTCGATGTCGCAGGAGGTGCTCAACCAGCTGGGTATCAGTAAAATAATGACCGTCACCTCCACCTACGATCACCGGGTGATCCAGGGTGCTGAATCGGGTGCCTTCCTCAAAAAGATGCATACCCTGCTAAACGGCGAAGAGGATTTTTATGACCAGATTTTTGCCGATCTCGAGATTCCATATGAACCTATTCCCTTTGGGGAAGACAATTACGTGGGCCAGCTTGACGGGCGCGGGGCCACGCTCGAAGATAACAAGCGGGCCATCGCCGTTATGCGGCTCATTAACATGTACCGGACCCGCGGGCACGTGCTGGCAGACCTCGACCCGCTGAGTGACGAACCCGGCCACAGCCCCGAGCTCGATTTCGATTACTACGGGCTTACGCTTTGGGATCTCGACCGTGAATTCTACTGTGCCGGGCTGGGCGGTTATGAAAAGGCTCCGCTCCGCGTTATTATCAAGCTGCTGCGCGACACCTACTGCGGGAAAATCGGGGCCGAATTCATGCACCTGCTCGACCTCGACGAGCGCAAGTGGCTCCGCGAGCGGATGGAGTCGACCACCAATACCCCGGAGCTCGACAAAGACGACAAGAAACAGATTCTGCACAAGCTGAACCAGGCGATGGCATTTGAGCAGTTTCTGCACAAAAAATATATCGGGCACAAGCGCTTTTCGCTGGAGGGGGCCGACACGCTGATCCCGATGATGCACTTTATGCTGGAGCAGGCCGGCGACCACGAAATTGAGAAAATATTCATGGGCATGGCACACCGGGGCCGCCTGAATATTTTGGTGAATATCATGAACAAGCCATATCGCAAGGTATTTGCCGATTTTGAGGGAAATCTCGATCCCGACAGCATCCAGGGATCCGGCGACGTAAAATACCACCTTGGAGCCAACGGCGAGCATAAATCAGAGACCGGCCGGAATATTCAGCTGGAACTACTGCCAAATCCCAGTCACCTTGAATCTGTCAATCCGGTGGTGGAAGGCTCAGCGCGGGCCACGCAGGATCATCTTGACAAAGATGATCCCAACAACCGGATCGTACCCGTGCTTATTCACGGCGATGCAGCTTTTTCCGGGCAGGGCGTAGTTGCAGAAACCCTTAACATGTCGCAGCTCGAGGCCTATAAAACCGGGGGCACAATCCATATTATCATTAACAACCAGATCGGGTTTACCACGCTGCCGAAAGACGGGCGCTCCACTGAATACGCCTCTGATCTTGCCAAGATGATTTTGGCCCCGATTTTTCACGTTAACGGGGATAACCCGGAAGCGGCGGTCCATTCCATTCAGATGGCACTTGAATACCGGCAAAAATTTAACAAGGATGTCGTCATCGATCTTGTTTGTTACCGCAAGCACGGGCATAACGAGGGCGATGAACCCGCCTTTACCCAACCCGGCATGTATAAAGAGATCGACAACCACCCAAGCGTACGCGATATTTACACCGAAGAACTGCTTCGCAAAGGGGAACTCTCGGAAGAGGAGACGGAGGAACTCTTTGAAGAATTTGATCAGCTGCTGCAGGAGGCGTTTGAGGACGCCAAAAACTCTTCTCCGCTGGAGGTAACCGACGATATGATCAATCGCAGGGAGACCAGGCAGAAAGACTGGCCTGAATTTCCGGATACCTCCTACCCCGAGGAGGAGATCAAGGATATTGCCCTCAAGCTCAATACGGTTCCCAAAGATTTTGACGCCAATCCAAAGCTGCTGAAACAGCTGGCTAAACGGGCCGAAATTGTTGAAAAAAACGAAAGCAAGATCGACTGGGGCTTTGCTGAAGCGCTGGCGATCGGCTCTCTTCTCAAAACCGGCACCACCGTAAGGCTGACCGGCCAGGATGCGGAACGGGGTACATTTTCCCACCGCCACGCCATCCTGCATGGAACCCAAACAGATCAAAAATATATTCCCCTTAACAACCTTGAGGAGGGACAGGCCACCTTCTATCCCTACAACAGCCTGTTGAGCGAATTTGCCTGCGTGGGCTTTGAATTCGGATACAGCGCTGCCAAAAAAGATGCACTTGTGATCTGGGAAGCCCAGTTTGGCGATTTTGCAAACGGTGCCCAGATCCCGATAGACCAGTATGTATCAGCCAGCGAGGCAAAATGGGGACAAAAAAGCTCACTGATAATGACGCTACCGCACGGTTATGAAGGTCAGGGACCCGAGCACTCCTCTGGCCGCCTCGAGCGGTTCCTTCAGCTTTGCGCGCAAGACAACATGCAGGTTACCAACCTGACCACCCCGGCCCAGTATTTCCACATTCTTCGCAAGCAGGCGATGCAGGAAAACAAGAAACCTTTGATTATTATGTCTCCCAAGAGCCTGCTGCGCCACCCGATGGCTACCTCGTCAACGGATAACCTCGTCAACGGCCGGTTCCGCCCGTTCATTCCGGACCAGGAAATCGGGGATACCTCCACCGTCAAAAGGCTGGTCATCTGTTCCGGAAAAGTGTACTACGATCTATATAAATACCGTGAAGAGAATGAAATCGAGGATATTGCGATTGCCCGGCTGGAGCAGTTCTACCCATTCCCGGACCAGAATGTCAGCAGTACGCTGAAAGAATATGAAAATGTGGAGGATATCGTCTGGTGCCAGGAAGAACCTAAAAACATGGGCGCCTGGATGTTTATCGCTCCCCGGATTATGGAGCAACTCGAGGAGAACCAGAGTCTTCGATATGTAGGCCGGCAGGCTTCAGCCTCTCCCGCCGCCGGACAAATGAAAATTCACCAGGCCGAGCAGGATCGACTTGTCAAAAATGCCCTGGAAAGTTAGGGGAAACGACTTATTTCCAGATCGGTCAGGGGCTGTCTTTTTTCAGGAGAGACAGTCTTTTTCCTTTTGCCTTTGGATTTTTTGAGAGCACCAACCACTTTTCCGCAGCACCTCCATCGCGTGACGGGATGTATCAGCCTACTTACAAGCCGGTGCCACCATTAGCGATGAATCCGCATCATTATTCGCCCGCACTCCGGACATTGTTTGCTTTTGCGCATAGATAGCAGACGTTTTAGAATTGGTGAGAGCAGTTCATACTCATCGCTGTTACTCACGTTCATTGTCTGATAATTTGTTGTAACCCCAAAATTCTATTTAAGGCCTGACAAAGACCTCCTGTTTAAAATGGTAAGTTTTACCATTATTAATAACAACTAAATATTATACCTAATTATTGATAATAAGATATACTTAAAAATATATATCCCGATAACCTATTACACCTAGGCGATTTGCGGGGTGGTCAGCTTAGTAGCTCTGTCAATATAGAACAGGGGGGGAAATCGTCATATCCGAGGAGAACAAAAAAACCTGCCAGGTTGTTGTACCTGGCAGGGTTGAAATCAATGCACGACTTAACACTCATCGGAGTCCGCCGGGAACTCCTTTGCAAATTCGGCTGACCGCATCGTGGCTGTGCAGGCTTTCCATATGCACGCAGCGAACTACAAAATCCCGGATATTCTCGTGATCATCCAGCTCCTCATAAATCAGGCGGGCGGCATCCTCTACAAATTTTTGGTAGGCCGCATTCATTTCAGCGAACGCCTGCTCATCTTCCCGCTTTACCATCACCTGTGTTTCGGTCTGCAGTGCGTCGCGGCAGCGCTTGACCAGATCCTCAACGAACAGTTCTTCATCAAGTTCAACGGTAAGACTGGCCACGCTGCGCTGGCTGTGGGGAATTGCAGCCACATCGCGCGATTCTTTTGCATGTTCCGAAAGCTCATAAGAGCAGGGGCACGCGCTGCTGTATTCAAAATCGAGATGCATGAACATCCGAAAATTGTTATTCCCGTCCAGCGCTCCCTCCAGTGCCATGCTGTAATACTGGTAGCCCTCCAGGTCAGAACGCAGGCTTTCCTGCATAATGGGATAGTTAAATGAAAGGCGAAGATACCCCGATTGTGTATCCAGGTCCTCTTTATAGGTTGTCAATATCTCTTTTAGCTTCTCAAGATGAAAAACATCCTTCTCATACTTGTAGAACGAACGGATAATGCGACTCATATTAATCCCCTTCTTGTCGGCTTCCAGACCTACATAGCCGTCAACCGAGGTTTCAAGAGTAATCAGTTCGCCATCCGGTCGTGGATACTTCAGCGGAAGTTTAAAATTGGAGATACCGACCTGCTGAATCGGTACATTTGCTCCTTCAATAAGGGAAGCGGGACCATTTTGCAGATCCGGAAGACTCGCTTTATAGTCCTCAGATATTGTAAATGTGGGATCGTACACGCGCTTCAGTTTTGTTGAAATTGTGCTCATAACAATTCGTTAAAATCGTTTATCGATAACTTACTTTTGCAGAAGATATGGACAATATTTAGCGGAATTTCGTTCGGTCTCATGCAGTATAACAGCGTAGAGAATGCCGCCCGCGACACACGTTTCTTCTATGGGTTCTTTTAGCTCATTATAAAAAGCTTTCACCAAATTTTCAGTAGACGGCAGAATACCGTCCAGAAAATCGACATCCAGGTTCAGATTTTTGTGGTCGCACTTTTCAATAATCTGTTGATCAATAATCTCTTTCAGTTCTGAAAGATCGATTACGTACCCGGTTTCCGTGTCCGGTTCTCCGGCCACCACTACCTCAATAATGTAGTTGTGCCCATGCCAGTTTGGATGGTTGCACTTCCCGAAAACCCGCTTGTTCCACTCTTTGGACTTATCAGGATTGTGAAGGCGGTGTGCGGCGTTAAAGTGTGCTTTCCTTTTTACAAAAACCAATGGATTATTTTTTTCAGATTATAATATTGCCCACCTATAACGATTCTACAAAATACAGGGTTCCTGCTACCCAAATATTGATTGAAGGTTATCGCATCAGGCTGTTTTGCCTCTCAGCCAAAGCTGCATATACTCACATGCCCGGCATTCTCTCGTCTTATTTTATCACATACCTGCAACAAACGGTATACTTCGGTATTCCAACCATTTTATTTGTAATTATTTGTGCGGAATATTCAAACCTGAGAGATCAGGTTATACATTTCGATTGCAATTTGCCGGCAACGCTCATCATAGGTTTCTTTCTCTCGAGCAGTACCGTCCGACTCTTTGGGATCGACGTACGGTATAGAGAAACGCTTTTCTGCCCCCGGAATAAATGGGCAGTTCTCATCGGCATCGGTACAGGTCATAACAGCTGCAAAATGTTCCTGGGGATTATAATCATCATCAAACGTTTTAGAAAAACAAACCAGCGGTTCCTTATCCTCGTCGAAAAATACATTATACCGGGGATTTTCCCCATTCATACCTTGCACTTTAAACCCGGCCCGTTCTATGGCTGCAACGGCACGGGGATTAAAAGCCGTTGCTTCGGTCCCCCCCGAATAGGTTTCGATTTCGTTCACTCCAAGGTGTTCGGCCATTACCGCTGCCCAAATCTGGCATAGATGGCTGCGGCGGCTGTTATGGGTACAAATAAAGGTAAGCCTGGCCGGGGAACCGGAATCCCTTTTTTCCCGGATATACTCGGCGATTGCGGTCAGCTTCGTCCTGCGTTTTTCATCGATTTTGGGCTTCTCGTTTTCGATAGATTTAATATACGACTGTAGTGTTAAATACATTATAAAAAGGCTACAAATTATAAAATTAATGAAATTGAAAAATTTTCAGGTCACCGAACGCTGAAGTTGCAACTTGGGAATATCATATCTGGCAAAAATGTTTTAATAATGGCATCGTCTGGGCATGCAGAAAATACCGGATTTGAGTCTCGTAATCTTCCATATTTTACCTGACAAATTAAAAGGGACCCCGGCTCCCCGGAGTCCCCTTTTGTGATCAGCACACCTCACACTTACGTGAGACGTATCGTGTAGGAAGTCTGTGAAATTATTCGGTCCACTTAATCCATTCAGCACCAGTGATCCAGTCATGTTCGGACCCTTTAACTCCAACAGCACCGCTGAATTCTACCTGGGTGTAGAAGTCGTCACTGGGAACAGAGACTCCAGCAGTAGCAGGTGCAGATCCTTCTACCAGTGAAAAGTCAAAGCTTGCAGCATCGGTGAACGGAGAACTGTCAACGACAGTAAGACCTACATCTTCTTGTGTATACGGCAAGCCAGAGTAGTCGTTGGATGCATTATTATAGGAGAAGTTACCACCGAAAGTTAAGGTATTGCCAATGTTAGCTTCTGTACCATCCGTTTCCACATAAATGGGTACAACCGCGTTCCCATAGTTGGCAATAATGGTGTTTGAGTACGATCCGGTAAGACCTTCTCGGAGCATCGTGCCATAGATTGTTTCACCATTGGCATTGTCATTACCCCAAACAGTTGTGTTATAGACCTTGTATTCCGTCGGCCCATTTCCACCGTCACAATCTCCGGTATCGGCACAACCATCATTTTCATACCCACGGTTTGATGGCGTTCCCGGGGTGGTGAGCCCCAACCAAAACTGGCCTCTTCCGGTCCATCCCAGATCACCGTCAAAGGTGTCGTCCTGGGCGTCTACTACAACGAGGTATTTGATATCATGCGTGCCTCCGAAAGGCTCAATGCCATCATCTACTGATCTGAAAATGCTGATGTGATCGATCTGGGTTCCGCTGCCCACAGAATACGTGGTAAGTGCCTGCAGCTCACTGCCCGCGGCAATACTGTATCCTGAATAGTTGATTTGGACATAACTCAATACACCGCTGTCATCGTCGTCTTTAAAGGATTGTCCCCCGTCAATGTCGGCCCCAAACTGCACACCTTCTGAGAGACCTTCAATTTCACCCTGTCCGCCGGGAACATTGTTGCTGGCTTCGCCAGCCAGGATAATTCCGCCCCAGCTCGCAACTTCTTTCCTGGTAGAGGTAAAGACAATTGGAGCATCCGGTTCACCATCGGCGACTAACCTGCCGGAGGGACGTTCATTCGTGTAGTTGGATTGGTCTCCTGGTATGGTAATAATGGTTCCCACGTCATCCGCATTGTTATTGTGATACTCAAACTCAACGATTACTCCCGGTTCTACCGTAAGCGTTGCGCCCGGAAGCACAAAGTGGGGACCTGCAACTGTAGTGTCATTAGACCAGGTTTCGTCGCCATATATGAGCGTTTTGTTACCCGGGAAATCCTGGTATAGCTGAGGAACAATGGCAAAGGAAGCACTTGAAGTAGCCGTTTCCCCATTTGTTTCTACCGAAATGGGACCATCTACAGCTCCTTCAGGAACGGTCACGGTCAGTTCAGTTGAGGAAGCGGACTCGACGGTAGCTTCTACACCATCTGCAAAAGTAACCGTATTTTCATCAGCAGCAGAGGCAAAATTTTCGCCTGTAATGGTTACCTCCTGGCCAAAATCGGCATAGGCAGGTTCAAAGGAATTGATAGAAGGTGTGCCCTCCTCTCCGTTACCGTTACCATTGCCGTTTCCGTTGGTACCAGTTGGGTTGTCGTCACCGCAACCGGCAAAGGTCAGGGCAAAGGCAAGTATTAGTAAACTTGCGGCTTTAGTAAAATTAAACTTAATCATATGATTGTTGATTAGAGTATTGGATTGATTTGAGTGAAGGTTGATGATAAAAGATGTTCATTAACAAAAAGTTAAGCGGAAATAAGGAAACAATTATTTTCTGCTAGAGTGTCAGCGTAGCTCCAAGTTTGAAGGTAATACCCGGACTGTACTTAAAAGTTGTAACATCACCGAGCGAATATTTACGTGTATCATTCAGCAAGTTGTTCACCTCCAGGCTAAGACCATACCGACCTATAGAATGATCTATCTTAACAGCCAGGTCATGAAACGGTTGCTCGTATTCGTCGTTGCGCTGTGCACGTTTCCCGACGGTTACGATCCGTTCTCCGAAGGTGTTATAGCTCACAGAGACGTCCGTTCTCCAATCGGGCATGGAATAAAAAACCGATGCATTAATAATGTATGGAGATTGCCCTACCATCGGTCGTTCAATGTTGGCAACTCTGTTTTGTTCAGTTTCACTCATTCGGGTTTCTGAATAGATGTATGAAGCGTTGGCCACGAATTGAAGATGATCAGTGATATTTTTACGTCCCTCCACTTCAATTCCGTAAAGATCTGCTTCTTTGGCGTTATCAAACCTAACTTCATTGGCTTCTGTCAGCCGGTAAAACTTTTCTATAGGCTTTTCGAACTGTTTGTAGAAAAGGCTCACTGCAATCATTTGTCCGCCCCTGGGATATTTCTCAAAGCGTATATCATAGTTGGTGATATTGGTTTGCGTCAACTTCGGATTCCCGTACACACGCTGGCCTCCCAGATAATCGGCGAAAGAAAAGTTGGAGATCTCTCGAAACTCAGGCCGCGCCAGGGTCCGAGAATAAGCAAACCGGAGGTTGGTTCTGTCAGCAATACCATACGTGACGTTAACGGCGGGTAAAAAGTTGGTACTGTCAACTTTTGACACTTCTTCATACTCCCCATTCAGACCGTCCGGGGTCTCAATCGTCTGGGTAGACTGCTCGGCTCGCAATCCAACCTCAAACGAAAGATTATCAAGTGCCTGCCATTTGGTACTGATGAAGGCAGCGTAAAGATTTTGTGTCCCATCATACCAATCTGCATCAAACTGGGTGGTCTCTGTCAACTCCAGGTATTCTAGTACATTATCATCCTTGAACAAAGTACCGGGACTTTGTCCAGCTAGATCATCAGGAACATAAGGGGAGAGTACATCTCGATAGGCAATGCGGCGCGAGGTAAACCTACGATCCTTGAGTGTCACATTTCCGCCGGCTGAAACATCCAGGAATTTCGCCGGGTTGAGCTTGTATTTAAGCTCACCCGAGTAGTTATTGTCGTCCTGATTGGAGAAAAAATGACCGTTATTATCCCCAAACGGACTAAATTGGAAATCTCCAGTAGCTACTTCATTGTACTGCGTACTGCGTCGATCCGGACGAACACGTTGAGCTTTGTTGTACCCGATATGACCTTCAAGCGTTGACCGCAGGAAATCTTTAAAATAAGTCTCGCCTTCCAGTGTAGCTGAAAATACGGTGCGGCGGTCAAAATCCGAGACCGTCTGGCGCGTTGTAAAGTTCAAGGCATCTCCCTCAACGATTGTATTACGATCTGTTGCCGAATTGGAATACAGCGTCTTCAGCCCAAACTTGGTTACCGGAGATGGTTTAATGAAGACATTAAGCATACCGCTCAGCACTGCCGTTTCCAGCCCTTCGCTTTTGTCAAAATTTGAGTTGAAATTAGGAGTACCGTCATCTCTAAAATCCTGAACAAATTTTTCAGTTTTACCGGGTTCCAGGCTACGATCAAACTTGTAGGAGAAGTTGCTCACAATCCCGATGGGCATCGCATCCTGATTTAACTGGTTTGCGTAATTTACGCTAAAGCTTTGCGAGGGAATAACCTGCGAACTGTTGCTGATGTTCCAGTCGTTATGCAAGTCCTGCATAATACTATTTGCATTCGATTGACTGGCCCGTTGATTGTTCAGGATGGAAGGCAGACTCCGTTTGCCGTCATCATATCCCAAAAAATCGGTCGAGCTGCCGGGACTCGTATATGTATTTTCGAACGTTGACAAGGTGTTATAACTTGTTGAATAGCCCACGGTAAAATTCCTCTCACTGGGGAACTGTTTGGTCAAAATTTTAACCGACCCCCCGGAAAATTCAGCCATTTGGTCAGCGGTATAGGTTTTTTGAACCATAATATTTTCAATCAGTCCACTGCCAAATAAATCAGTTGGCGCCTCCTTTTTATTGGGATCTGTTGAAGGCACCTGTGAGCCATTTAGCTGAATATTGCTGTAGCGGTTTCCAAGTCCTCTTACGTAGATGTTCTTACCCTCCCGGACTGTCACCCCGGTCACCCTTTTCATTGCTTCTCCCACATCTCCTGCCCCGATCTTTGAAATCTGCTCAGACGATATGCCATCTTGCATGGGAACCGACTTTCGCTGTATTGACAACAGCCCTGCCTCACTGCTTCCCGAGGCTTCGGCTGTTACGGTAACCTCTCCCATTTCAACTGATTCTGGCTGTAAGGCGGCGTTAAGCCGGGTTATTTCACCGGCACTAACCTCCACCCCTGTTACCGTTTTTTTAGAGTAAGAGATGTATGAGATAGAAATTGAATATATACCCGGTTTGATCCCGCTAATGGTGTATGTACCATCGATGTCAGTGGCATCTCCCTGGCTGGTTCCTGCAATAACTACATTCGCCCCAATTATTGTCTCCCCAGATTGAGCATCGACAACCTTGCCGGATATTTTACCGGTAGCTGTTTTTTTTGTCTGCGCAAAACTGAGTTGAGAAATGAAGATACATGCAATAAAAAGGGGCCAAACCTTTATAAGTGTGCTTCTTTTATTATTGATCACGTTTGTGTGCTGATTTTGTTGAAGGTTCAACTTTCATTGCACCCGAAGGATAGCACACTCACATTGCAACAGTATTAATTCATTTTTACGGTTTGGTTACTGTAATTTTACGGTAATGTTAACAGAATGGCGTGAATGTTAACTTATTGTTAACAACAGTAGCTAAATTTGGGAGGGTCGGTGCACATAGAAAGGCGGTATATCAACAGAAGAGGAACCAGGATCGGTTCCTCTTTTGTGACAAACGAACTGTACTTATTCTTCTTCGGAATCAGCTTTCGAATCTGGCGGCGCCGAATAATCCGTTCCCGGGGTCAGAGAACGATTTCCGGGTTTGCCATTTACCTTTTCCGGTGATTCATCAGAATCAAAAATGCCTTCGGGATAGCGCCCCTGGGGTCGTTCACCCAACAGCTCCCGGAGATCGTTGTGGTTGAGGACCTCCTTGTCAAGGAGCGTTTTCGCCATTTTTTCCAGCTTGTCCTTGTGCTTTGTCAAGAGTTTCTTAGTACGCTCGTAGTTTGTGCGTATTATCTTGTGAACCGCCTCATCGATACGTTCTGCGGTTTGCTCGGAATATTTTTTGTTGAACCCGTAACTGTTTTCAGGATTTTGCGAATCCTTGAGCGATATATACCCCAGCTCCTCGCTCATCCCGTACTCAGCTACCATGGCAAACGACATATTGGTAATCCGCTCGAGATCATTTTGTGCCCCGGTGGATATTTTTCCAAATGTGAGCTCTTCAGCCACACGTCCCCCGAGCAGTGCACAAATTTTGTCGTCCAGCTCCTCGGTGGTCATCAGGTAGCGATCTTCCAGGGGAGTCTGCAGGGTATAACCCAGGGCAGCAAGCCCTCTTGGCACAATGCTCACCTTCAGCACCGGATCGGTGTGCTCGAGGTACCAGCCCACGATGGCGTGTCCGGCTTCGTGATAGGCCACGATACGGCGTTCTTCGGGACTGATCAACTTGTTCTTTTTCTCAAGTCCTGCAATTACCCGCTCAATGGAATCCTGAAAATCGACCATCTCCACCGATTCCTTGCCTCTTCGGGCCGCCAGGAGTGCGGCTTCGTTGCAGAGGTTGGCCAGCTCAGCTCCTGCAAATCCTGGAGTCTGGGATGCCAGCAGTTTCAGGTCGATATCGTCCGATAGCTTCAGCTTCCGGGAGTGCACTTCAAGAACCTGCACCCTACCGTTGAGATCCGGTTTGTCAATCAGGATTTGGCGGTCAAATCTTCCGGGTCGCAGCAATGCGGTATCCAGCACATCCGGGCGGTTGGTCGCCGCCATGATAATCACCCCTTTATCGGAATTAAAGCCGTCCATCTCGCTCAGAAGCTGGTTCAGGGTGTTTTCCCGCTCATCGTTGGAACCCATCGCCATGCCCCGACCCCGGCTTCGGCCGATGGCATCAATTTCATCAATAAAGATGATGCAGGGCGCTTTTTCTTTGGCTTGCTTGAACAGGTCACGCACGCGGGCCGCACCTACTCCAACGAACATCTCAACAAAATCAGAGCCGCTGAGGCTAAAGAACGGTACATCTGCCTCACCCGCTGTTGCCTTGGCAAGAAGTGTTTTCCCGGTACCGGGAGGGCCGACCAGCAAGACCCCTTTGGGAAGAGTGCCACCAAGCTTTGTAAACTTTTGGGGATTTTTCAGAAATTCCACCACTTCTTCCACCTCAGCTTTAGCCTCCTGCAGACCGGCTACATCCTTGAAGGAGACCTGGTTCTCACTCTGCTTATCGTATAGTGAGGCCTTGTTTTTGCCGATATTCAGTACCTGCTGGCCAGGATTCATCCGCCGGAAAATAAAGATCCAGAAGGCTATCGCCAGACCGATGGGAATCAACCAGATCAGGATGCCGCTGAACCAGTCCTCTTCGATTCGGACGTCATACTCTACATTATTCGCATCCAGCACCGAACGGATCTGGTCTCCCTCAAGCATGGTGGTAGTAAAGGCGGGTTGTCCACTTTCACCCGTCAGCTGCCAGTCCTGCTCCTGCTCGGGAGGATTTACGATTCCGTCCTGGATCGCTTTTTCCGTGTATTGTCCCCTAATCTGGGTACCGTTGGTAATCGTAATTTTTTCAACATATCCCTTCTCGACATACTCGAGAAACTCACTGTAAATAATCCGGCTTCCCGGCTGCGGACTCATAAAATAAAACTGGATGCCGAACAGTACCAGCAGTACTAACAGGTATATCCAGATAGAAAATTTGGGAGAGTTGTTATTACCCTTCAATTTATCCTTCAGGTCGGTTGGACTACTATTTTTTTTATCAGAATTATCAGACATTTACTACTACTCAGTTTTTAGATATGCAAATTTAAATCAATATACCACTTTTAAGTGTTTCTATGTACCGTCATTATGCTTGAATTCCATCTGCGGTACCAATAACGGCAGCCGGTTTAGTATATTGGGATAGCCATGATTTTTAAATTAGTGCTATTCTTCCTCAAATGATATTAATTCTCCATCCTGCCGTTGCATCTTTACTCCCTCTTCTTTGCGTGTCACTTTGCCGATCACAACAAAATCCTCGAATTCCGCGGCCAGCTGTTCCACTTGGTCTTCCGGTATTGTAAACAGCAGTTCAAAGTCTTCCCCTCCGTATAGTGCGTACTTGTCCACATCCTCCTTCATTTCATCTGCCACATGTCGCGTTTCTATTGCAATTGGCAGGGCCGCCTGGTAGATGTGAGCCCCCACTTTTGAGGCTTCCGTCAGCTGATGAAGGTCACTTACCAACCCCTGGGTAAGATCGATCATCGCCGTGGGTTGTAGATTGAGCTCAGCAATGGTATCAATGAAGTCTCGTCGTGCACCGGGAACCAGCTGCCGTTTTACTACATATTCATAATCCCCCAGATCCGGCTGAAACTGATCTTGCCCATGCTCCTCCCAGTATTTCTTTTCACGCATCAAAATTCTGAGCCCGGCAATTGCTCCCCCCAGATCACCGGTGACACACACGGCCTGATCGATCCTGGCGCCAGAGCGATATATCAAATTTTCCTTTTCAGCGCGACCGTGAGCCGTAATTGAAAGAGCCAAAATCTGGTGTGATGCGGTCAGATCACCGCCAGCTATTTCAACCTCATAATCATGGGCAGCCGCATCCATTCCACGGTATATTTCATCAATCATGTCCACCGAAAGCTTGTTGGGTAATCCCAGGTTCACCAGTACGGCTTCCGGAATCCCATTCATCGCGTAAATATCACTTACGGCGGCCGTAATCACTTTATATCCCAGGTGGTGCAGGGGGGTATAGGTAAGATCAAAGTTGACTCCCTCCAGAAAAGTTTCGGAACTAAGTAGTCCTGCGTAGCTGCTCGTCTGCTCCAGTACGGCTGCGTCATCCCCGATACCCTTGATCACTCTTTCATTGCGGAACGAAGTTTGTTCAGCGAGTTCCCGGATTAACCTGTGCCGTCCAATTTGTTCGATACTTCGGAAATTTTCCTTATCCACTGGCAATAGTTTTTAAAATAAAAAAGGCAGGCACAACAATTGTGCACTGCCTTTATACTTAAAGTTAGTATTAATCAGTTTATTCTTCTTATTCTTCCCGGTGAGTCGAGTAGTTGATACGCAGTGTACCTGCTTTCCTGAGCTCCTGCTCGACATCGGTGACGATACCGAATTCAGAATCTTCATCAACCCGCAAAGATACGATAAGTCTGGGCTGCTCTTGCAGCTTATCGTACATGAGGTTTCGGATAGCTCCCAAATCTTCAATAATGGAGTCATCGATCTGTACTTTTGTCTCACCTAATCGGTTTCCGGACAGTTTCTCCGGCCCTATGTAGATATAACTGACCAGTCGTTTCTGTTCGATTTTCTCAATATTCTCTGCCTGAGTAAAATCTACCTGAACCTGCAGGGTTACCTCACGCAACACCGTAGTCACCATAAAAAAGATAAGCAACATGAATACGATGTCCGGCATGGCCGATGTAGGTATCTCCTGCTTGGTATTTGCAGATTTTTTCTGAAAATGTGCCATAATAGATTTTCCTTACCCTTGATCTGGCTCTGCGATTGAAATTTTCTTTGGATACAGATCCCGTATCTGCTGTTTGGCCTCGCTCTCATCCTCGAGAGCGTCATAGGTGGTTCCGTAACGATCTTGCGCAGCCAGGTCCCTGAGCTCTTTATAAGCCCCCATGACTTCGTCAAGCATATCTATGTAGACCGAATACGGGGTTTGCCTGTCCGTTTTAATCGAGACAATCGCCTTATCGGGAGATTCTGACAAATCCGGGTCCTGCCCGTTATTGTCAATAAACTCCTTCACCCGGTCCTTCACCTCTGGCAGTGAGGTCGGTTCCTCATCGAGTAGAACCATTCCCTGGGCATTTACCAGAATCTTGAGCATGTTACGCTCTTTAATGGGAGGCGGTTCCTGATCCTGCTCCGGTTCCGGAGGCAGTACAAGCCCGATACCCGTATCGACATCGATCGTGGTTACCAGCAGGAAAAATATCAGCAGAAGAAAAGCGATATCCGACATTCCCGCACCACCAAGTTCCGGCTCTTCCCGTTGTCTTTTCTTGTTAATCATAGCTATCCGCTGAGTTTATAAATTAAATGTGCTACGCAACCCGGTAAGTAGCATGAAGAGTACCATGGCGGCAAGCATAAACAGCATTGTACCAATTGCTGCATCGGTCAGATCCCCTGCCACTCCGAACACAATGCCGAAGACAGCGAAGGGAACAAGAATTGTGACAATTCTTTTAACGTCCTGCTTGCCTGTGGTCAAGCTTTTAATACCGGCTACTATCATCGCAAGAACTCCAATACCGATGAGCCCGATTGCGATTCCTATTCCTATTACACTAGTCATATCTCTATTCCTTCAACTTTTAAAGGTGCAGATTATTATTCAGCGTCAGCTGTTCCTTCACCACTGGTATCAATAATTTGCTCGCCTTCTTTCAGAGCAACAATAGAGTCAATAAGCGTAATTGAACTCTCTTCCATTTCTGCAATAAGACGGTCAATTTTTGAAACGCAGTAGTTGTACCCCACCTGCAGAATAATACCTGCAATAAGGCCGGCAGCAGTGGTCAACAGTGCCGTTTTAATACCACCGGCAACCAAACTCGGAGAGATGTCGCCCGCCTGCTCAATGGCATCGAACGCCTCAATCATACCCACAACGGTACCGGTAAAGCCGAGCAGCGGAGCAATTGCGATAAACAGTGAGAGCCACACAAGCCCACGCTCCAGAAAACTCATTTCGATAGAGCCATAGGCGGAAATACCTTTTTCGGCAGCTTCGATCCCTTCATCGACACGCATCAAACCTGCCTGGAATACTGAAGCAATAGGGCCTCGGGTTTCGGCACACAGTTCTTTTGCGGCAGGAACGCCACCTTCTTGTAGTGCCTCCTGAACATTAACGATAAATTTTCGGGTATCAATATCTGCGAGGTTCAAAGTAATAATGCGCTCAAGGAATATGGCCAAACCCAAAATTAGTGCGACCAGTACCGGCCACATGAAAGTACCACCTTCGTTGAACCTTTGAACAATTACATTGAAAAAGCCTTGATCAGCTCCAGCTTGAAGCAGTAAGAGAGCTATTGACGATGTCATACGATTACTCCAATTATATATTATTAAATTTAAAGTTTACGGGCTTACAAAGATGCAAAATTATAGATCATTTTGATTTAAATGTCAAAATAACAAGCTTACTAATTTAGATAAATTGAGATGTTAAAAAGGATTTACAATTCAACTAGTCAGCCAGGGCTGTGGATCCGGTTGATTCCGGGTCGAATCGGTTTAACCCATTATCAAGGAATTGCCTGAACTTGTCTTTCTGAGTGTAGCCTATGAGTTGATCCAGCACTTTACCTGTGTAGGGGTCAACTATGGCATACGTCGGCAGGGCAACTGTTCCCGTCAATTTAAATTGAAATTGCTGGTTTTCCGGCCCGTCAGTCCCATCATCCGTATAAAGCCGAACTTTTTCCATTTTTGCAAATCGTTTTTGAATTTCTTTCAGCGGAAATACATTGGTCTCCATGGCCCGGCAGTTGGTGCAGGTATACCCCGTGAAATCGATGAAAATGGGTTGCCCGGTCTGTTTGGCCTTTTCAAGGGAAGCTTCATAGCTGTCGGACCACTCCTCCATATTCGATTCAATGCCGCCTCCCCCCCCTCCTCTCTGTGCGATGGAACTCACCACGCTTACGTCCGTTGCCTGTTTTGGGGGCAGCCAGGCGTCCCAGATACCAAGCGAGGCTCCGAGCAGTCCCGGAATCAAATAAAAGCTGAACAGGAATAACGGAATCGCCACCATCAACCGGCCGGTACCGATCTGTTCCGGTTTTTTTTCATGTTTTAAAGAATAGGTTCCGATGACATATAGCCCGGCAAGGAAAAATATCGTAATCCATGCCGCAATAGCGAGCGGCCGCGAGACAAGCCCCCACTGCCAGACCAGGTCTGCATTGGAAATAAACTTGACCGCAGCAGCCAGTTCTATAAAACCGAGCAACACTTTTACCACGTTCATCCAGGAACCGCTTTGGGGGAGCGATTCAAGCCATCGGGGAAAAAGTGCGAAAAGCACAAAGGGGGAGGCAAAAGCTGCTGAGAAGCCCATCATCCCTATGATCGGGTAGAACCACTCCCCGCCCGTGGTAGCGGCCAGTACTCCTCCCACAAACGGGGCGGTGCACGAAAATGAAACCGCACTGATCGTCAGCGCCATAAAGAGTACACCCAGTATGCCCGAACTTTCATTGCTCTTTTGATTGAGCCAGTTGGTAAGCTGGTAGGGCAGGCGCAGTTCAAACATACCGAGCAGGCTCATTGCAAACACGATGAGTATAATACCGATAAAAAGATTTACCCAGGGATTTGCGGCAAACTGGTTTGCCCCGGAGGCCCCGATCAGTACCGACAACAGTGCGCCCAGTAAAGTAAAAGTGGCCACAATCGCTATCCCAAAAAGCAAGGCCTGTCCCACCGCCCGCTTGTTATTTCCTTCATTCTGTTTGGAGAAAAAAGAGACGGTCAAGGGAATCATCGGGAAGACGCAGGGCGTCAACAGGGCTGCAAATCCCGCAGTCAGTGCAATCCACAGAAAAGAGACAAATCCCCCACCGGTGTAACCGCTGGTGTCGGGTTGAATCTCCCCCTCCTTTCCCCCACTGCCTGTGGCAGGTTCGGAATCCGCTTCTTCCTCCGCACGCTCTGCTGTTTCCCCGGATTCCTCAAATCCATCGTAGGGCTGAGATGCGACTCCGGCTATTGAAATGCCCTGTGTAATCGACTTCGTCTTGGGCGGCAGGCATGCCTTGTCGTCACACACCTGGTACAGTACCTCCAGGTCTATCATGGAAGAACCACTGATCCCCTCCTTGAATGCCAGCGGGATGGTGAAAGTCGCTTCCGAGGTATGCCACCCAAGTTCGGTATCGAAATTGGGGTCATACTCGATCGAGGGTTCCGTCTCGCTGACCTCTCCCGCTATCGCGAGCGCGCTGTTGGCCGAGGAGAACTGGGTGGGATAGGGTCCGGCATCCGGATCGTTATTTATGGAGTAGAGATGCCAGTTTCCCTCGATTTTCGTTTGTACGGTGACCTCGAAAACCTCGCCGGCCTTTACCGTTTCAGGACTCTGGACCACCTCGAACGAGACCGGGTCGAGCATCTGCCCCTGAACACAAAATGGGGACAACACCAGCAGTGCGATCCCCATTGCAAAAGAAAGTAAGCTGTTTTTCATGGTAGTCATTCAAGATCAGTGTTATTAATTATAACACCACATGTTACTCCTTGACTACCCAAACCTTAATTTGTGGCTTTATTTCACTAATCAAGTTTATGGTAGCCGTGTATTCGCCAAGCGTCTTGATGTCCTGATCGAGCGATATCTTACGCTTGTCAATTTCAATATCGCGTTCCGCCAGTGCATCGGCGACATCTTGTGTAGTAACGGAACCGTGGATCTTTTCGTCTTCCCCTACTGTAACAGGAATAGTGACTGATGTCGTTTCAAGCCTTTCAGCCATCTCCTGCGCCTTCTCGATTGTGAGTTCAGCACGGCGTTCGGCTTTTTCCTTGATCAGCTGCAGCTGCTTGAGCGCACCCGGAGTTGCGATTTCCGCTTTTCCCTGTGGGATCAAATAATTTCGGCCGTACCCGGGTTTTACTTCCACTACCTCACCGGCATCGCCCAGCTTCTCCACATCTTCTTTTAAAATCAACTTCATCTGTTTAGGCATAGATAAAAATCCTTTTGTTTATCTGAGGTTCTCTGCTACATATGGAATCAACCCAAGAAAGCGGGCCCGTTTGATGGCGGTAGCCAACTGGCGCTGATACTTGGCACTGGTCCCCGTCACGCGACGAGGCAGAATTTTGCCCTGGTCATTCATAAAACGCTGTAGCAATTCCGTATCTTTGTAATCAATATATTCGAGACCAGCTTTTGAAAACTTGCATTCCCGTGTTCGTATCTGGCCTTTCTTCGGATGTGATGGATTCTTAATCATAATTGTAGATATCTTGTATTTAAGCGGTCACAAACACATTCCAGCGAAATTTGATGTATCCGTGACTGAATTCTTGTTAATTTTCCTCTTCTTCCTCTTCTTCATGTGCAAATACGTTGGGAACCGTCCCCTTGCGCTGCTGATCGCGGTGACGTAACATCTTGGCGTCATATTTCAAGGTAAGATACCGTATCACATTATCATCCAGGCGAAGCTGCCGTTCCAGTTTCTCAATCAGTGTTCCGGGCGCAGTAAAGTAGGCATTAACGTAATACCCGCTGTTTTTACCATCCATCTCGTACTCAAATTTTCGGATTCCCCACTCATCAACTTCATCGATTTCGCCCTCATTATCACGAATAAAGTCGGTAAACTTGTTGACGATCCCGCTAAATTGATCGTCCTCCAGTACGGGATTTATAATATAGGTTAGTTCGTAGTATTCTCTGCTCATTGATTATTTTCCTTTGGTTGTTTTCATTGAAAACAGCCGATCTGGCTTTTTGCCGACCAGCAGGTTACTGTTGCTTTCAAAGATCGATTCATATTCATAAAAGCTGCCACATAGCGCCAGCTTTAACGAACAGGCAGGCAAAAATAGAGCTTTTTGGGGGGAAATCCAATCCCATAAATCCAAATTTTTCACTCCCCGAAAACACTGAACACTATCTCGGTCCGATGAACAGGGAGATACGTTGCCGACTGCAGCTAACGATATATACTGCTCAGGGGCCGGAACGTTCCTGCAATCTTATCCTGCCCGGTTGACCTCATTTTTACTAGCACAATTCTTTTGCAGGGACTATTTATAAATCAATACAAAACAAATACTTAAAAAAACTTTGTTATGAATATTATTGTTTTCTTAAGTACCTTTCAATAAAGACAGGTTAATCTTTTTCCCACCAAAAGGTACTATGGATTCAGGTTTCGAGGATATTCGTGAAACGCTAAACAGTCGGCGTTCTGAGCTGATGAGCAAACCCAATGTTGTAGCGACCGGTATTGGGTATAAAGTGACCAACGGTCGCCAGACCGAGGAGCTCAGCATTATTTGTTCAGTGGAACTAAAAAAGCCCAAGAAAAGACTGACCCAAAAAGACCTGATTCCCGCGGCTATCCATGGTATTCCGACGGACGTGCTCCCGTCAGGTCCCTTCGTGGCGCGTCAGGATCCGAAGGGAAGATTCCGACCTGCGCCCGGTGGGGTAAGTATAGGGCATTTCGATATTACGGCCGGCACGCTGGGCTGCCTGGTCAAAAAAGACGATACCATTTATATTCTTTCCAACAACCACGTGCTCGCAAACAGCAATGAAGCCGACATCGGGGACGCGATTCTTCAACCAGGTCCGTATGACGGCGGTCAAAATCCACAGGACCAGATAGCAAAGTTGAGCGAATTTGTGCCGATCAGCTTTGACGGAGAGGGCGAAAATGGATCGTCTCCAGGCTGTTTTACCTCCAACATGATCGCTTCAGTTCTGAACAGCATCGCCTCAACCATCGGCAGCTCGGTGCGTATGCGTCCATACCGGGTGCAGACAACGGAAAACCTGGTGGATGCCGCTATAGCAGAGCCCCTGACCCCCTCGGACCTGGAGAACGAAATACTTCAGATCGGAACGATTGCCGGCACCCGGGAAGCTGAACTGGGAATGGAGATTAAAAAGAGTGGTAGAACCACGGGATTCACCACTGGAACCATCCAGCAGGTGGATGTGACGGCCCGTGTCAACTATGGGGCCAACAAAGTAGCCACATTTGTGGATCAGCTTGTGGCCGGCTCAATGAGCCAGGGCGGAGACAGCGGGTCTGCGGTCCTCGACAACGAAAATAACCTTGTAGGATTACTCTTTGCCGGGAGCGATACCTCCACAATCATCAATCGAATTGACAATGTATTCAATAGCCTGGATGTAACGCTGCCCTGACACTTCCCTCCGCAGATTACCCGGATTTTTTGGAAAATGTGCTATATTATTCTGCACACTGAATTTCATTTGTACGTATTCCCATGCCGGACTACCCAAAAGCCCGTAATATAAAGCAAAAATATGAAAAAGAATGGCTGGCCATCGACGGGGTCACTGCTGTAGGCATCGGCCTGGTTGACGGGGACACCATCGGTATCATTATATCTGTAAGCGCCGATGAAGAGCGAATCAGAAACCAGCTACCTGCGGAAATAGAAGGAATCCCCGTCAAAGTGGATGTAACCGGCAATTTCAGGGCTCAGTAAAGGGACGGTAATTCAGGCATCATAATGTCAACTTCCGGTGAAGTCTGCTGCGCAGAGACAATTGCGATATTTCAGGATAGCTGACACCCACCTTTTTTCGAATATCAACTATGTAACGAAACCTTCCTGCATTGACGATCTCCTCCCAGCCCATCTGTGCAGATATCACTAATCTCCTTTTTTCCGGGTTTTAATCAATTTGGGAGTTACAATGGCGATGCCTGCTTTAGTGACATTATATTGAATAATTCAAATACTGAACCCGGTACTCGTCTATCGTTATAAATGATTGTCGGTCGGATTTTTCCACGGAATGAAAGCGGCAGTGGCTGAGAGGATAAACAAAAGCAGAACCGTGTTACAATATGTGGAATAAACCACATCCTAGAGGTAACATCGATATGCGGTAAAGCGTAGCTGCACGACTTATCCCTCGATAATATATAATATAATGACAGACAGAAAAAGAGGAGGTTTCTAAGGCTCTGCCTTTATCGTATAAACGCGGCCCAGTCTTCAGCATAATAGGAACTCAACAGTTCTGAAAGTCCTCCAGGTGCAATTCCAAAATAGATGGTGAGAAAAGCCAGTACAATCAGGCTGCCTTTAAACAGCCAACCGGCCTGAACAAGCGGAACATCCTTGTGGGGCTCTCTCATGTACAGGTACACCATCGGGCGCAAGTAGTAGTAAATACTGGCTGCACTGGCCAGCACCCCGACAATTGCCAGGCCAATCAAGTCAGCGTTGACAGCAGCGGCAAATACCTGGTACTTGCCTACAAATCCTACAAAGGGTGGAATTCCGGCAAGTGAAAAAAGGAAGATAGAAAGCATGACTCCCATGGCGGGACGTTTGAATCCCAGGCCCGCATAATTGTTTATATCGTTGAAATCCAATCCTTTTTGGCGCTCATAGAATGCCACTACTCCAAATGCTCCCACGTTCATCAGTGTATATGCCAGCAGGTAGTACAAAACCGCACTGTATCCCCCCGCCGTACCGGCTGCTAGTCCCACCATCAAATATCCCGCGTGGGCGATACTCGAGTACGCAAGCATCCTCTTGATGTTGTCCTGAACCAGCGCAATAATATTTCCCAGAATCATCGTTATGATGGCAATGACAGAAATCAGTTCCGACCAGCTGGCCGCACTATCCGGGAGCATCCGGGAAAGAACCAGTATCAGCGCTACAAACGTTGCCGACTTGGAAGCCGTTGCAAAATAAGCCGTGAGTGTGGTTGGGGTGCCCTGGTAGACGTCGGGCGTCCACATGTGAAAAGGCACCGCAGAAATTTTGAAAAAGAAACCTACCAACAACAGTCCCGCCCCGGCAAGGAAAAGAAGATCGCTGCTGGCCGCCCCCGCAATACCTGGCAGATTGGTCGTGCCGGTGGCGCCATACAGAAGCGCCATTCCGTAGAGTAGAAAACCGGTAGAAAATGCCCCCAGCAGAAAATATTTGAGCGCTGCCTCAGCTCCCATTTTCTCTTCATTGATAATTCCGGCCAGAATATAGAGGCAGATCGACATGGTCTCTAATCCGACAAAAATCATGATCAGATCATTGGCACTGGCAAGCCCGAGCATGCCGGAGGTCGCAAAAAGCACAAGGGCATACACTTCCCCGTAATTGTGGTCGACCGCTTCCAGATATTCTTTGGATATCAACACGCAAAACAGCGTGCCCAGCAGCACCACGGTATTACCAAACGCGGCTGTTCCTCCGTAGACAATCATGCCGGAAAACGCTTCTCCAGCAGGTCCGAACATGTCTATGGCAGAGACCACCAGTGCTGCCAGTATTGAAAAAACAGACAGGCCAAATATAGCCTCATGATCATTTTTATAGGCATCGATCAGCACGGCGACTAATCCCGCCAATGCGACAATTATCCCTGGAAGAAATACGCTCAGATCGTGTAGGTAATCCATGTGCTTTTACGCGTTATACAGTGACTCTATAGTTTTTGCCAGTTTCAGATCTTTTTCGGTGACTTTGCCACCAGCATCATGTGTACTCAGCGCGATGCCAACACTGTTGTAAACATTGAAAAGCTCCGGGTGATGTGTCTGCTCCTCCGCTTCAAATGCGATGCGATTGATAAAAGCGATCGCGTCCCGGAAATTATCAAATGTAAAATTCTTTTTTAATTTGTCGTCCTCATGGCTCCATCCATCGAGATCGGAAAGAGCTTCCGCGATTTGATCTTCTGATATTGGTGTTGCCATTGGTATAATTTTTGAGTTGTTGAGTTATTGAATTAATCGGTCATTCAAAAAAATCAATAATTCTAAGATCTAATCACTTTTTTGCGAGGCCAGCTCAGGAGTCACATCGTACAGGCTGTTGGCCCATCCCGGCAGTTCCTGCTCCGAGGCGCTCTGCTTTATGGCCACACTCTTTTCCCGTGACGTCTCCAGCAGGTCATTAATTTGTGCTTCGGAATACTGCATAAAGTCGACCGGGCGGATCCCGATCCATACCATAAAAATGACCAACGGGACCAGCAAGCCAATTTCCCTGGCATTCAGATCAACAAGATCTTCATTCGCTTCATGTTTCAGCGGGCCGAACATCACCCGCTGGTACATCCACAACATGTAAACAGCTGCCAGAATAACCCCGGTTGCTGCCAGAATTGTAAATGCAGAACTGCCCAAAACCTCTGAGTGGAATGATCCATTCAGGATAAGGAACTCACCGACAAATCCATTTAATCCCGGCAGTCCGATAGAAGCCAGCGTGGATATCATAAACATAACCGCAAATACCGGGATGACTTTGGCAATACCACCGAAATCTTTAATCATCCGCGTATGCCGACGGTCATAAATCATGCCGACAATGAGGAATAGCGCCCCGGTGGAAAGGCCGTGATTTACCATCTGGATAAGTGCTCCCTGAACTGCAATGGTGTTGAATGCAAACAGCCCGAGCACTACAAATCCAAGGTGACTTACTGAAGAGTAGGCCACCAGCTTTTTCACATCTTTCTGAACCATCGCTACCAGCGCACCATAGATGATGCCTATGACCGCCAGAGTAGCCATGTAGGGGGCAAACTCCACAAATGCGTTTGGGAACAGCGGCAGGCAGACGCGCAACAGCCCATACGTTCCCATCTTAAGCATGATAGCCGCAAGTACGACAGAACCGGCCGTGGGAGCTTCAGTATGGGCATAGGGCAGCCAGGTGTGAAACGGGAACAGCGGCACCTTGATACAAAACGCGAGGGCAAATGCCAGGAAAAGCCAGGTCTGTTCCACCAGGCCAATTTGATACTCCCCGCTCGAAAGGAAACGCCAGTCGGTGCTGAATGTAAATTCATTCAGGAATGTACCGGCATCGTACCCAACGTAAATAAGCCCGATAAGCATGATCAGTGAGCCCACCAGTGTGTACACAAAAAACTTGACCGTTGCGTGGATTCGCCCCTTGCCACCCCAAATGCCGATCAGGAAATACATCGGAATCAGGGAAAGCTCGAAAAAGACATAGAAAATGATCAGGTCGAGTGCCGCAAAAACGCCGAGCGATGCCGTCTGAAGCAGCAGAAGCATGGAATAGTAGCCAGCCAGGTGCTTGCTGACAGAATTCCATGAGGAGAGTATTACTATCGGGCCAAAAAGCGTGGTAAGCATAAAAAGCAAGAGACTGAGCCCGTCGAGCCCTACAATATATTTGATATCCAGTCCATTCAGGAGCGGTTCGCCGACCGTGAGGTACTGGGCACTCGCTGAGCCTGCGATATCAAAATTAAGCAAAAGCGGCAGGGAAAGCAGGAATACAGCACTCGTTGTAACCAGGCTGATCCATTTTACAGCGGCCTTATTTCGTGTAAATAAAATCGCGGCAATTCCTGCCAGCGGTAGATAAATACAGATGTTTAGTAGTAGCTCCATCGTCAAGAATTAGAGAATCAGGATACTTATTACGATTATCACGCCAATAACCAGCCCCAGGGCATAGGTGGAGGTAACCCCGGTTTGAATATATCGGATCAGGCTTCCAAACAGTCGGACAATTCCCCCGACAGTATTTACAACCCCGTCCACAATCTTCATATCAAATACAGCCAATCCCTTGTCTGAAAAGCGAACAAGCGGACGAGAAACCAGCCCCTCATATATTTCATCAAGACTGTACTTTTGGCTCCAGGTATCGTATAGGGTGCCAAAACGCGCCGCGAGATAGCTGTCCGACTCTTCGGTATCGCCGCTTCCATACATTCGGTACGCCACCCAGCTTCCGGCCACTGCAATTGCGATCGAAATGATCATCAATGTCCATTCGATACCGTGAGAAAGCGCCATGCCCACATCCGCATTTACTGTATACAACCAGTCATGCAGCAGGTTAATGTGCGCCTCCTCGTGGGTGAAGGTCTCAGCAATAAAATTGGGGACGCCCAGAAATCCACCT
Source organism: Halalkalibaculum sp. DA3122 (assembly GCF_043951865.1). Taxonomy (NCBI): domain Bacteria; kingdom Pseudomonadati; phylum Balneolota; class Balneolia; order Balneolales; family Balneolaceae; genus Halalkalibaculum; species Halalkalibaculum sp. DA3122. The sequence goes on from NZ_JBINJF010000004.1 coordinate 186,170, forward strand.
GCCACCGACAGTATTCCCAGTGCCCACAGTGGAAAGGTCATCGTAACCGGGCTCTCGTGCAGGTAATCAGAGGCGTTATCCGCATCTGCCACCCTGCCCGGCAGTTTAAATTCCCCGTTGAATGTTCCGAATGTCAGACGAAACATATAAAAAGCGGTCAGGAATGCCGTTACAATTCCCACGCCCCACAACAGGAAGTACAGCGGCCCGGCAAACTCACCGAAACCGGCATTAAATGTAAAGGCCAATATTTCATCCTTGGAGAAAAAGCCCGCCAGCGGTGGGATTCCCGCAATAGCAATTGTTGCCAGCAGGAAGGTTCGGTAAGTAGAGGGCATATACTGTTTCAACCCTCCCATATTACGCATATCCTGGGGATCAAAATGCACTTCCTTGCCCTCTTGGTGCAGGCCGTGTTCAACATGTTCCATGGCATGAATAACAGAACCCGACCCGAGAAAAAGACAGGCCTTGAAAAAAGCGTGAGTCACAACATGAAAAATGGCCGCCGTAAAAGCGCCCGATCCCAGAGCCAGGAACATATACCCGAGCTGTGATACCGTGGAGTAGGCCAGCACCCGTTTGATATCGTGTTGGGTGAGGGCGATGGTCGCCGCAACCAATGCGGTTAACGCCCCAATCACAGCGATGATCAGCATCACTTCAGGGGACATCACAAACATTGGCGACATCCTGGAAATCAAGTAGATACCCGAAGTTACCATGGTTGCAGCATGAATCAGCGCCGATACGGAAGTCGGGCCCGCCATTGCGTCGGGAAGCCAGACAAAAAGGGGAATCTGCGCGCTTTTTCCAGTGGCACCCACCAACATCAGGAAACCGATCCAGAATTTGTAATCTGCGGGGATCGCATCCAGGTCGCCGAGAATCGTATTAAAATTGAGACTGCCGACCGACTGAAACGTAAGGAACATGGCAATTAGAAATGCGAAATCACCGATCCGGTTATACCAAAACGCCTTGTTGGCGGCATCTGATTTGGCCATGTCGGTATACCAAAAACCGATCAGCAGGTATGAGCAGAGCCCGACCCCCTCCCAGCCGAGAAACAGCAACAGCAGGTTGTTGCCCATAATCAGGTTGAGCATCGCAAAGATGAACAAATTGAGATAGGCAAAAAACTTCCAATATCCCTCATCATGCCACATATACCCGATGGAATAAAAATGGATCAGGGAACCGACCCCGGTAACAACCAGCATCATTACGATGGAGAGCTGGTCGATCTGGTAGGCGATATCAACCGAAAAAGAGCCCGCCTGTATCCAGGTAAAAAATGTGGTGATGAGCGCTTCCGATTCAGTCGTAAAATTCAGAAAAAAGTAGCAGGAGATAAGGAAGGGAACAAATACCGAAAGGTTGGCGATGGCGCCGATGAGGGTTTTCTTTTCTCGATATCCCGGGCTGCGCAACCCGAGTAGTCCATTAATTAAAAACCCCAGCAGGGGCAAGCCTACCGTCAGTGCAACGAGCAATGTAGCTGAGTCCATCAAGTCAGTTTGTTTTTTGGATCGAAAGCTTCTTTTCTGTCATCCCCTGGCGTTCATCTGCAGGGTGAGGTTTCAACCCGAAAAGTGATCGAGTTCTGTTCAATCAGTATGAGAACAGCCCCGAAGCGGAACCGGATGACGTTGTTCATTTGCGCCCCAAAGGTAGCTATTGCTTCAACTATTCCCAAGGGGAATTTTACAGATGGCAAAGATACAAAAAAGTGAACGAAGGTAAAGGTAGATTCAGTAAAAATAAGCAGTGAACACTGTGCTATTGAGCAGTTACCAGTGAACAGAAAATCAGCAGGTAATTAAACTACTTATCCAATAAAATAACGGGTAGGCTGATGGGATATATACGCACCCACACTCCTCAAAATGTCAAGAGCGGAAACTCGCTGCATTGATCATGGCGCACTAACACACTATTAATTAAAATCACCAGCGCAACAGGTTGATTTTGCTCACATCCAGCGAAAGGTTATTGCGGAAGATGGCAATAATGATAGCCAGCCCTACAACCGCTTCGGCGGCTGCAACCGCCAACGCAAAGAACACGAGCATCTGTCCTTCCACGTTACCGTGGAAGGTACTGAAAGAGATCAGCGAAAGATTGACCGCATTCAACATCAGTTCCACACTCATAAAAATTACTATCGCGTTTTTACGGATTAATACCCCCATGATACCGATCGCAAACAACACGGCACTTAACGCTAAAAACCAGTCGATTTCAATCATTGTCCAGATTTGGGCTTAACAATTTTTTGTTGTGCAACCACCAGGGCTCCCACTACGGCCGCTGTCAACAGAATGGCGGTCATCTCAAAAGGAAGCAGATAGGTAGTAAACATGACCTCTCCGATCGCCTCAACCGTTCCCACCTGCGATACTTCCGAAGGCAGTTCAGGCAACATGTCTGTTACCCCTCCGATGCTGTACAGTATTTGGGACAGCACGACGATACCGAGCAGAAAAGCCACAAAATACTTGACTCTAAACTTGTTAAAAAGAGATTTTTCTGCATCCAAATTCAGCAGCATAATCACAAACAGGAACAACACCATAATCGCCCCGGCATACACAATAACCTGGATGATGGCCAGAAAATGCGCCTGCAGCAGTACGTAGACCCCGGCCAGGGCCACCATGTTAATTACAAGAAACAGGGCACTGTTTACCGTATTTTTACTAATTACCATACCCAGTGCGGCAGCAATAGCCAGAATTGCAAGGAATATAAAAACGTATGAAACCATGGTGTTGCTTTATTTTAAGTGGCTTCAAAAGTAGATAAATTTAGAAACCACATCAACTCTAAATTGGGGTTTGAATGTTAAAAGTTGAATGTTTCAGGGTGGTGTTTATAAGACTTTCATCCTGCAACTTTAAAACCTACCAAAAATAGATCAGTCCCAGTGTACCCACCGTCCAGCAGTACCAGGCAAATGGATGAATTCCCCTGGTTTTGAGCATTACAATAAGATACTTGAGAGCAAAATATCCCGAAATAAAAGCGGCCAGAAAGCCAATGACAAGGTCCAGGGCGGCATCAAAACGGATGCCCACCTCGGCCATCTCCTTGACCTGCATCATCATGGCGCCCGCGATTACGGGAATGACCATCAGGAACGAAAAGTTGGCCACCTCTTCCCTTTTTACTCCCAGGTATAATCCCAACGAGATCGTGGAGCCGGAGCGGCTTATACCCGGCAAAATGGCAAGTGCCTGCGCTATTCCGATGGCAAAACTATTTCCAGCGTTGATCTGCCGCGTAAACTGCTTCCTGTACTTGGTGGCGTAAAGCAGTATTCCGGTTACCAGCAGCATGAACGAAACCATAAAGGGATTCAGGAATACATCCTCAATATAGTCTTTCAGTGTAAAGCCTATGATTGTGGCGGGGATCATGCTCAACAGGATATAGCCACTCAATCTTATATTGGGATCATCCCTGAGCCGTTGTTGAAATTCTCCGGGCGAACCGGCCAGGCCCAGCAACGACTTTATAATGCCGGTCAGTTCCTCCCTGTAATAGACCAGAATGCTGCACAACGTTCCAAAATGAACGACAACCTCAAACGTTATGCCCTTTTGCAGGTCGCTGCTCATAAAAGCACGGCCGAGCACGAGGTGGCCGGAACTGCTGATTGGCAAAAATTCGGTAAGGCCCTGTATGAGACCTAATAGAAAAGAATCTATGAATTCCATTTATTATTATAGAGGTTTTTACGTTCTTAAATCGGCAAAGAAGATACTTATAACTCATTCAAAATCTAAATCACATTTCACTTATGGCGACAAGCTCTCCTTCAGTAGACATGCAGGCGCTCGGAGATAAAATTGAAGAATCCAGCGCATTTATTGAAAAAATTTACGACGAACTAAAGAAAGTCATTGTCGGTCAGCAGTATATGATCGACCGGCTGCTGATCGGGCTGCTGGCTGATGGACACGTGCTGCTGGAGGGAGTACCGGGCCTGGCCAAAACCCTGACGGTTTCGTCGCTCTCCCAGGTCATCAGCACAAAATTTCAGCGAATACAGTTCACGCCCGACCTGCTGCCCGCCGACCTGATCGGTACGCTGATCTATAACCAGAAAGAGGCGGAATTCACGGTAAAAAAAGGACCTATTTTTGCCAACATCATTTTAGCTGACGAGATCAACCGTTCGCCCGCCAAAGTACAAAGTGCCCTGCTGGAGTCGATGCAGGAACTGCAGGTAACCATTGGCGAAACAACCTATGAACTTGACGAGCCCTTTTTGGTGCTGGCCACCCAAAACCCCGTAGAACAGGAAGGGACCTACCCACTGCCGGAAGCACAGGTCGACCGGTTTATGATGAAAATAAAGATCGATTACCCGAGCGAGTCTGAAGAGATGGAAATTATGCGGCGCATGGCCCAAACCGGGAAGAACAAAAAGCTGGAACCGGTGGTGACACCTGAGCAGGTACTGGGTGCACGGAACGTCGTTAACGAAATCTACATGGATGAAAAGGTGGAACAATATATTATTGACCTGGTTTTTGCCACCAGAAATCCCGGAAAATTCAATCTGCCGGATATGGAAGAGCTTATTAATTTCGGGGCTTCGCCACGGGCGTCCATCAATCTGAATCTGGCAGCCCGCGCACACGCCTTTATGGAACACCGGGCCTATGTAACCCCGGAAGATGTTCGGCTGATCGCCATGGATGTGCTGCGTCACCGCATTATCCCTACGTTTGAAGCGGAAGCAGAAAACATCACTCCTGAAGATATCATAGAAAAAATTATGTCCACCGTTCAAGTTCCCTGATGGACCCGCTTAAATCAGAATAACAACGATTGAATGTTACTGAAGACTTTATTTATTTGGTAATGTACTTTATCAAATACACTTATTATGAAAATAAATTTTGTATCCAGGGAAGACATTAAAATTTCTAAAAAAAGCTCCTCAAAATATAAACCCCTGTTGGAGGCCGTAAAAAAGCTGGAAGCGGGGGGAAAAGCGCTCGAGGTAAAATTTAGCGACGACACGGAGCTCAACTCCATGCGGAACGTGATCTACAGCTATAACCGGGAAACCGGGGAAAAGGTAAAAAGCAGCAAGCATCCCAAAAAAAACCTCGTTTACTTTTACAAGGAAAAGAACGAGTAGACATGGGGCGCCTTGTTGCACTTCCATTGTCATTGCCTGAATACCCGCAGGTTGCGCCGTTTATAACATATTGATAATGATAAAGAGAAAAAGCCCGATGGATCTTTCACCATCGGGCTTTTTTAATGTGTCAAGCAATCACAAAGAGTGCTTGGCTGAACTTATTCTTCCTGGTCCGCAGAAGATTCCTCTTCCTCCTCATTCGAGTCGGAATCCTCTTCTACTTCCACTTCGGCATCGGCCTGTTGCTGGCGCGCTGCTTCCCGCTGCTTCTCTTCCATCTCCCGCTTCAGGTCGGCCAGGCCAGACATCTCACCCAGCGTCGGTGTTCCCCGCTCTACAGGCTCCTGCGAGCTGCGAGATTTGGATCTCGACTTGGAAGGCTTCACTTTCTTGGCATCCTTGTCTCGTTGACTGAGTGTGAGATTCTTGTTGTTCTCATCAAGCTCAATTACGTAAGCCTCAACGGTTTCGCCCACTTCATAGGATTCAGAGAGGTCTCCACCGGCTTCCGTTTTGCTTGCCGGAACAAATCCTTCCAGCTCGAAAGGAAGCTTCACAAACAGTCCCTTATCCGTAATTTTCAAGATTTCGCCTTCAACCTGGTTGCCCAAGCCGTGCTCTTCAGCGAATTTCTCCCACGGATTCTCTTCAATCTGCTTGTGACCCAGCGTAATTCGGCGATTCTCAAAGTCAATCGCCAGGATGACCACCTCGATCTCCTGGTCTTTGTCGATAATCTCGTTCGGATGATTGATTTTGTCGGTCCAGCTGAGATCAGAAACGTGGATCAGCCCGTCAATGCCGGGTTCGAGCTCAACAAACACACCGAAGTTGGTGAGATTGCGAACCGTTCCCGTATGCTTGGAGCCAACCGGGTATCGCTTGTCGATATCTTCCCAGGGATCCTTTTCAAGCTGCTTGACCCCGAGCGAGATTTTCTTTTCCGGTTCGTTTACATTCAGCACCACGCATTCTATGATATCGTCCTTGTCCACCAGTTGAGACGGGTGTTTGATATGTTGTGTCCAGGACATCTCGCTAATGTGGATGAGTCCCTCAACGCCTTTTTCAAGCTCAATAAAGGCACCGTAGTCTGCAATGGAAACGACACGACCCTGAACCTTCATGCCTTCTGGATATTTCAGGTCGATTTGATCCCATGGATGCGGCTGCAGCTGCTTGAGGCCCAACGAAACACGCTTGCTCTCGTCATCAAAGTCGATGACAGCGACGTTCATGCGCTGATCGAGAGATACGATCTCTTCGGGATGCTCAACACGTCCCCACGAGAGATCCGTGATGTGAAGCAGACCGTCGACACCACCAAGATCGATGAATACACCGAAATCAGTAATATTCTTGACGATACCTTCGAGGACCTGTCCTTCTTCGATGGTAGACAGAATCTCTTCTCGCTGTTCTTCAAGGTCAGACTCAATAAGGGCGCGGTGAGAAACAACCACGTTTTCCGCCTGCATGTTGAGCTTTACGACCTGGAATTCCATCGTTTTCCCGACATAAGCGTCAAAGTCGCGCACCGGTCGCACGTCAATTTGCGACCCGGGCAGGAAACAGTCGATGCCCATAATATCCACCACCATACCACCTTTGATACGGCGCTTGATATATCCCTCCAGCACTTCGCCGGTTTCATGGGACCGCTCAATGGTCTCCCACGCCTGCAGGATGTCGGCCTTGCGGCGAGAAAGAATAAGCTGCCCTTCCTGATCTTCAACTTTGTCGAGGAAAACTTCCACTTCATCACCGGGAGCCAGCTCCTCAACCACTTTATCCGGAAACTCATTGACCTGGATAATGCCTTCAGACTTGAAGCCGATGTCAACAATGACATACTTCTCATCAACCGAGACCACCCGCCCGGTTACAATTTCCTTCTCTTCAATTTCATTTAACGTGTCTTCATACATCGAAGCCAGGCTGTGAAACTCATCGTCGGTATAGTCCTCCGATGCCGCCTGGAGTTCATCCAGCGTATAAACTTTATCGTCTTCCATGTCGCCGGTAAACGTGGCAACATCATCCTCATCTACTTCAACACGTACCTCTTCTTCCGTGATGGCTTCAACGGCCGGTTCTTCAACTGTTTTCTCGGGTTCTTCTTCAGCCGTTTCTTCTTCTTGGGCAGTGGCTTCAGCTTCAACCGACTCTTCGGCATCTGTCACTTCCACATCTTGTTCTTCAGCAGTAGCAGTGTCGTCAGCTTCTTGGTTTTTGTTTTCTTGTTCTTGTTTAACTTCTTCGGTCATTATGGTTTTAGTTAAAATTGCCGCTTTCAACTCCCACTCAAAAAAAGCGGAGCGGAAAGGGATTAATTAGGGTTTTAGTTATAATTTAAGTTTGTGTTTCAAACTTATTTGTAATTCTTGAACAAATAAAATCTACTTGTTGTTCAAAAGTCATCTCACTCGTGTCCACTTCAACAGCGTCCGGAGCTTTTTTCAGGGGATCTTTCTTTCGCCGGGAGTCCTTCTGGTCCCGTTCAATGATGTTACGCTTTACTTCATCCAGGGTAACATCCGCCCCCTGCGCTTTCAGCTCCCTGTGTCGTCGTTCAGCCCGAACATCGGTGTCGGCCACCATAAAAAACTTTAGTTCGGCATCGGGGAATACAGCTGTGCCCAGGTCCCGGCCCTCGGCAATCCAGGTTTCCTTCTGTACCGCCTGGTGCATAAGGTTGTTCACAAATTGCCTGGATTTGGGCAGCGCCGCCACCGTACTTACATGATTGTTCACCTCCACGGTACGGATCTGTTCGGTAATATCCCGCTTCCCGACCGATACATGAAACGTACCCTCTTCATAGAAGAATGAGATCGACTTTCGATTCAACAATTCAAAGAACTTCGTTTTGTCTTTACCCGATTCCAGATACATCAACGTGAGCGTGCGGTACAGCGCACCGGAATCCAGGTACTGAATATCAAGCTTATCCGCGACGGCCCTGGCCGTAGAGCTTTTACCCGAACCTGCCGGACCATCAATGACAATTATCATATCGGAAAGTCTCCCAAATTACTTTTAATTTATTAATATTTCAATGATTTCTTGTTTTCTGAATCCAGAAAGGTTAACTTTTGGGGCTTTCTGAAACGTCGTATTCAGATTATATAATGATACAAATTAATTGACGAACAATTTAAGCAAACTGAACGATATATATGCCACAACATCAATCTGCTATTAAACGCGTGCGACAGAATGCCAAGCGGCGCGAACACAATCGCGCACAGCGCTCCAAAATGCGAACGCTGGTAAACAAGGTGTTGGAAACCACTGACAAAGAAGAGGCCGAAACATACCTTAAAGAAGCCACTTCCTACCTCGACAAGATGGCGGCCAAAGGTATTATCCATCAAAATAAAGCGGCCAGAAGAAAAGCCAAGCTCACCAAGCACGTAAACAACCTTTAACAAACAACAGCGCAGGAGACGTATTGGCTGTTCCAACCTCAAAGGCATTACTCGTTATCCTGGATGGCTACGGTTTGGCCGAAAATCCAGAAGTCAGCGCAATCGACAAGGCTGACAAACCATTCATCGACCAGCTATTCAACAACAATCCACACTCGACACTTTCCGCCAGCGGGACCGATGTGGGCCTGCCCGGCGGGCAGTTTGGAAATTCGGAGGTAGGTCACCTGAATATCGGGGCCGGCCGTGTTGTATGGCAGGAGCTAAGCCGGATTAACCGGGATATCGAGGAAAATACATTCGACCAAAATGAGGTGCTGCTGGAAGCTATCGAAAAGGCCAGGGCCAAAGACAAGGTCCATATTCTGGGACTCTTTTCCGATGGCGGGGTACACAGCCACAACGACCACCTGTTTGCACTGCTGAAACTGTTGAATTCCCAAGGTATTGAGAACGCGTTTGTTCACGCTTTTACCGACGGGCGCGACACCTCTCCCACCGGCGGCATCGAGTACGTGAAGGAGTTCCAGGAGCAGGCGGAAGCAATCGGAACAGGAACCATCGCATCTATCGTCGGTCGGTATTACGCCATGGACCGTGATAACCGGTGGGAGCGCACCAAACGGGCGTATGATCTTCTCGTAAATGGAAAGGGAGAGTCGTTTGATACTCCAGCCGAGGCCCTGCAGGATTCCTACAGCAGGGATGTTACCGATGAATTCATTACTCCCAAGCTGATTGACGATACTCCCCAATCCCGGATAGAACCCGGCGATGTCGTCATATTCTACAATATTCGCGGCGATCGCGCGCGACAAATTACCCGGGCCCTGTCCGACAACGAATTCGACAAATTTGAAGTCAACAAAGACCTTGATCTTCACTATGTCACGTTTACCGCCTACGACGACACCTTCGACTGGGTTCACGTTGCCTATCCCCCGGCCCACATAAAAAATACCATCGGCGAATATGTAAGCAGGCAGGGACTAAAGCAGCTTCGCATAGCCGAAACGGAAAAATACCCGCACGTAACCTATTTCTTTAACGGCGGCGAAGAGGTGGCGTTCGAAGGCGAAGAACGAATCATGATTCCGAGTCCAAAGGTAGCCACCTACGACCTGAAGCCGGAAATGAGCGCCCCGGAGGTCGCCGAGACGCTCTGCAAGCAACTAAAAACCGGAACCTTCGATCTCTGTATCCTTAATTTTGCCAATCCAGACATGGTCGGCCACACCGGAGATATGGATGCAACGATTAAAGCGGTGGAGACCGTTGACAGGGAGCTAAAAAAAGTGGTGGAGACCGCTACTGACCACAATTACAAAATTTTAATCATTGCGGACCATGGAAACGCCGACTGCCTGATCCAGGAAGACGGCAGTGCCCACACCGCCCATACCAATGCCCGGGTTCCGGCCATGATCGTAAACGGAAACGGCGATAACATCCGGATGCACGACGGCAAACTTGCGGATGTAGCCCCTACCCTTTTAAAATTGATGGGATTGAATCAGCCTGAGGAGATGACGGGACAGCCCCTCTTCTGAAAGTTTTGCTAACATTCCCCACCCATCCATCCAGTTTCGCTCGATTTCTATTAGCTGCCCCGAAATATCCGGAATGCGGCCAGGCGAGCCGCAGATGTCCAGATCTCCGGAATTATAAAACCCAAATATATGTGAATTTGGTCATTCAGTATCTATCCGGCGCACCTACAATGTTCTGACGACCAATCTCCCAAAAAGAATTGTGAGGACACAAAGATGCTGTATTTTTGCATTCCCTTTAATAGTAACGGAGTGATTTTCCCGTGACTGCTACAATCTTTCCGGAGCTATTATAAAAGCTTAAGCATTCATCTTTTTGTTTGCTTTTGCACTATGCCAATACTACTTTCGTTAATGTAGTGAACTAAAAAAGCAAACGACTCGTTGTTAACGAGTAACTTTTCATCTCCAAAAATTTAGCAATACTCTATGGAGGGTAATTTCTCAAGCAAAGTTCGAGATGTCATTCAGTTTAGCCGTGAAGAAGCACTCCGGTTAGGCCATGATTATATCGGTACCGAGCATCTCATACTTGGTATCGTCCGCCTTGGAGAAGGTGTAGCGGTTAAAATACTGAAGAATCTCAACTGTGATCTTTACAAACTGAAAAAAACCATTGAAGATACTGTTCGCGGAACGGGCGGCTCTGTGACAGTGGGTAATATTCCACTGACCAAACAGGCCGAAAAAGTTCTGCGCATAACCTATCTGGAGGCTAAACTATACAAAAGTGATACTATTGGCACGGAGCATCTGCTCCTTTCACTTCTGCGTGACGACGAAAATATAGCTGCACAAATTCTACAGCAGTTTAACGTATCCTATGATGCTGTACGTGAAGAACTTGATCTCATAATATCGGGCAAGTCATCCCCGGATGACGATCCCAGTGATTCTCGCTCTGTATCTGCGAGTCTATCATCCTCAAAAGGAGGAAAATCATCCTCCGGAAGTTCCAGAGAAAAGAAAATGGAAAAATCAAAAACTCCTGTATTGGACAATTTTGGCCGCGACCTTACCTCGCTTGCTGAAGAAGGCAAGCTCGATCCAATTATTGGTCGCGAGAAGGAAATCGAACGAGTGGCCCAGGTGCTGAGCCGGCGAAAGAAGAATAACCCGGTGCTTATCGGAGAGCCTGGCGTAGGTAAAACAGCCATCGCTGAAGGATTGGCCAGCCGCATTATTGAGCGCAAAGTTTCACGCGTGTTGTATGACAAGCGGGTTATTGCACTCGACCTTGCGGCCCTTGTGGCGGGTACTAAATACCGCGGACAATTTGAAGAACGAATGAAAGCGGTGATGAGCGAGCTGGAAAAAACCGACAACGTCATTCTCTTTATTGACGAGCTTCACACTATTGTTGGAGCCGGCGGAGCCAGTGGCTCTCTCGACGCCTCCAACATGTTGAAACCCGCCCTTGCCCGGGGAGAAGTACAGGCGATCGGTGCCACCACCTTGAACGAATACCGGCAGTACATCGAAAAAGATGGCGCGCTGGAGCGTCGGTTCCAAAAAATCATGGTGGATCCGACCTCACCGGAGGAAACCATCGAGATCCTCTCGAAAATCAAGAAAAAATACGAAAAGCACCACAGCGTGCACTACTCTGAAAAAGCGATCGAGGCCTGTGTCAAGCTTACCGACCGCTATGTAACGGACCATTTCCTGCCCGACAAGGCGATTGATGCCCTTGACGAGGCCGGAGCCCGGGTGCATCTCTCCAACATTACGGTGCCGCAGCATATCGTTGACCTGGAGGAAGAGATCGAAAAGACCAGCAACGAGAAAAATTCGATGGTTAAAAAACAGCGCTTTGAAGAAGCGGCACGCCTCCGTGACAAGGAGAAGCGCCTGATGGAGGAGCTCGAACAGGCCCAGAAGGAGTGGGAAAAGGAAGCTGAAGAGATTATCTACGACGTCGAAGAATATGACGTGGCCGAAGTTGTGGCGATGATGAGCGGCGTACCCGTCAACAAGATCAGCCAGAGCGAGAGCAAAAAGCTGGTCAAAATGCGGGAAAAACTCGGCGAACAGATCATCGGCCAGAACGAGGCGATCGAAAAGCTTACAAAAGCGATCAAACGAACGCGTGCCGGACTCAAAGATCCCACGCGCCCGATCGGCTCCTTCATCTTTCTCGGTCCCACCGGGGTCGGTAAAACCGAAATGGCCAAGGTACTGGCCCGTTACCTGTTTGACAAGGAAGACGCACTCATCCGTATCGATATGAGTGAGTATATGGAGAAATTCTCCGTCTCACGACTGGTCGGGGCCCCTCCGGGCTACGTTGGATACGAAGAGGGTGGCATTCTCACTGAAAAGGTCCGGCGCAAGCCGTACAGCGTCGTGCTGCTGGATGAGATTGAAAAAGCGCACCCGGATGTGTTCAACATCCTGCTGCAGGTGCTCGACGACGGTATCCTGACGGATAGTCTCGGCCGCAAGGTAGATTTCCGCAATACCATTATCATTATGACCTCCAACATCGGAGCACGTGATATACGTAACCTCGGAAAAGGTATCGGGTTTAGTCCCGACGGAAGCAGTTTCGATTACGAGAAGATGAAGTCAACGATTCAGGACGCGCTCAAAAAGGTGTTCAACCCCGAGTTCCTGAACCGCATTGACGATGTCATCACCTTCCGTCCGCTCGAAAAAGAGGATATCTTCCAGATCATCGATCTGCTGAGCGAGGACCTGTTTAAACGCATCCATGAGCTCGGCTACTCGGTCGAAATTACCCAGGGAGCCAAGGACTTTATCACCGATAAAGGCTTTGATCAGAAGTATGGCGCCCGACCGCTGCAGCGAGCTATTCAAAAGTATGTGGAAGACCCGCTTGCAGAAGAGTTGCTGGAAGCTGACCACCCGGAAGGCACAAACATCAGGATTAAGATGAACAAATCCCGTGATGACTTGACCTTTGACTGGGAGCAGCCGGATAAAGCCCCGGCGTCAAAAGATGAGGCCGAAACGGAGGATGAAAAATCAGCTGACGACAAGGAACAATCTCCCTCTGAAGCAAAAGCCTGATCAACCTGAAACGGCCTGAGGCAACGCAAAAACAATCATTATTGGAAAAAGCCCTGAATATACGTTCAGGGCTTTTTTATTTGATGGACCTTTGCAGAACTTAAAAGGAAGCTCTGAGATTGATAATTTTATTGCTCCCCATCAGGCGGTACTGCCCTCTGCCCTCTCTCAAGAACTTCAGATCAATATTCGGATCTGTTGCAAGCGCCCCGTCCAGTTCCGTCCGGGCGATCTCCCGTTTGTCCAAATTCACGGCATGAAATTCCAGATCTCGATAAATATCGGTATTCTCGACCTTGTTGCCTGTAACGCCTATAATAGTCTGATCCTCGGAAAAATATTGCGCCAGGACCAAGGGAGAGCGAAAGCTGGTACTGCCCAGCCGCTCACCCTGCAACGTCGAATAGACCAGCGCCCTGCGGCGGGAATGGAGCAACACCTCTTCGTTGTCTCCGGCAAAATAGGCCCCATCCAGCTCCTCTTCGGAGCTTATCGAATTGAGTTCATTGCCATAGCGGTCCAAAATAACCGCTGCATCATCGGTACCCTCCTCTTCGGTAACCAAAACAACAAACTGCCCATTATCTGCAATGCTGAGATGTTTTATCGAGCGGTCTCCGCTGTAAAATATATTGTTTGTTGCGTTGTCGTCAGATAAAATTACCGCTTGAGATCCCACTCCATTCTCCTGTTTTATCTTGGGTGTGTACATCACAATCGTTTTTCCGAGTGGATCAAAAGCCACCTCCGAAATTGATTCACCCCGCTCACTCTGGCTGCCCGAAGATCCACTGGTGATAATCGCTCCCATCGAATTGTATAATGTAAAATTGGCAATATTATTTCGGAGCAGCACTTCTCCTGAATCAAATGGATAGATTCCCAACGATGGATCACTGTAATTCAATGAAATGGTAGAATATGCTGCCAGGGTATCAGCCGCCGTATTCAACAATAAACTTTTCGCTCCATCCATACTGTTTTGCAGAATACCGACAGCACGGTACCCGGGGGTAACCCCAAATGTGAGGACATTCCCAAACTGCCTGCCATTGACCGGAAAGCTGATTCCGCCACCTGAAATAGTGACGTTCTGCTGATCAAATCCAAACGTGGCGTACTGGTTGCCCGCCGTCTGATCGGCAACGGAAATATTCAACGATTGTGAGTAGCCCAAAACAGGTAGCAGCAGAAAAAAGCAGAGTTTTTTAACCATCAAGCCGTCATTTTTGTAAGTAAAATTTGAACTACAAGAACGGAAATTTTTTACAGAGTTGCATCTGGATTTGGGTATTCAATTGTACCGGATAATGGTTAGTTTAGCGGGCAGACGTTAGCTCCAATCAAATTCAATGACCTATTCCATAATTATACCGGTTTACAATCGCCCCGGGGAGATCCGGGAGCTGCTGGACAGCCTTACCCGCCAGACTTATACCCAATTTGAAGTAATCGTCGTCGATGACGGCTCTTCCGATCGATGCGGGGAAATTGCACAATCATTTTCTGACCAGCTCACCCTTGCCTACTACTGGAAAGAGAACGAAGGGCCGGGGCCGACTCGCAACTTCGGAGCCCGGCACAGCTCCAGCGAGTTTCTGATCTTTTTCGATTCCGATTGCATCATCCCCGACCACTATATGGAGATCGTGAACCGGTTCCTGGAACAACACAAGGTGGACGCTTACGGTGGGCCGGACCGGGCTGCAGACTCATTCACCCATCTGCAGAAAGCGATAAATTATTCGATGACCTCCCTGCTGACAACCGGTGGAATTCGCGGAGGCTCAAACCGCATGGATCACTTCTACCCGCGCAGTTTTAACATGGGGATCTCGCGCACCGCATTTAATAAAGTCAACGGGTTCTCTTCCATGCGCTTCGGGGAAGACATTGACCTGAGCCTCCGCCTTAAAGCGCACAATATGCGTTCCGTTTTAATCAAAGAAGCGTATGTATTTCATAAAAGAAGAACTACGATAAAGGCGTTCTTCAAGCAGGTATTCAATTCCGGCATTGCGCGCTACAATCTCACCCGACGTCATCCCGGATCATTAAAGCTGGTACACCTTCTGCCCAGCACTTTCATTCTCTATCTTTTTATCACCATTGTTCTAACGCCAGTTTTTCCTGAACTATGGTCACCCATTCTTCTGATGCCAGTGTTGTTTTGTCTTGACTCCCTGCGCACCACTCACAATATACCCGTGGCCTTGCTCTCCGCCGCCACTTCCACAGTTCAGATATCAGGATATGGGCTCGGGCTAATTTGGGCCGTTATCAAGCATCAATTTTTAAACAGAGATGATCTGGCCGCGTTTAAAGACACTTTTTATGATTAATTCGAAGGTAAATTGGGTATGTACCCAAGGTTTTAAGCTGGTAAATTTTTTGTGGTATTTGAAATTGATTTGACATGCCAAGAACCTTATATTTGAAATCTTTCTGAAAAAGCCGAAGACATTCGGTCGGCCCGTTATTGACATATTGTTTCGTTTTTTTGATACGCGGGGAGTAGCGCAGTCCGGTAGCGCATTCGCTTTGGGAGCGAAGGGTCGCAGGTTCAAATCCTGTCTCCCCGACAATAGGATGCTGAATTGTGAATCATGAATATTGATTAATTACGGGCGCTCAGATCTGATTCATAATTCAACATTCGGCATTCGGTATGAGCGCCCGTAGCTCAACTGGATAGAGCAGCTGCCTTCTAAGCAGCAGGTTACAGGTTCGAGTCCTGTCGGGCGTACTGATTGAATGTAATTGGGATATCGAGCAATGAATAAGCCAGATTAGAACAATAAAACTTCAATACTTATTTTATTGTTCTGTGGCCCTATGAGTTCAGGGCGACGTGGCCGAGTGGTCAGGCAGAGGTCTGCAAAACCTCGTACGGCGGTTCGAATCCGCCCGTCGCCTCAGCAATTTAGTTATTAGTCACAGGTTATTAGGTATGGTGACTGCCACTAACAAACTAATAACAGATAACGAATAACTAATTCTTGCCGCGTTCGTCTAGGGGTTTAGGACGCCGCCCTTTCACGGCGGTAGCACGGGTTCGAATCCCGTACGCGGTACACGAGCCCTTGCAAGTCGTTGACTTGCAAGGGCTTATTTATTGGTCATATTTTTCCATCTACGAGCCTACCTCAGGATATCGTTCCCTGAACTCATTCGCATGCATCCAATGGGTGGCACACTGTCTGCCGTTCAGCAGTCCTGTTTCGGCCAAAAAGAAAGCTCCTACACACAAGCTTGCCACTTCCGCCCCCTCCCCCTTTTTGTACTGGTCGAATATACACGGCTGAAAGGCTTTGTTTTATTCGTATCCCTGCAGCGGATTATCATGGATAGCCGGTATGATAATCAGATCGGTTTGCTCTACCTCATCGATAAGGCAATCGGGGGTAGTTGAAAACAAGCCGGTTCTTTGCGGTATCTCCTTTTCCAGCCCGACCAGGTGCACATCAGATACCGCAGACTTTCCCATACCCGCCCGTATGTCATTCATTGACCGTATTCAGGATTTGGTACGTGCCAGCAATATTTACCAGGCTGGTGTGTCCTCGTGGTGTAAGAATAGATAAATGATAGATGGTCCCTGTGCTTAAATGAGTTTTAAATTTTTTTACACAAACGAGATGTCGCATTCAACCCCCAAGGTCGGCGCAATTACCCCACTGCATCCTTTTTTCATTTGTTATAATGGTTTTAACAATCTGTTATCGAAAAAAACAATGCAATGAAGAATTACTTGTTAACCCAATTCGACCTGCACCAGCGCCTGTACAATAACGTGCTTGATGGATTTACCGATGCCGAAACCAATCGTCGACCGTATGGAGACGAAAACATAAATTATGTAAAATACATGGCCGGTCACATCTTGAACTCGCAGTATGGATTAGCCTCTGTGGCTGGCCTGGATGTGGATATAAAATGGAACGATCTGTTCGCCGTGATGGGCCGGTCGCAGGCCCGGGATGATTTTCCCTATCCCGGCATCGAGGAGATTAAGGCGGAATGGAACCGACTGTATGAGCCCGTTCGGGAAGGGTTGGGAAATCTGTCTCCCGATGAACTGCAACATACGCCGGCCGAACCTTTCGACCAGGTAGCGGATTCCAACGGCGAGCTGTGGGCGTTTATCAACCATCACATCGCCTACCATATCGGGCAGATTGGAATACTGCGGCGGGGGTTTGGCAAGGAACCGATGAGTTATGAGTAAACAGAATTGCAGGTTAACTAACATATAGAACCCATGAAATCAACAGAGTCAACACCTATTCATGACCGAGAAGTTTGGGCCAACTTGCCAGTAGAAGATGTAGAACAAACCCGGGAATTCTACCGGGAATTAGGTTTTAAACCCAATGAAGGTCGAAATGGTGAGCATTTAGCCAGCTTTTTGGTAGGAGATAGTGATTTTATCGTGCACTTTTTCCAGCGGGATATATTTGAACAAGCTTCCGGTGGTAATGCCGCTGATTTAACAAAAAGGAATGAAATCATGTTTACGATTTCGGCAGACAGCAAGTCAGAGGTAGATGAGTGGGCCAGAAAGGCTAAAAAAGCCGGAGGTTCGCTATTTAACAAACCTGCTGAAATACAAAATGGATGGTATGGCTGTGGGTTGGCCGATCCTGACGGCCACAAATGGAATGTGTTTTATAACGGATCGTGAACAACCTCTAAACTTAACATTACAGAATTACGAAAGCAGTGAATCCGTACCTCAATTTTAACGGCCAAGCCGAAGAGGCCTTCAAATTCTACCAAACCGTATTTGGTGGAGAGCTGGAAATCACACGCTATAAAGACATGAGGGATGATATGGGAGCCACTGGTAACGACTTAAATTTAGTGGCAAATGCCTCACTATCTCTTACCGGGAATATCAAACTTTTCGGATCAGATATCCTTGATTCTTTTGGACAGGACTATAAGAAGAACAATGATTTTTATATCAACCTTGAAACCGAACGCTTGTTCAATAAGCTGTCGGATGGCGGAGAGGTTGAAATGACACTGGAAAACACCGGCTGGGCCGAGAAGTTTGGAGAGGTAAAGGACCGGTTCGGCATCCGATGGATGGTATATTACCAGGGGACAGCAGCAGTATAATACAAGAAAACAGATCTGGTCTTTGGGGAGTTGTGTCGAGAGGCGACAATGTATGGATGCTAAATTTTAACGAGGAAAAACAATAATATGCCATGAACAATCAAGATCTGAACGTACCCGAAACAGTATCGCGCGAAGAGTAGCTGAAGGAACGTAAAAAGCTGCTAAAAAAGGAGAAAAAGTTCACCCGCTTGCGGGATGAGCTCAACGCCGAACGCCGCCGCCTGCCGATGGTCAATATCCAAAAGGAGTACGAGTTTGCAAGTGCCGATGCCAAGAAAACATTGCTGGACCTGTTTGAGGATCGCATGCAGTTAATCGTGTATCACTTTATGTTTGATCCGGATTGGGACGAGGGCTGCCCGAGCTGTTCGGCCTGGGCGGATCATATTGCGAGGGGACATATTAACCACCTGCATGCTCGTTCAACCACGCTTGCACTGATCTCGCGAGCCCCGCTGGATAAAATCACAGCTTTTAAAGAACGAATGGGCTGGGACATGCCGTGGTATTCTTCGTTTGGCAGTGATTTCAACTACGATTTTCACGTCACGCAGGATGAATCAGTGAAGCCGGTCATGTACAACTACCGCGACAAAGCCACTCTGGAGCACCTGGGGCAACACTATCACACCGAAGGTGAACAACCCGGCATAAGTTGCTTCCTGCGGGTGGATGACACCGCATATCATACCTACTCCACGTACGGTCGCGGAGGAGAGCAGGTGGGCGGTGCCCATTATTTTCTGGATATGACCGCACTCGGTCGGCAGGAGGAGTGGGAAGAGCCCGAAGGCCGCACCACGGGCCTGGGGGTGCCGGCCGGCAGCGAGAACATTCTGTATCCCGATGAGTATAAATAGTGATTGAATTTTTAATCCCAAGTAAAAAGAGACTCCGAGATATCAGTAGCCGGGTGATTATTTACTAATAGACCAAAGTCATTATTTCGTGGTAGGTTAAGAATAGCAAACTGTGTTGAATTTATTACTTGAACCCGGCATCCAACAAAATAAACAGCCATAACTCCATGAGAACACTCAAACTACAGGTACAAATCACCGTTGACGGTTTCATTGCCGGTCCGGAAGGTGAACAGGACTGGATGACCTGGAATTGGGACGAGGAACTGCAAAAATTTGTCGATGAGATCACAGCCCCGGTCGACTGCATTGTGCTGGGGCGCAAGCTGGCTGAGGGGTTTATTCCCTACTGGACTGAAGTAGCCCAAGACCCAGACAACCCGGAACAGGAATCCGGTAAGAAATTCACTGAAACCCAAAAAATTATTTTTAGCGATACCCTGGAGAAATCAAAATGGGGAAATACCGAACTGGCACAAGGCGATTTGGTGGATGAAATAACCCGGCTAAAAACACAGGATGGCGGTGATATCACAGCCTATGGCGGGGCTACTTTTGTGGCAAATCTGATTGAACACAGGCTGATAGATGATTATTATCTGTTTGTGAATCCGGTAGCTCTCGGGGGCGGGCTGCCCATTTTTAATAATCTCAACGAATATCAACACCTGAACTTGGTGCAGTCCCGCGCTTTTGGCTGTGGAATAGTATTGCTGCACTACGAGCCGGAGTAACCAAGAAACCCCTGCTCAATCTGAGGAGTGGAGTGAGCGGGCATATTCCGTGGGAGTCTGCCCCACTATCGATTTGAAGTCCCTGATAAAATGAGCCTGGTCATAATAACCCAGCTCCAGTGCAAGCTCCGACCAGTCAACCTCCCCGTTTTCGACCAGCCGCCCCGCCACCTCATGCAGCCGGTAACGCTTGATCACCCATTTGGGAGAAACCCCAACATACTTCCTAAACAGGCGTTGCAGACTCCGTTCCCCAATATCGAATTGCTCTGTAAGCTGGCCAACCCGGATTAGTGACGAATCATCAATCACTGCATTGACTATTTCGTTGACCTGCTGCACCCGCTCATCTTTTTCCGGAAGATGAGTCCGGATAAATTCCACGGCCCGCTCCACCATCAGTTCGTTATCGCGGGCCCGTAAAACTTGATCTTCTAACGCCTCCGCATCCACATCGAACACCTCATCTATCGGAATGGTGCTATCTGAAAAGGAGGCCACGGAACACCGGTAAAAAGGATAAAATCCACCGGGCCTGAACTTGATGCCCAGCACCTTCCCGGCCCCTTCTATCCGCCGGCTGAATTTGCCGGTCACAACGCCATAAATCATGGTTTTACCCCGCTCAAACGCCAGGTGGACCGATGGGTACGACAATACGCCCTGCTCGTAATAATCCTTTCCCAGGTCCCATTCCACAATCCAAAAGTGCTCCAGGAAATATTGCAGATCCTCCGGCGGAAAAAAGCGCGAAAAATCAAAATGGTGTTTCCCCTCATTGGGATTCAACACACCCTTTGGTTTTCCCTTTTTAGGCTTCGGCATACACTGCTGTCGGTTTTTTACAATATATATTCAAAAGCAATCACAATATTTGGTTGAAGTCAACTTGAACTGAAACCGTTTGAACCCAATACTGCCATGAGTACTCAAATCACAAGCCAGTTTAATATCGATAACTGGGACGAAAAGCCCTATAGCGAAGCAGAAAATGGACCTGCATTGACCCGTGCCAGCGTCCACAAAACATTTACCGGGGGTATCAAAGGGAAAAGCACCCTGGAATACCTGATGATCATGCATGATGACGACTTTGCACAATTCGTGGGATTGGAACAAATTACGGGTGAAGTGAACGGCCGCACCGGCAGCTTTGTCCTGCGCCAGGAAGGCACCTACGAGGAGGGAACCGCCCGGGCCGACTGCCGAATTGTCGATAATTCCGGAACCGGGGAACTGGAGGGGATCAGCGGATCGGGAACCATGGTGGCCACCCACGAACAGGCTACACTGACCTTGACCTGTCAATTTGAATAAGAAGTACAACAAAAAAAGAAAGTACCCACTCTATGCCTGGCGATGTCACTTTCTTCAAGACACAGAACGATTTCAGAACCTGGCTGGAAAAGCACCACAACAGCAAAGAAGTGCTGTGGATCGGGCTCTACAAAGTGAGCTCCGGCAAACAGAGCATCCGGTGGTCGGAAGCGGTGGAAGAGGCACTCTGTTTCGGATGGATCGACGGCCTCCGCAAATCGATCGACGATGAACGCTACAAAATCCGGTTCACCCCGCGGAAGCCGGACAGCCACTGGAGTCAAAAAAATATCGATACCTCAGAGCAGCTCATAGAAGAGGATCGCATGCAACCCGCCGGGCTCGAGGCCTACCGGCAGCGTGACGAGAATAATACGGCCCAAGCCTCCTACGAGCAGGACGAGGTCAGCCTGAAAAAGGAATACGAGGATAAAATCAGGTCGACCCCCAAAGCGTGGAAGTTCTTCCGGGAGCTGGCGCCGGGCTACACCCGGACCTCCATCCACTGGGTGATGAGCGCCAAAAAGGAAGAGACCCGGCAACGGCGGCTCCGGGTGTTAATCGAGTCGTGCGAAAACGGACAGAAAGTTCCACCGCTGAGAAGAGGATGATTATTGTCACAGTAGAATTGTAAACGCGTACTGATTTAGGGCCGGCCTGGAGGAGGACCGCAGCCATCACTTACATCCCTATATCAAGGCCTGTTAATTTTATCGAATCACAATAAAAGGTTGAGCCTTCTGACATTTTCAAGAGTAGTTCCTTATAGAAAAGTTTGTCGCATTCGCCCCGTGGTTTTGTCGTATTGACCGGTATAAAATATCACAGAATTCTTACATACTTACGTAATCGATATTTCACTAACAAATAACAGCTTATGAGCACACAAAAAATTATCCCTAATTTATGGTTTGACAAGCAAGCTGAGGAAGCCGCTGAATTTTATGTGTCGATATTTGGAGAACATTCGGGTATCGACAACAAAACCTATCACATGGAAGCTGGACAGGACATTCACGGCATGGAAGAAGGCACCGTAATGACGGTGGATTTTGAACTTGCCGGTTATAAGATGATCGCTATAAATGGCGGTCCGCATTTCAAGTTTACGCCGGCCATCTCTTTCTATGTAACGTGCGAAACAGAGGATGGAGTCGATGAGATTTGGCAAAAGTTGTCGGAAGGTGGAACTCCATTGATGCCACTGGACCAATACGATTGGAGTGAAAAGTATGGTTGGATACAGGACAAATACGGTTTGACCTGGCAAATTTCGATGGGTAAGCTTGAAGATGTACACGGACAAAAGATTGTCCCTTCCCTGATGTTCGTCAGTAAAGAAGGCCAGGCCGAGGAAGCCGTTAATCTCTATACTTCTCTTTTTGATGATTCGGAGATCACCGGGATACTGCGATATGGTAAAGATGAAGAGCAGCCCGAGGGCAGCGTGATGCACAGCCAATTCCGCCTCAATAACGGAGAAGTATTCATGGCGATGGACAGTTCGCCGGAACACGCTGACTTCACCTTTAATGAGGCCGTATCGCTCATGATTCAATGTAAAGACCAGGGAGAGATCGATCATTTTTGGAATCTGTCCGCAGTGCCGGAAGCCGAACAATGTGGCTGGCTGAAAGACAAATTCGGGGTTTCGTGGCAGGTCGTTCCGGGACGGTTGAATGAAATGCTAACCGCCGATGATCCCGAAAAAGCCAACCGGGCTTACCGGGCCATGCTGCAGATGAAAAAGCTCGACATCCAAAAATTGCAGGATGCTTTTGAAGGCGAGTAAATTCTTGTGTTTTTGCGGCTTAAAAACTGCAACAGACACTACGGTACAAAGAAAATCAACGATCATAGTCAAAACCACATCTTAATAAATTATGAGTAACGTACGAGTAGAAAGCTTTTCCATTTCGCTTGACGGATATGGAGCGGGTCCGGGGCAGGACATCGACCATCCACTGGGAGTAGGCGGCTCCGAACTGCATCAATGGTTCTATCCAACCAAAACCTTCCAATCAATGCATAACGAAATGCAGGACGATGGCAGTGAGGAGGACGAAACTGGCGTGGACAATGATTTTGCTGCCCGCGGCTTTAACAATATCGGCGCCTGGATCATGGGCCGGAATATGTTCGGGCCGGTGCGGGGCCCCTGGGGCGACACAGACTGGAAAGGCTGGTGGGGCGAGAATCCGCCTTACCACGTGCCCGTTTACGTGCTGACCCACTACGAACGTTCATCTATTGAAATGGAAGGCGGCACCACCTTTCATTTTGTAACCGGAGGCATCCACGAGGCGCTTGAACGGGCACGCGAGGCGGCCAACGAAAAAGATGTTCGCATAGGTGGCGGCCCCGACACCATCCGGCAGTACCTCCGCGCCGGCCTCATAGATGAGCTGCATATCGCTGTCGCACCGGTAATTTTGGGAAACGGAGAACGATTGTTTAAGGGAGTAAACCTGAAGGAGGCCGGATACAGATGCGTACAGTTTACGGCCTCGGAGAACGCCACCCATGTTGTATTACGGAGACAGTGATTGGGACCGAACAAATTCACTTTGAGACATTGCTGTACGCTCACCGGCTGTGGTAATGGGAAGAAAAACCAACAAAATTCGCGATTCAAAAAAATCAGAATACGATGGGAGAGGATTATTTCGAACACATCTACGTGTATAAGACCGACGTGAAAGAACCATCGAAAGCAGAAAAAATACTAACCAAGATTCGAACTTTTCTGCCCGGCAGCAAGCCCAGTTTTGACCTGGAAGATTGCGACAAGGTGCTGCGGGTGGAGGTAGAAACAAACACGGTGGATGACCTGAAAATCAGGGAACTGGTTAAAGCTTCCGGGCATCAGATTGAAGAATTGGCATAAAATATTGAATGAAACTTATTTCATGAAGATGCATAAACTGGATCAAGCACTAGATTTTATTATAAGCCACGAAGAAAGACATTTTAATCAGGCCCGGGAAGTGTTAGGGTAAATGGATATGCGGTAAGTTACACCGTTCCTGCGAACCGGGCAGAACCTGTTTGGGCACTCAAGGACCAGTGGCAGCAACTTGGCCCGCATCTTGGCAACATCCCAGGCCAGAAGGAAAATGTGGCCTACGGAGTTTGCTTTGACCTGGACAACGGTAAAGGCATCGAATACCTGTGCGGGGTTGAGGTATCCAAAGATACATCTGCCTCCGACCTGCCTCAAAATTTCGAGCTGAGGCAACTCCCATCTTATACGTATGCCGTATTCGAACATGACGCTCACGTCTCCGAGATCCAACAGACCTGCGATATTATCTGGAAGGAATAGCTGCCCCAGTCGGATTATGGCAAGCCGGAAGAGACCGATTTCTTTTTCGAGCGGTATGGAGAACATTTTGATTCGGAACAAGGAAAGGGAGATATCGAAATCTGGATTCCAGTGGATTAATCTAAAGACCAGACCTGGCAGGTCAAATACTTTGGAACAGGAACACTTAGAAAGAATGTGAACCAATACAAGCTATCAATCTATGAAAACCAAAAACCAGGAACTCCTCGAAGAGCTCAACAAAGCTTTTGCCCGCAATGCTCGGAATTCATCTTGGGGCATGTTACCAGTACGATCCGATGGGAAATCGTTGGCGACCAAATAGTAGAAGGCAGAAAAGCATTTGCCAAGGCGCTGAAAGCGATGGAAGCAGACGAGCCGATGGAACTTACGATCCACCACATGATCACACATGGCAAGGAGGCCTCGGTAAACGGAGAGATGAAAACCGCCGCCGGACAAGTGTATGCCTTTTGTGATGTCTATAAGTTTAGCGGATTTAAAAATCCCAAGATTACAGAGATGACTTCCTACGTGTTGGAGATATAAAGAACACGCACCGAGCTTGATGTATGCGTATTTGGAGTAAATTCGGGCATCGGCGTCAATTTTTTCACAGCAGTGAAGGACCGGAAATCCACGGTAATGAAGAAGTCACCTTGATGGCTGTTGTCTTCGACCTGCGCAGGCAATCATTTGTCTCCCCCCTGCCCCATTTTAAACTCTACTGCGTTCTCTTCCTATGTAACCTGCAAAACGGACGATGAAATAGATAATCAGTTTTAATGACAAAGGAAAAACATAAGCACCATGCGCCATCAGAATGTTAATATGGGCTTCTCGCAACATCCTACCTAAAAGCACTTTTCCATTCCTGTTCTTCTTTTGCTGACCAGTACATAATAGCAAGTCAAAAAATATTTGCGTAAGTATCCACTTACATTTAAATTTACGTAAGCTAATGCTTACATAAAGATCATATATGAAAAAACGCAGAGACGTATTCCAGGCCATAGCGGATCCAACCAGACGAGATATACTGAGTCTCATTGCCCAAGAACCGTTAAACCTGAATTCAATAGCTGAAAATTTTGAAATGAGTCGTCCTGCCATTTCACAGCATATTAAAATACTGGATGAAAGCGGGCTCGTCATCATCCGTAAAAAGGGAAGGCAACGGGTATGCTACATCCGACCTCAAAAAATAAAGGAAGTGGATGAATGGCTTGATCAATTCAAACAGCTTTGGGAAGACCGTTTCAATCAACTTGACCAAACATTAACGAACCTAAAAGACGAGGAACAATGAACAATTTAACGACCAATTTCACCGTAGATAAGAAGAACAATATTGTAAAAGTAAAAAGAGCATTTGCGGCTCCGAGGGACAATGTATGGGCGGCATGGACAGAACCTGAGCTTCTCGACCAGTGGTGGGCTCCAAAACCCTGGAAGTCAGAAACAAAATCAATGGACTTCTCAGCAGGTGGACAGCGACTCTATGCCATGGTTGGACCGGAAGGCGAAAAACACTGGTCCCGGGTTGATTACACGTCTATTACGCCCAAAACGAATATCAAACTCCGGGATGGCTTTTGCGACAGCAAGGGAAATATAAACCAAGATTTACCACAATCGGACTGGAACATAGAATTTAGCGAATCGGATGGTCTGACGATCGTGGAGGTCGAAATCAAGCACGAAACACTCGCTGACCTGGAACAAATATTAGAAATGGGCTTCCAGGAAGGATTTACTGCTACTTTGGAAGAATTAGACCAAATATTAACAGCAAAAAAATAGCTGAGCATACAAATCCGTGGCCTCACGTGTGGCGCAGTCTCCCATTGGACTCGGTTATTGCTATTATATTGCCAAACGGGTGGATTTTTTAATAATCACTAAGCGCGGGACCGTTCTGCTCTATTAAAAAAAGAGCTTTTTTCCGCATTCCATACAATCTTTTTGTCCAGTTTTTACTGACTTGTTTGTTATAAGAGTGAAGTTCATTATTCAATAAAATAGCAACGAAAACTCAAGTAGCATGGAAGAATTCCTTTTAATATTTCGTCACGAGGATGGCAGTAAAGAGGCTTCACCAGAGCAAATGCAGCAATGGATGCAACAAACCATGGACTGGCTGGGGGATATCGCCGCGCAGGACAAACTGGTAAGCCAGGGAAATGGATTATCATTTGACGATGCCCGGGTCGTCAAACATGGCGATGTGGTAACCAATGGACCTTTTGGCGATATCAAAGAAACCATTGGCGGTTATATCATTGTCAGGGCAGAATCTGTTGATGAGGCTGTAGAATTCGCAAAAGGCAGCCCGGTATTGCAGGGTGAAGGCAACAGCGTAGAAGTACGCAAAATCGCTCAACACGAACAACCGGAATAATTAAATCTTGGCTTCTGCTCTGTTTGTCCGGAGCAGAAGTTATTTTTAAAAAGATGGAACAAGAGCTCCTCCCCCGTTTATTCAAAACAGAATTCAGCAAAATTACGGCGGTACTCTGTAAACGCTTCGGCATTGAACACATTGAAACGGCCGAAGACATTGCAAGCGAAACATTCTTAGCCGCTACAGAAACCTGGAGTCATAAAGGCATACCCGAAAATGCTACCGCATGGCTTTATACGGTTGCAAAGAACAAAGCCCGAAATCATTTTAACCGGAAATCTCTGTTCCAAAATAAGATTTCAAAACAGCTAAAATATGAGTCGGCCAAAAACCGGGAATTCGATATTGACCTGTCCGATGAAAATATTTCCGACAGTCAGCTCCAGATGCTATTAGCGGTTTGCCACCCGTCTATATCTCAAGAAGCGCAAATCGGTTTAGCACTTCGAATCCTTTGCGGCTTTGGCATTGAGGAAATCGCCGATGCCTTTTTAAGCAACAAAGAAACCATCAATAAACGCCTGTACCGGGCGCGAAAAAAATTAAGAGAAGAACAAATTACGATAGAAGTCCCTGATCAAGCTGAAATCTATCAACGTCTGGATACGGTATTGCGGACATTATACCTGCTTTTTAACGAAGGCTACTATTCGGAAAGCGATAACAAGATTTTGAAAAAAGATCTCTGCCTAGAAGCCATGCGATTAACCCATCTGCTTGCAGAAAATGAGCAAACCCGTAAACCTGCCGTACATGCTCTTCTGGCACTTATGTGCTTTCACTCTTCTCGGTTTGAAGCACGAAAAAACAACAACGGCGAACTTGTTTTATACCACAATCAGGATGAATCGCTTTGGAATGAAGAACTGATTGCCCGGGGTGCTTATTTCTTAAAGGAAGCTTCGCAGGGCAGCAAAGTCTCGAAATATCATTTGGAAGCAAGCATCGCCTGGTGGCATACCCAAAAAGAGGACACCAAAGAAAAATGGTCAAATATCCTGGGCCTCTATAATCAACTGCTGATTACCGAATATTCACCTATTGCAGCACTCAACAGAACCTACGCCCTTTCAAAAGTACATGGAAAAAAAGCGGCCATAGCAGAAGCCCAAAAATTGAATCTATCTGATAATCACTATTACCACACGCTTCTCGGCGAGCTTTATAAAGATGTTGATATCAAAAAAGCTGAGAACAGTTTCCAGGAAGCGTTATCCCTTGCCAAGACGAAAACAGACAAGCAAACCCTGAAAAAGAAGATGGATAAGCTCTAATCACTCAAAAGAGCAATTACCATCAAACCATTCAGTGACAGAGTATATAATTTTTTAGCCAACTTTAATTTCCATTAATGCATGGAGCAAAATATCATGCCAGCGAATCAATTATCTATCAAACTGAGAGAAACAGCTCAATTATACCACAACGGTTTACAATGGTTGAATATGCGGGAACTACAAACCTTTTTCGTTGCCTTCATATTCGCCATTGGCGTAAGTCTTGTTCCCAAAAATGTGTATGCCCAGAACGGCAGTGACCACATTTCCGTGAATAACATCGACTATTATTATGAAATTCACGGTGAAGGCAAGCCGCTTTTGCTGCTGCAAGGGGGCGGACAGCGAGACGCCGGCTGGGATGGCGGTATATGCCGCAAACCCGCCTGGCTATTCTCCCGGGCAAACGCACTATACAATATTTGCTGCACCAGAATTAGTAGAAACGGTTGTGCCCTTCCTTAACGAAAAAATGGATCCATACTTTAGATCATAAGCTCCCGGAATTTAAATTGGTTAAGCCATAATAACTCTTCTAAGTCATGCATTCTAAAAGTACTACCACATTATTCATTGGAATTATAATCATTATTACAAGTATAAACTGCACTATCAGTGCCCAGCAAAGCGGCATAAATAATGATTTCAGTTTTGGCATACAGGTAAGTCAATACCAACAGGATTTTGGGATCGGCATTACAGTAACCAGTCCCTATTTTGCGAACAAAAAAATAGCCCTTCGCGCCAGAGGCAACCTGATGTTTCACGAGCATCTTCAAAATCAGGAAACTACCTGGTCGCCGTATCTGAATGCTACCTTCGGAGTTGCGGGAAAAACAGGTTGGGTTGGTGATGCTGTCCGATTATATGGCGAAGGGGGCGGGACCGGCCTGTTTCCCTCGGATGAATTTTCATCGGTATCATTCGAACTTGGGGGATACGGTTTATTCGGATTTGAGTTTTACATGAATCCCGCCAGCAACTACTTTATCGAAATTGGTGCGGTGGGGACCGGTGCCAAAGCTGACAATGTTACTGATGAACCGATCTATTCCAACGGGCTCACCATAAGTACGGGATTTCGGTTACACCTATAAGCTGATGGAGACTACATTGTACACACCTGCAGAGAGAACTCTATACAGAAAATTTAAAGGAATCGTTTGCGGTATGGGCTGGGGAATACTTGTCAGCCTTGACGTTTACTTTCTGTTATGACAGTAATTCAATATTAATTTCCTGAAAATGAATTATACTGAAATCATCCATGCACGACTTCACAACCATCAAATAGTAAACCCGGATTTTTCAACCCCGAATGCATTGCTGGGATGGATAGGCGCCATGCAGGCCCAGGATTACGAGATGGCCAAGTGGGCTGTGGGCGTACGTCTTCCGGAAGCAACCAGAGAAGATATTGAAGAGGCCATCGAAAACAGCCACATCATCAGAACACACTTGTTGAGGCCGACATGGCATCTTATTTCAGCGGAGCATCTCCCCTGGCTGCTTGAGCTCTCACGCCCGCGGGTAAAGGTAGCGGTGCGATCCCGACAAAAACAGCTTGGACTCACGGATGAGGTTGTCTCCCGAAGCAACAGAACCATAAAAGAAATCCTGGCAGACAGCCAACCGCTTACCCGGAGCGAGCTGCTGGAGCAACTCGAAGAAGCTGGCTTTGAAAACAAAGACAACCGGATCTCCCATCTCCTGCTCCGTGCCGAGCTGGATGGGATCATAGGCAGCGGGCCTTCAAAAGACACCCAATATACCTACAGGCTGATGGAAGACCGCCTTACCCAAATATCCTCATTCAACAAAGGTGAAGCCCGCAGAAAATTAGCCCAGCTCTATTTTCAAAGTCACGGCCCCGCTACACTTGAGGATTTTGTATGGTGGAGCGGGTTAACGAAAACAAGCTCTAAGAAAGCGGTAAAAATGCTAGAACCGGAGTTGATTTCGGAGGAAATCGGGGATCGCACCTATTGGTTCTTTGAAACGTCTCTCCCGCCGGAACAAAGCACACCCTCCATGTACCTGCTTCCCGCCTATGACGAATATGTAGTCAGTTATCGGAACCGCGAGATGATTATTAACGGAGAGCATGAAGCCAAATCCATTTCTGCAAATGGAATTTTTCGTCCGGTCATTGTGGTAAATGGCAAGGTGAAAGGAATCTGGAAAAGAAAGGTCAAATCGGATTCGGTAAAGGTAAAACTGCGCTTTTTTGAAAATCCGGGCTCGGAAACAAAAACTCTAGCCGCCGAGCAGGCCGAACGATTTGCCGGTTTCCTTGGCAAGGAACTGGAGTTGGCTGTTTTAGATAACTAAGAAACTTTAATGTTTAAATGGAGGCCTGTAAGGTTTTAAAACCTGACAGGTCTGGTCTTTAATTAAATTGCATAAAAACCCAAAAATAGACAGATTCTTTTAGATAAAATTAAGTAAAGACTCAAATGAAGGATTCCTTTTCAAAAGAAGAGACTATTCAAATTTTGGAACGAGCCCTTACCGCCAAAGATCGGAGAACGGACAAACTTGATGCAGATTTCAATTTTACCGATATCCAGGCAATGGCGGAGGAGTTTGGAATATCCGGAAAAGAACTGCAAAAAGCCGCCGCGGAAGTAACGCAAACCAAAGAACAAAACCGGGATCAGCTGTATCCCGAAGTCATTTCCACAAGGTGGATTGACGGTCAATTAAATAACAAACAGATTGAAGATTTTTTTGCTGGATTTAAAATCCAAATTCGGCAGTTATCAATACTGGTCCGGCAAACCCGCAGAAATTCATACCATGGGAAAAACCAGCGAATATCAGCTAAAAGATGCCAGGGTTTTGCTTACGGAATTGGATGAAGGATACCGACTCCAAATCGTTAAACAGCAATTTTTCCACGGAAATGCGCTTGAGAATTTTCTGCTAGCCATTCCGGTTGCTATTATTTTAGGGTTGTTACCGGCAGCCGCAATTACGGAATGGGGAAATATATTTGCCACTACACTGACAGCAGCAATAAGCTACACCGTGGCTTTTTTTGGTGTGAAATCATTCATCCGTAAAAAGAGAGCCGATACCGAAGACAAGCTGCTGCATATCACCGAAGTTGCAGAAAATAGACTGCGAAAACTTGCAGGGAATACAGAAACCGGTTCAGGAAGAATTCAAATAGCGCAGCGAGAAGAATCTGCGCCTGAAGATAACATTACACAAAAGAACAAATTGCGCTCGTAATATTCCTGCTATTTCCAAAAAAAACCTGGAAATTCCCCAACACGGAAATCACCTGCAAATCGAAACACTCCTGTTACTCCCGATCTATTTATTGCGATTTTAAAGAATTCTACACTTGCAGAACGAAGTCCGGTTACCATGCATATCGGATATGATGTCGTACGAACAGTTGATCGGACACGTACCCTTCCAGCCCGGACAATCTATAGATCAGTGCCTGCTGGGAGACAATAATGTGGCCGAAACTCCAGATCAGGTTATTGTTAAAGCCCTGGGGTATGGTGTTGAGCCGCTCCAGAGAGTGTTCTTCCCAGGCGTTCAGGTACCGCTGCCTGTTTGTTTTCCAGGTTTTTACAATGGATCCGATCTCTTCAGATTTCATACAAGTTCAATTCTATTTCAAAAAGCGATTGAGCAACTCCCTCATCGTTTGGTGATTTTCAGCAAAATAATCCTCATCCAGCATGGTCTGCACATCCTGCAGGAACCGGCCATCGGCTTCTGCCAGCTCGGTACGGCTGTTTTCAATTAACGCAGCCAGCCCGTCCTGGGTCATCTCCAGGTGGAATTGCAGGCCCAGGATACGCTCATCTAACAGGAATCCCTGGTTTTCACAGCCTTCGCTGCTTGCAATTGGCAGTCCGTTATCCGGGATATCAAACCGGTCTCCATGCCAGTGCAGCACGACCTGTTCTTCCGGCAGAAAATTGAGCAACGGGTGCTTTCGGGCCGGCCGGGACCAGCGCACCGGAAACCAGCCGATCTCTTTTTCCGGCATCGGTTCCACTTTTGCTCCCATAGCATTGGCAATGAACTGGGCGCCCAGGCAGATCCCCAGAACATTTTTCTGATGCGAGATGCAATTTTCGATAAACATTTTTTCCTCCTCCAGCCAGGGGTGGTCCTGTTCGTCGTTCACACCCATCGGGCCGCCCATCACCACGAGGAGATCAACCTCTTCCGGTTCGGGCAACGCTTCCTGTTCAAAAAGCCGGGTACCTGACAGGTCATGACCCTGCTCTTTCGCCCAGGAGCTGATATACCCGGGCCCCTCAAAAGGGACATGTTGCAAGTAGTGTATCTTCATCTGTAATTCCTATTGATGTTCAAGCCACAAGCTTACATAAACTTTTCCATTCATTCCATTTTCATCCGTGCTGATCTGCACCTCCTCCGGGTTGCGGCCGGCCCGGTGGCAGGCCTGCACAACGCGTTCCCGAACCTGCTGGATGTTATGTTGTATTACATCTGGCATATAGGAATAGGTGATGCGATGGCAGGATTCGCCCCCCCCCGTAAAGAGCTTTGCAGGCCCTTCCCTGACCACTCGGACACATCGCCCATTTTATTTTTTGGAAACCCTCCAAGGGTTTGGAACCCCTGGAGGATTGTTTTTATTTATTTTCCTTTTTGACAGTATAAGGCAAACTCTAATCTGATATGGTTAGCAGTTAGTTCGTCAGCAGGTACTCGCTGTTAACGGCTGATCAGCCATTATACCATGCATTCAACATGGGC
Organism: Halalkalibaculum sp. DA3122; assembly: GCF_043951865.1. NCBI lineage: Bacteria > Pseudomonadati > Balneolota > Balneolia > Balneolales > Balneolaceae > Halalkalibaculum > Halalkalibaculum sp. DA3122. The sequence continues at coordinate 219,144 of NZ_JBINJF010000004.1, forward strand.
GAACCGTTGCATTAGCCCGGCGTTTACATGACCATTTGCCGCTGAACCGAGATACACAATCGTCGAAGCAATATCTCGAGGCCGGGTGGCGAGGTTTGCAGGAAATACTTTTACAGTCTCCCGGCGAACTTCTTCCGGGAAAAGGTTGAAAGCCCTCTGTTAGCGTCCAGCCTGGGATGACCACATCAAAAAAATGCCGCCGCGTGAGAGCTATTCTATCCTGAGCTCGACATAATTCTCCCAACCCAAATGCCTGTTTGCCTTGAAATGGCAACCAGACAGTGCCTCCTGAAGAGGGTGGGCCAATCGCGCGGGTCTGGCGATTGGATCGGGAGGTGCAGGTCTAACATAGAGTAACACCCCTTCCGCCTCCGGCGGAGCTCCCCTTGAGGGGAGATTAAAAGCCTGCCCCAAGAAGTTAAGAAACAATGTTAAAGCTGGAAGCTGTATTGAACTCACGTTAAACTAATTTTGAGTTACTTGTTGGAATACTGGCACTACCCATTCCCCCTTTGAAGGGGGGCAGGGGGATGTAGCTATTGTTTTACAAGTTCCCATAATGAGTGAGCGGCAGCTCAAGATCGGTAGTACACCTACCTCCCAACAAAATAGCAGGTTCTGCAAAGGTCCCTACTAGTTAAGCGGGTGGGACAAGAATATGTTCAATCGGCAAACAATCTCTCTTAACAGGCTCAAAGATGTCGTTTTTTTTCAATTACCGGTGCCGTGCCGGTTCTATCTTTCAATTGCAGCTTAAACATAAATCAAATATACCAACACGATGAACACCTACTTAGCCAACAATACGGAACTGCTGTTTGAAGAGCAGATCAACCTGACCAATATCGCCGAATACGGCATCAAATGGAGCGAGTTGACGAGCGGAAAGACCGCACCGGGACCGGAAGGTGCCCGTTTTGACCTTGACTTCGAAGGGATTGTAAACGGTCCAAAAATCAAGGGCAAAATAAAAGGAACCGATTACCTGGAAGTCCGGGCCGACGGCAAATTCATGCTGAACATCCAGGCCGCTGTTGTAACCGATGACGGGAAACGCATTGCCGTACGGGAAGATGGAATCCTCTATCCCGGTGAGAACGGGCGGGCCCGCATTCAGCTCAACCTGCAGTTTACCACGCACTATCCCGAGTACACCTGGATGAACAACGTCCAGGGATGGGCTATTTGTGAAGTGGATATGCAGCGTGGAGAAGTAAATGTCAAAGTCTATAAAGGCAACTTCGAGTATGAGCACGAAGCTGCATAACCATAACCTAAAACACGCTATATCATGGAAAAAGCAAATCTGAAAAACCTTGAACTTACCGAATTTACGGGGAAGGGCGATTCCGGTCAGCACTGCCTGGCCACCTTTCCTCTGTTCGGTGCTCACGGCACTGAATCCACAGCAACCGTGTATTTTGAACTGGAAGCAGGAGATACGCTCGGTCGCCACACAGATAGTGCCGAAGAGCTACTGCTTGTTTTAGAAGGCGAGGTAGAAGTCGAACTAGGCGGAGAAACGGGTCCTCTTTCAAAAGGTGAAATCGCACTCGTGCCGCGAATGGTCCCCCATAATGTAATCAACACCGGCAAAACAAAAGCCAAAGTGCTGGGATTCTTTGGGGGAGCCAATAATATTGTCGCCACTTTTGAAAAGACCTGGCTGCCTGTAAATACAAATGTAGTTGATACTTCAACGCTGGGTGATTAATCTTCTGCAGCGGGATACACTAAAACTGTATCCCGCCTGATTTTTTATGCCGGTCACCTTTTCCTTTTGAAATTTATGATCGTATGACGTAAAATTACGCAGATTACTAAATGTTGCCATGAGTATTCACATAACTGAATATAGACCAATAGAATATCTACAGCCTTATGTGGAGCTGTTTTGGAAGGGAGATTTTAACGTAACCAGGATGGCAGAATTTAGACAGCAGGTTGTTCCCAATGGTTTTCTGGAGTTAATTATTCACTTATCCGAGCAGCACTGTGATCTGCCTTATGACGGAAATTGGTCAAAATCGCCCGATTATACCATCATCGGATTGTATACCAAACCTTATGAAGTTCGGTTCTGCGAACTGGTAAATACATTCGGAATCCGATTTAAACCGGAAGGCATCTATAATTTGTTTGGTGTGCCGGCATCCCTGTTCTCGGAAAGCTATGATGACATGGAGCAGGTACTTGGGCCATCATTCCGGGAATACTGTTCCAAAATGATGGAAGCCTCCAATTGTGATGAAATGTTGAAGCTGACCGAAAAATATTTATTAAACCAACTGGAAAGAAATACCTCCGAACTGACTTATGTAAATTATGCTGCAGAGATGATCCGAAAATCAGAGGATTTCAATAAAATCGAAGAAATTCCCGGCAAAGTTTACGTAAGCCTTCGACAATTGGAGAGAGAATTCAAGAATAAGATCGGAACTACTCCCAAACGCTACATGCGAATCGCCCGGCTTAACGAAGTGCACAAGAAACTGGAATCAAACCAGGAGCTGGAACTTACTCAAGTGGCGTTCGACTGTGGCTATGCCGACCAGGCTCACTTCATTCGTGATTTTAAAAGCATTATGGGAGTCAACCCTACCCTTTTTATTAAAAAGAGAGATCAATTTATTGTTAATCATCCAACTTAAGAAAATAGTTTGGAGCAAGTCCTTGCTCCAAATAATAAGCCTGTCCTGCTACGCAGAGATCCTGAAAATTTAATGACAAAGATATTGCGTGGAAACGGTAATAATCGCATGGATGAAGAATAGAACGCCCGGGTTCATTTCTGTACCCGATGAGGTATGCAGTATACAAGCCACTATTAATGGCCTTGAATGGCAACTGGAATTACGTTGTATTTGCTCTGGACGAATCCATTTTTAAAACTGCGGGTTGAAACATGTTCCAGTTTAATGTCATTTCCCACTGGTCCAAATAAAGGTATTCCACTGCCTATAATTACAGGTATTCTGGTGAGAATTATCTCTTGAATTAAACCAGCCTTTAAAAAATTTTGGATGGTTTTGCCACCATCGATATAAAAATGATGAAACCCTTCATTGGATAATTGATCTACAATTTCTTGTGGTGAACCCGACATAATAACTACGACATCTGAGAGCTTCTCAGGTATCTTAAGGGACCGATTGGTTAAGACGTTTACTTTTTTGGAATAGGGCCATTCTTCAAAGGTTAGTACTTTATCAAATGTATTTCGACCCATTATCAGTGCATCCACGGTATCTATGAAATTTTGATATCCGTAGTCTTCATCCACTTCACTGGTTTCACCTCCGGTAAGCCAATCCAATTCACCCTCTGTTCTGGCAATAAAGCCATCCACACTGGTTGCAATAAATACCGAGCATTTAGTGTTCATCCTGTTGAATATTATTTAATGCAATTCTAATAGAACTCACGTTAAATAACAAACAAAAAGAAGAGGCAGCTCATCTTGAACTGCCTCTTCCAACTAAGGGTAACTGGTTACCAGTATTTATCTGCTTGTCTGGGGAACCACCGTAAGCACGCCTTTCATACCGGCCATGTAGTGTCCGGGAAAGGTACAGATATACTCATAGTCTCCGGGCTCCTCCGGTACCGTAAAGGTAACCTCCACGGTTTCTCCGCCACCGGCCAGCGCTGTTGCAGCTACAATATCGTCCTTGTATTCAGGAGCAACATATTCATTATCCCGTGCCTGCATCGAGGCCTGGGCCAGTGCATCCACGTCAGCATCTTTATCGACTACGACCACATTGTGCGCCATCGCGGTTTTTGGCATCTGGCTCTTGGTTTTAAACCGGATCGTGATCTCCTCCCCGGCCTCGGCTTCGATCGAGGTCACATCAAACTTCATGTTGTCGGTGCCCACGATATCTATTGTTCGCTGTGCCATGGCCGTTGAGACCGCCCCGGCAATGATGAGTGCTACTGCAAGTGTTAGTTTGGTTAGTGTTTTCATAATGGATTCCTTGTTAGGTTTAGTGGTAGTTGTATGTGTTGGTTGCAAAATTGTGTGTCATTTCTAAATCTGTCGGTTATTCTTCGGACAACGAAAACAGTCATACCGGGATGAGTTCAGAAATCTTTCACTGCGATTTTCCTTCTTGTATGATGGCATTAATTTCAGAGGCCGCCTCATCCACCGGCTGGAATAATCCCTCCACGCGCCGGGCAATTCGTCCCTTTTTGTCCAGCACCGTAAGCAGATTGGAATGAGCAAAATGACCATCGCTTTTTTCGGCATACTGCACGCCCAGCATGGTGGCCAGGGTTCGCACGCTCGCGGCTTCGGACCGCATAAAATGCCAGCCGGGAATATTCAGCTGTTCCTTTTCGGCATACGCGCGGAGCACTTCCGGCGTGTCGTTTTCCACATCAAACGTTATGGCCAGCACCCGTACCGAATCCTGTTTCGTTCGGTCAACGGCGCTATAAAGTCGCCGGGCATCCTCAATCAGGACGGGACAGACCTGCGCGCAATTACCGTAAAACATGACCACAATAACCGGCTTCCCGGAAAAATCACGGAGCGAATATGTATCCCCGCGGTGATCGGTCCACTCCGCCTCCAGGTGATAAACCGAGTGTTCGGCGTTGATCTCCGTTGCACCCAGCTCATCCCCGTTCCCGTGATGGTGCTGGGCATGCAAGGCAGTTGTCAGCAACAGGGTAAACAGTATGAATATCAGCTTTTTCATCGCGAGCGCACCTTCGTTTTGGGATTTTCTTTAACATCATAGGCGCAGCGGAACCCCATGGTAGCCGTAGCGCTTTGGGGATTAAAACTCATCCGCGTGATATAGCGGACCGACGCCGCGTAGCTGTAGGCATCGCCGAGCTGCTGCATCCGTCCCACCGTCCCGCAATCCAGGGAGAGATTATCGGCCACGACCGGCTTAAAATCCTGCACCCATTCCATGATCAAACCGAACTGATCCCGTACCCCGTATCGGTTCACGATTCCGGTGGATCCCACCGCAGCGGTATTCCGGGTATCCACGCTCGAATACCAGCTCATCAGGCGGTTGGCGAATGCCCGGGCTTCGGCCGGAGAAGCAAACTCCACAAGCTGGGCCGAATACTCCCACTCGTTCAGCGTCGGCAGGCGCCCACCCGCCCACTGGCAGTAGGCCTGCGCGGCATACCACGAGACGTGCGTAACGGGGCTCCCCGGGTTATTCCCTTTATACTCGGGGGTGGGCAGCTCCCAGTGTGATAAATATCGTTGGTTTGCAAACACGGCGGGTATTTTTTCGGGCCGCCACTGCTCGTTTTCTCCCAGGAATTCTGCAAACTGCCTGTTTGTAACGGCGGTACTATCCATGTAGAAAGAATCGACGGTTACCGGCTCGCCCTTCACTTCAGGCAAAACCGAATGGAAAGAACCCGACGGAACCAGCACCTGGGCTGCCGCCCCGGCCACACCGGCCAGGCTGAGCAGGACTGCTGTATATACTCTCAGCAGAATGTTACCAGGTGCTATGTTCGCCAGGATGTTCATGTTAGTCGATGATATGTCGTTGGTTTTATAATGTATTTATTGATCATTATTTCTTGCGTGGACCCGCTTTCAGGGTGCCGGTAGCTCCTTTTTCGGCATCGGCGAACTCGTGGTCGATCAGGATATATTTTCCCTCTTCAGGGACGATAAACTCGATGGTAGCCGAGCTGGAGGCTCCCAGCAGTACCGTCTGCATGCCGCGCATCTCGTTGTATGGGTGACCTTCCAGCCATACGCGATCAAAAATGGCCCCGATTACATGGAAGCTGGAGGTACCGCTGGGACCGTTGTTTGAAAAGTGCAGGCGCACGCGGTCGCCGGCATTCGCCTTCAGGGGCTGATCGTGCAGGATCGTCTGGTGCCCGTTGAATACCACGTGGGAAGGATTACGGTTCTGGGCTCCCTCAAAATCATAGACAAACAGCTCTCCGGATCCCTTTTTCAGGTAGTATTCGGACTGTACAATTGCGTATTCACGGTCCACCTGCTCGTCGGTGGGATATCCCTCCTTCGGGGAAACAACCACCATTCCGTGCTGTCCCATCGCGGTGTGCATCAGCACACTGGGGGTGCCGCAGTGATATATATAGGAACCCGCATAATTGGCCACCCAGTCAAATTTGATCGATTCGCCCGGGGCAATGCTTCGCCACTTGTCATCCTTGGCTACCGTTCCGGCGTGAAAATCCATGGAGTGCGGCATCGGCATGGTGGCCGGCTGCGCTTTCATAAAATTGTTCTCTGCTACCTGTTGCATAAATGGGGCGCCCTCTTTGGTCGGCTCGGTAATGGTCACCTCTTCATCCGACCGGTTTTTCATGGTGAACGTGATGCGGTCCCCTTCTTTTACGTGAAGAACGGGTCCGGGCACCGTGCCACCAAACGTCCAGGCGCGATATTTGACCCCTTCGGCCACCTCAATTTCCTGGGCAATGATATCGATACGTACCTCATGATGCTTGTTGCCCTCGTAATCGAGCGGTTCCAGGTTAGGCAGCATCGACAGGTGTTCTCCGACGACGGGCGGACCGTCATAATCTTCGGTGAAGACTTCTGCTTCCGGCATGCCAAAGGTCATGCCATCCAGTTCGTATTCTTCTGTCTGGGCGTAGGCCATGTTTGACAGCCCAATGATTACCAATCCGAGTAAAAGGCGAAAACTGAGTGTTGGGACGTTCATAATAATGGAAGTTTTGATTTTATTATTTAAGACAATTTTGTCTTTTATTGTTTACCTATACTACTTGCAATCCTCATGCCAGACAGTTCCAAATCCCAAAATTTTTATATAAAAAGACATTTAAGTCTCTTTTATGAGAACTGACCATACCGCCGGGTTATGCGGGACAAGGACTGCGAAGAGAATGATTGTATTTTTGCAATAATGGAAGTGGGCAGCTCTTGCAATTTTGCAATACCAGCACTCCCGGTGACAGAAACGGGAGAGGATTCTCTATAAAAGGGAGCAAAAAATCCAGGCAGAGAATGGAGAAGAACTCGTTGGTAAAAATGAGCTGCCCCCAAGCCCCTCTTGAGAAGAAAGATTTAGGGAAATTGACCCGTGTTCTCCATCCCTCCCCGAAATCCATAATCCTTCATCCCTAATCCCCACCCGCTCTTGCAATTCGTGAGTCGTCCGGCAAAATGTAACGCAGCCGAAGTTTAGTTATTAGTGGATTGGTTATGCGTTATTTGTTGAACCAATAACGAATCCCCGCCGGTGATTTTCCAGGTTCGTTTTTTGATCATTGAAAAAATGAACTAGGAAAGATGATTAAGAACCCTGAAAAAGAGAAAGGGGGTTCGTAACTTTATAAGAAAACTCCAAGTAATCGAGGAACTGAATAAGAAGCGACTCTTCTAACACTTGTCTTGACATATATCAAGACCATTTCCTGCCAAATATCAATGGTGGGTACGGCGGCCTGCTGTATGTTAGGCATACATTAAATCGTTTAAAACAAACTAGTATTACAATGAATACAGCAACTAAAACCTTGTGGACAATTGATCCCACGCATTCTGAAATTCAATTTAAAGTGAAGCACCTGGTGATTTCGACCGTTACCGGAAGCTTCAGTTCGTATGATGGAAAAATTGAAGCCGACGGTGACGATTTCAAAAATGCGAAAGCAACATTTACCGCTGACATCGACAGTATTTCAACAAACAACGAAGATCGTGACCAGCACTTGAAATCCGACGATTTTTTTAATGCTGAACAGTATCCGCAGCTTATCTTTGAGTCCACAAACTTTGAGAAGGTCGGCGACGCTGAGTATAAAGTAACCGGCCAGCTGACCATCCGTGACGTCACCAAAGAGGTGGAGCTGGACGTCGTACACGGCGGAACCGTCGGCGATCCCTACGGAAACACCAAAGCCGGATTTGAAGTGACCGGAACGATTAACAGGAAAGAATTCGGCCTCACCTGGAGTGCCGTAACCGAAGCCGGAAACGTGGTTGTGGGTGACAAGATCGAACTGCAACTGAACGTTCAGTTTATCCAACATTGATGAGCGCAAAACAGCTCCTGTCGCATGCCAAGCGGATATCCTCATACAGGGTATCCGCTTTTTATTTCCTGAAATTTCCCTGTACATTTTCGGTTATCAATATTAACCATTGAGCTGACAACCCAATGTATGAGCAGTTAAAAGCAAGCATTCAGGAACATGTCACTCTATCCGATGAGGAGTGGAAACGATGTAAAAATAATTTTCGCCCCAAGCGGATGCTCAAACGGCAGTTTTTACTGCAGGAAGGTGATATTTGCCGTGAGCTGACGTTCGTGGAAAAGGGGGCTCTTTACTCTTATTCCGTAGATTCGAAAGGCAACCAGCACGTGCTGCGTTTTGCCTTTGACGGATGGTGGATTGCGGACCTGCAAAGCTTTTTTACGGGGGATCCCTCTACGCTAAATATTGAAATCCTTGAAGACAGCGAGCTGCTTGTCCTTGACCGGAAAAACCATGAAAAACTGTTGGAAGAAATGCCCGCCTACGAGCGATATCATCGTATCATCATACAGAACGCCTATATAGCCCTGCAGCAGCGCGTCGAAAATGCGTTGGGACTTACGGCCGAAGAAAAATATGCCCGTCTCATCCGGCATAATCCCGAGTTCATGAATAGAGTACCGCTGAACCTGGTGGCTTCCTACCTGGGAATGAGTCCCGAGACGCTGAGCCGGGTTCGCGGAAGTTTCAGCGGGTAATCTTTACTCCTCATACCTTCTTATTTAAAGGGAGCTTTGCAAAACCTGCCATTTTGTTGGGAGGTAGTTGAACTACCGACTACCGACCTTGGTGACCTTTAACGAGAGTACAACTCCCTCAGAACGAGGAAGTAAGGGTTTTGTAAAGTCCTCTAAAAATGATCTTTGGAGATAACATCCACGTGTATTGAATTATATTTTCTTATTGGTTTGCCTCTTGATATATATCAAGAGTGATTCCTGACACATATCAATGACATAGGGGCGGCGGCAGGCTACCTTTGCAGTAACAAAATAAAACTGCAAGCAGAACAACCATTATGCCTATTACCAAACAAACCATTGCCATCATCGGAGCCGGTGGAACTATGGGCTCCGCCATTGCAAGAAGTATTTCAGGTGGCAACTACCGTCTGCTTCTTTTTGACCGAACACCCGGTCAACTGGGTTCGCTGACGGAAAAAATACAACAGGCTCATCCGGATGCTGGTGCAAAACCCATAGACTGTGCCCACGAATGCAGCTGGGAGGCCGACATCATTGTTCTGGCCGTTCCGCACGGGGTCGAAAAAGAACTGGCCCACAAGATACGCGATGTGTCCACCCAGAAAATTGTGATCAGCATAGCCAATCCCGTAGATGAAGATTTCAGCAAGCTGACAACGGCACCGGACAGCAGTGCGGCTGAAGAACTGCAGCAGTGGCTCCCGCACTCCAAGGTTGTTAAAGCTTTTAACACGACCTTCGCCGCCGACTTTGAACAACCGGTCATCGGCGGCAGGCAGGCCGATGCCTTTATTGCGGGTAACGACGAGGAAGCCCTGGAAACCGTCACCGAACTGGTGGAAACAGCGGGATTCAACCCGATTATCGCCGGCGACCTCTCGGTGAGCGGTACACTCGAACGCATGCAACTGCTGCTTATGCAACTTACGAGCAGGAGCAAAGTCAACGGCCCGGCCAGCTGGAAAATACTACGCAACTAACTCAACCCGCCATCCCCAACAACCTTCAACATTTAACCTCCAACCTCCAACCTTTAACCTTTAACCTTCAACATCATGACACTCATAACCGGAGCAAACGGAGAATTAGGCTCACAAACCATTGATTTTTTACTCGAAAAAAATCCCGATGCGGATATCGCCGGACTCGTCCGAAGCGAAGAAAAAGGCGCTGAGCTAAAAGAGAAAGGCGTCGAAATTCGAATTGGCGATTATACCGATTATCCGTCGATCGAAAAAGCCGTCCAGGGAATCTATACGGTCCTTCTGATCTCTTCGAGCACCCTGGAAGGACGAACCCGGCAGCATAAAAATGTAATTGATGCCGCCAAGGAAGCAGGTGTGGAGCAGATTTTCTATACCAGTATTGTGGAGGCCGATAAGGAGTTGAGCCCGCTTTCGACCGATCACGCCGCAACGGAGAAGCTCATTAAAGATTCCGGCATTCCCTATACCATTTACCGCCATACGTTCTATATGGAATTTCTCCCGCTGTTCCTGGGCAATGCTTTGGAAACCGGCCAATGGGCATTCCCATCCGACGGAAAGGCTATCAACCTGGCGCTGCGTTCAGAGATGGCCGAAGCCCTGGCCAACGGCCTCGCAGCTCCCCAAAAACATAAAAACAACAGTTACGAAATAACATCGGGACAAGCGTATACACTCAATGAAATTGCCGAAATGCTGAGCGAAGCCTCCGGCAAAGAGATCACCTATACAGATGTTTCGATCTCAGACTTTGAGCAAACGCTGGAAGAAATCGGATTACCCGAAGAGCAAATTGCCATGAGCGTGATGACGGCAACCACTTTTGTCAACGGTGCGCTGGATTTCACCTATGATGACATGGAGCAGCTGCTCGGGCGCAAGCCCACCGGACTCGATACCTATATTGAAAAATTTGTCGCATAATATTTACATCCCAAATTTACGCTGCTATGAATAAAGAATATACCACCCCGGCCGAAACCCGCATCGGGCACGTGCATTTGAAGGTATCCGATTTGGACCGGGCCCTTGAGTTTTACCGCGACCTGCTGGGGTTTGAACTGACGACCATGTACGGAGAAAACGCCGCCTTTCTTTCGGCCGGCGGGTACCATCATCACATTGGACTCAATACCTGGCACAGCAAAGGCGGTCAGCCCGCGCCACGAAGCAGTGCCGGTTTGTATCACACCGCCATTCTATATCCCACGCGGAAAGACCTGGCCGAAGTTCTTCAGCGGCTCATTGATAAAGACTATCCCATCAGCGGAGCCAGCGATCACGGAGTATCCGAGGCCATTTACCTGGACGATCCGGATGGCAACGGCGTGGAACTGTACCGCGACCGTCCCCGCGAGGAATGGGAATACACCGAAGACGGCTCGGTCAAGATGGTCACCAAACCCCTTGACGTGCGGGACCTATTAAAAGAACTGGAGTAAATATATCATGATTCATATCGCCAGATCCGAAAAGAGACACAAGGTAAGCCGGGGGACGTTTACCTCCAGCTTTTTACCACTCGGCCGAGCCATAACAGATTCCAGCGATCACGGCATTGCCCAAATCGGGCGGCTGGAACACGCCATGCTGGAAGCCGGCGCCCGGGTGCCGATGCACCTGCATCAGAACGAGGAAATTTTGTCGTACCTGCGCAAAGGCACCATGCATCACAAAGACAGCGACGGTAACGACATCCCCATTCACAACAAGCACCTGATGCTGATGAATGCCGGCAGTGGTATTCACCACGAAGAAGGCGTCCGAGAGGGCGATGAAACCGTAGAGATGCTGCAGATATTTATCCGTCCCAAAGCGGATGCCCTGGAGCCGAAGGTCCAGTTTTACGAACCCGGCGAGATCTACAGCCATAACCAGTGGCGGCTGCTTGCCGGCCACGACCGTTCGAAGGCTCCAATGCTATTCAGAAGTGAGGTGGTATTTTATGATCTGCGTCTGGAAAATGGAAACTCTATACAGACTCCCGTACTGCATGGCCATACCGCCTTCATGTACCTGTTTGGCGGATCAGTAACATTGGAAGATCCCGGAGATACGGTACATGAAGGCGATCAAATAATCGTAAAAAATAAACAGTTGACCCTGAAAGCCAACGAGGATTCGGATATTGTCTTTTTTGTGCTGGATGAATCTGCACCTTTTAGCCGGAATGGATTATATACAAAATGACGTGTTGTAGGACCAAAATTCAACTGGGTATTTCTTTAATTACCCGTTTACTAGTGAAATGAATCAAAAAAACGTAAACCAATTTTGAGCTACCTGTTGGAATACCGGCACTACTCATTTCCCCTTTGAAGCCGGAAGAACACATGCAATTTCGGTGGCAGTCCCATGCACCCGTGCATCGGTCCCACACTACCTGTACAGAATGCAGCAGAATAATATCAGGTTTATGGGATATGCGGCTGAACAATAGCCCGGAACAGGGCAACCACCTTCAGTGGGATCCAGTTCAGCCACACGCAGTGTAGCCGTTAATATAAATGTTGATACTCGTCAACGGCTTCACGGCATTTTGCGGGGTCATCGTGAAACAGCACCTCGCAAATTTTCGCAATATGACTGTAATCGGTGCCGCAGCAGCCGCCCACCACCTGCAAGTTGGGCAGCAGGTGACTCAGCTCATGATAACCCGACGCCAGCAGGCAACGGTCCCCGCTGTCCAAGGTCTCCGATTCGTCCAGTTCAGCGTGACTCTTCAGGGAGGCATTGGCCCTGATTGCTCCAACCCGGCTGATCCAGTCGCCTCCTTCCCTGAACACGTGTTTAAAGTGTTCGGTATGAGAACAGTTGATCATGAAGAATGTAGCATACCCGTCGGTTTCGTTATCGGTTTTCTCAATCGCCTCCCGCAGCGTGCTGCCGCTGGGCAGTCGGCCGTCGGTCTCCGTGGTAAAAGAGATCACCACCGGAATGTTGAATTCGCGTGCAGCCAGCACTATACCAATCGCTTCATCGGTATAATTCAGGGTGAACGCACTGACCAGGTCGGCATCGGCAAGGGCAAAGGTTTTGATCTGCTCGCTGTGGTAGGCGCGGGCCTCCCGGGGTGTCATCATCTGATCCACAAAATATCCGTCTCCCCTCGGACCGAGGTTTCCGCTGACAAGCGTTTTTTCGGCCGGGATCCGGTGTTCTTCGATCAGTTCACGCAAAAAGCGAACCGAATAGCTGTTGATCGCATTCATTTCAGCGATAGAATAACCGAGCTTAAACGCCCAGTCGGGGCTGGCTCTCCACGTTGGCGTTTCCGCGACAAAGTGGTAGTCGTACTGAACGGCCAGGTCGAGAAAGGGGATGAAATATCTTCTCATCTCCTCCCGCCCCTCTTCGTTATTGAGCAGCTCAAAGGCAGCAAAATGATTCAGCTCGACGCCGCGTTTAAAAACCAATATCGATTCCATGCCGCCATCGGCAAGGTACATCGCCTCTCCGAAGGGATTCGGACGGTTCCGTTCTTTATTTGGTCGTTCCAGGGTTGTTGTTTTCATAGTGCTAATGATTCCCATTTTATTTACTTCATGATGTTGTTTGTGTGGTAACCAGCCGGTGATCTGGACCCTGTGGTCTCTTTTGGGCTGGTACTTGTACTGCGTAAGTCCGGGCCTTACGATGTGAGGAGCTTGTAAGGTGTGCTATCCGGCCTGTTGCTCGCGACCTGAACTTCTTGCTGACAGGGGCTCGATTTTACTGCTTCTGTGATGGTACAGAGTACGGGTAGGCTTTGGTAGCATCACCGACATTGATGAGACGGCGGCCATTCTTCGTACTGCTTCTCTCCTGCCTTTTCGCTGCAGAAGTAGTCCTTACCGACGACCCTAGCCTGGATTTACCTCCACCAGGAAATTTGTTCTTCAGCAAGGCAAAGGGAAAATGGCCGTGCAGACGTACCATTGTACGTTGAGCAGGTGATGTTCCCTTTAACGCAGCTGAAGGGCGAATCTCGCAGCGTTTTACACCCTGTCAAATTAAAAGGTCGGTAAAAAATGAGGTAAGATACTGCCTGCCACCAGGGTACATGATTTTTGCATACATTATCGTGAGAAATACGGGCTAGAACTGAATGGAAAGTGCCGTTGTTGAATCACAACCTTAGTGATAACCCTATTGGCGTTCTGTCAGAAAAAGACAAAAATCCAGGGCTTGGCAGTCTGTGTATTTAAGGAAGTTCCGTTTCAACCGGTATTCCTCCTGGTTTCAGATGATCTCCCAGTCGACCTGCTTTTCCGGTTTATAGATACAGAAGGTCCCCGTCTTTATGGAGTTGGAGAGGTGCTTGCCCAGAGACGGATGCTCCTGCTCAATTTTGGAGATGGCACTGCGAATACGCCAGGTAACGGCCGATCGGGCTCTCTCCACCGTATTCCCCGCTTTGCGAATATTCCCTCTCAGGCCCAGTGCCCCCGACAGGTGCTCTACCAGTTGTTCGTACTCTTTTTGTGCAGCTTCCGCCCGTGCAAAATCGTGGCAGGCTTCGGCTTCTTCGATCTCTTCCCGGAGATTTTCTATTTCCCTCCGGTATTCTGATTTTGCCTTTTCATCAATCACCTCTTCCCCGTCAGACAGTACGGCTGTTCCCATAAGCTCCGTACAGTGCACGGGCGTACCGGCGCAGCCAACCAGCCGGCGGATATCAGAAAACCCCTTGACAGCCGAAAGCTGTATCGTTCGCCCTCCAAAAGAAAACTTCCAGTAGTCGACGGACTCCTCCATCCTGTTTATTCTATGTGAAACAAGAGTGGGCATTTCCGGTTTTTGAGGACGGAACGTCTCCCCCGTGACGTGCTTCCAAAACTGTTCCAGACGGGTTCCCTCTTTATAGGGGTTTATTTTGCTCATCCATTCGAACGCCTCCGTGAGATCGGCTTTGACCCCGTGATTTACGACATCGGCATAGCACTGCAGGAACTCTTCCAGGCACTGATTCATTTTTTCCTGGTCTCCCAGCTCGTACCAGGCGGCCGCGCAATAGGCCTTAAAATCAACGTACGGATTTCCCCGGGTGCGTTTAATCAGCGACATCGCTTCCTCAACTCTGCCCAAATCGTAGAGGATTAAAGCCCCGATGGGAAAATAGGTCTGATCTCCCGCCGGATTCAACCGCAACGCCTTTTGGTACAGGCGGTAGGCCTCTTTACCGTATCCCAGGTACAGGAAGCAGGGGGCGATTTGTATCAGGCTTTCCGGGTCGTTGCTGTTGAGGCGCAGTGATTTCCGAAGGAAATACTCGGCCGTTTCATACGCCCGCTGGTACAGGAAAACCCGCCCCAGTACGTAAGCGGCCACGTAATCCTGTTCATCCAGTTCAATCGCTTTTTGTGCCCATTCGAAAGCCCCGTTTTGGCTTAGTTCCCAGCGGTCCCACAGCTGGCAGCTCCATTCATTAAAATAGGTCAGCGACATGCCCGAATAGGCCCGGGCGTATTCCGGATCGATTTCGATGGCGTGTCGAAAATATTCGCGGGCTTTCAGATCGCTTTCCAGTGATCCCTTTTTCAATTCCTCCAGTCCATAAAGCCAGCATTCATAGGCTTTGAGGTGCGTTCTTTTTTTGCTTCTTAGTGAGGCGAGAAGATTGCGGTTCAACTGCAACTGGAGCGTAGAGACCAGCTCCAGCAACACATGCTCCTGAATACTGATCAGTTCCTCATAATCTCCCGAAAACCGGTCAGCCCACACCAGGTGAAGCGACCGGCTGTCCACCAGCTGAATGTTGATGCGGATCTGCCGATCCTGGTGACGAAATGTGCCACGGACAAAAAAGTCGGTGTTCAGTTGGTGAAACTTTGCTTCATCTGAATCCTGATCCAGCCCCATATCCCGCACCGAATCATACGAAATAATCTGGAACTGGCGGAACCGCGAGAGCTCGGTGATCAAATCCAGGGAGAACGATTTGCAGAAGATCTCCAGCTCACTGCCGGTTGACAGGTTTTCAAAAGGTAATATGGCCAGTGTTACCGGCGTATGCCTGTTATCTGAACCTTCCATCGTTGTAATTGTTATCCATCGATAAAAGTAAAAAAATCAGTAATTTATTTGTCAATAAATTTTCAAGTCACCTTTACGATTCCCGGGTGATATTGTTTTTTAACTGACAAGCACCGCATTTTGACCGATTTTATCATTTCTTTCGGCGTTCAAGAATTGACAAGGAGATAGGTCCTGGGGTTTTGTAAAACCCTCGAAAAACCTACTTCTCATTTACCATCAAATAAATGTCTAGAATTTCAACTCACTCTCCGAAAAGCTCGATTTTCACCCGCATTCCGGACCAGGTGTCGGTTCAAGAAACAAGACCATTAATTGCAGAAAAATTATTTTTTCACTGGATCGATATACATTAATTGCAAACATAAAAACCGAAGCCATGCGAATGAAACGAATCCATTTTTAGCAGCCGAATTGTTCAGCTACAGCTACGATAATTACAGGAATCATCTCGGTATCGGGAATGTACGTTTTGACAAACTCATGCCCGAAGGTGCCGCGTTATTAGAACGGGCCGAGAAAGAGGGATGGTCTGACGAGCAGATCGCCGCCGAGTCCGATTTTAAGCTTGAACAGGTTCCCTACTGGAGGGAAAAAATCAGGGAAGCATTGGCTGTTGTCGATGCGGAATCTCCCGCGCAGCTATTTCTCAGGGGCGTTCGGGCTTCGGTTGAACACGCTCTCAGTGAAGGGCTGGATGATGAAAAAAGCGTGAATAACCTGGTCGGACAAATCTGCTACCGCGCGGCCGACCTCAGCTGCGTTCTCAAGCAGGAGGATGAGCCCCTGTGGAAATATTCGGCAGAACTTCGCTCCCGGGCCGATGATATTTCCGACCTCGATCATGATTTCAATTTTGACGAGTAACCAATTGCATTTGGCAGAAGGGGGAGTTGCAAAACGTATTGAAATGTATAACCAGAGATCTTGCCCCCCTACATAACTATTTGTGTAATACGGGTTAACGCTCTGCCCTCAAGTTTTAACCGCTATCACATATGAAGTCATCTCCGTAATCCTGGGATTCTTGAATCCGCTGAACTTGTATACATCACAAAAAGCATACCTCTCCCCGCCTGCTGTTTTCATCTCCCCGTTCACCGATGCTGCCTTGCCGTGGGTAATGATATGATGAATCGTCAGCTCCATCGGCTCGTCGGCTTGCATCTCCTTCAGCGCTTTGGCGAACGCCTCTTTTCCTTCCACGATCATATCGCCCACAATTTCCCAGCGAATCGTATCCGTAACGTGCTCGATGATAAAATCCAAATCATTGCGGGCAAAGGCCTCATTAATCTCTTCGAGCAGCTTCTGGTTTTTTGTTTTCATGATATCGTTATTTGAATATTCAGATTTTGAGTTTTAAAGGGCTTTGAAAAATCCAGGGGTTTTGCAAAGGTCTCTTTTAGTCTTTCCAGCGACCTATAGATTACCCGGCCCTCTCATCCACTTCGAAAAGACCAAACGTATTTCCTTCGGTATCCACAAAATAGCCCTGCCAGCCGGTTTTTGGAATCGGGAATTTCGGCATGGCGATTTCCCCACCCAAATTCTGAATCTGTTCGGAAACAGCATCAAAATTATCCACTTCAAAAGAACAGACGAAGGCATTGGTTCCGCATTCGGGTGGCGGAGTCTCGGATGGACGTTTTAACATTCCCCCCGCCATTCCGCCGGTCTCAATTCTCAGATATTCTACAGGCGCGTGTGGGTTTTCCTGAAATTCCCATCCAAAAATTTCACGGTAAAAATCGGATGCTCGTTCCAAATCATCGGCTTGTATTTCAAAATAGAGGTGATTCACAGCGTTGGTAAATATTTAATTTCTGGTGAATTTTTATCTGATACTAACCTGAATCTTCCATACCAGGATATTTCCTGCCAACAAGGCGGCGGGAAATGGTCGTGCAAACGTACCCTGGTTCGTTAACCCGGATTATTCACCAGGAAATTTGGTTGTGCACGAGGCGAAGGAAACATGACCGCGGAATAGTACATATGTACAGGGAGCACCTCATGTTTACTTCAACGAAGTGCACGGCCCAATTTCGCAGCTATTTGTGAGGATACCCAAATTTGAGCTACCGGGTACTTCCGCTGGA